>JAZNFF010000030.1:0-1716 GCA_045588995.1 Acutalibacteraceae bacterium
CGACCATTATAAGTGGCGCACCATCCGTTCAAACGGTGTTGCCGAAAACGAGATTACGGGGGATGCGGATGATTTTACCAAGTTTTCTCATTTTGCCGAGGTTATGCCGAAACTCATAGGCAACCCTATGTATCATTGGTCGCACCTTGAACTGATGCGCTATTTTGGTTTCGAGGGTACCCTCTCCGAAGATAACGCAAAAGAGGTTTTCGACCTTTGCAACGATAAACTTAAAGATGACAGTATGTCAGTTTTAAGCATTATTAAAAACTCCAACGTTGCTATGATAGGCACCACAGATGACCCCATCGATGACCTTCGTTATCATAAAGAAATTGCCGAAAAGGGCGAATGCAGTGCTAAAGTGCTCCCCTCTTTCCGCCCCGATAAAGCAGTTAATATTGATAAGGCGGGCTTTACCGATTATATAGAGAAATTGGCCGAAGCCGCCGATATGAAGATAGAAAGCGTCAGCGAAGTTTGCGCAGCCCTTGCTCGCCGCCTTGACCATTTCTGTCAACTCGGTTGCCGCGCTACCGACCACGGTATTGACTATATGGTTTATGAAGTAGCCGACGAAAAAGAGGTTAATAAAATCTTCAAAAAGGCAATGAGCGGCAAAGCTATCACACAGCTTGAAGCCGATAAATATAAGACCTTCCTGCTTTTATTCCTCGGCCGCGAATATGCAAAGCGTGATATCGTAATGCAACTGCATTACGGTGTTCAGAGAAACACAAACACAAATAAGTTTGCCGCCCTCGGCGCAGATACGGGTTTTGACTGTATCAGTACCAAAGAGTGCTGTTTTGCCCTTACCGGCTTTTTAAACGCCCTCGATAACGATGGGCTTTTACCTAAAACCATTATTTATTCTTTAAATCCTCACGATAATGAACTTATCGGAACGGTGCTCGGTTGTTTCCAAGGCACCGAAGCCGCAGGTAAGATTCAGCACGGCTCTGCTTGGTGGTTTAACGATACCAAATCGGGTATGGAAACCCAACTTAAATCCCTCGCTAATCTTTCGGTTCTTGGTAACTTTATCGGTATGCTTACCGATTCCAGAAGTTTCCTTTCCTACACCCGTCACGAGTATTTTAGAAGAATCCTCTGCAATCTCATCGGCACTTGGGTTGAAAACGGAGAATACCCCGATGATGAAAAATATCTCGGCAAACTTATAGAGGATATCTGCTATAATAACGCCGCAAAATATTTCGGACTTGAGGGTTAGTTATGGATTATATTCTGGCCTCGGCCTCACCCAGAAGGCAGGAACTTTTAGAAAAAATTATACCCCATTATACCTGCATCCCCGCCGATATTGATGAAACCATTCCCGAAGGAATAAACCCCCTTGACGCCCCCGCTTATTTGAGTTTACAAAAGGCAAGGCATATTGGCAAAAACCATCCCGATTCCTTAATAATAGGGGCAGATACCTGCGTAATTTCAGAGGATAGAA
This sequence comes from Acutalibacteraceae bacterium, assembly GCA_045588995.1. Classification (GTDB taxonomy): domain Bacteria; phylum Bacillota; class Clostridia; order Oscillospirales; family Acutalibacteraceae; genus UBA737. Next base: position 1,469 of record JAZNFF010000030.1, read on the forward strand.
TTCTCGGCAAACCATCTTCCCGCGAGGATGCGTTTTTAATGCTTAAATCTTTATCGGGGAAAACCCACTTGGTTATAACGGGTTGCGCTATAGTAAAAGGTGAAAAGGAAATCTCCTTCAGCGAGGTAACGAAGGTGGAGTTTTACCCTCTTACCGATGAAGAAATTAACGCTTATCTTGATACAAATGAGTATTGTGATAAAGCGGGCGCTTACGGAATTCAAGGAAAGGGCGCGGTGCTCGTTAAA
>JAZNFF010000031.1:0-63967 GCA_045588995.1 Acutalibacteraceae bacterium
GGCAAGACCTTTAGCGCCGATGCCCTTGGCTTCCTCGGTGAGTTTATCGATTTCTTTTCTTGTATAAACACCTGCGGCGCCTTTAGCATTAATGGCTCTAACTGTACCGCCCGATTTAACTGTATCGGCAAAGACACCGAAACCGCAGTTTTCTACGATAGAGGAAATATCTTTAATCTTCATATCAAAACGGGTATCGGGTTTATCTGAGCCGTAGTCATTCATTGCCTGGGTGTAGGTAAGGCGGGGAAGAGGAGTGGGAATATCAACATTCAAAACCTCTTTAAATAGGCGCTTCATATATCCTTCTGCTATAGCGAACACATCCTCACGCTCTACAAAGGACATTTCAAGGTCAACCTGCGTAAATTCGGGTTGACGGTCGGCGCGAAGGTCCTCGTCACGATAACAGCGTGCAAGTTGCATATAACGGTCAAAGCCCGAAAGCATAAGAATCTGCTTATACATCTGCGGGGACTGGGGAAGCGCAAAGAAACTGCCCTTATGAATTCTCGAAGGAACGAGGTAATCGCGTGCGCCCTCGGGGGTAGATTTAATAAGGGTGGGGGTTTCTATCTCCAAAAATCCGTTTTCATCGAAATAGTCACGGGTAATCTTGGCTATGCGGTGGCGCATCATAATATTATTTTGTAGGTTTGCGCGGCGAAGGTCAAGATAACGGTATTTAAGACGAAGTTCTTCGTTGGCATTGCAATCGGTGAGAATTTCAAAGGGCGGAGTTTGAGATTCGCCCAAAATCTTAAGTTCGGTTACTTCGATTTCTATTTCACCCGTAGGAATATCGGGGTTTATGGAAGAACGCATACGAACTTTACCCGTTGCCATAGCAACATATTCGCTCTTTAAAAGGGATGCCTTGCTAAATACGGCTTTTTCCGTATTGTCATCAAAGGCAAGTTGGATAATGCCCGAACGGTCGCGAAGGTCAACGAATATAAGACCGCCAAGGTCTCTTTGTCTTTGCACCCAACCGCAAACAGTTACATTCTGTTCTATATTTTCTTTTGTTAGAGTTCCGCAGTAGTGAGTACGCTTACTGCCGTTCATTCTGTCAAGCTGCAATTAAAACACCTCTAAAAAACTGAATTCTGAAGATTTTCGAGAGCCGCTTCTGTCTTTATTTTCAGAAGAGATTCCGAAATATCACTGATTTTGATTTCGGTGGTTTCACCCGTGGACATACATTTTAAAACACAAGTATCGGTTTCTAATTCATTATCCCCTAAAACTACCGAATATAAGGCGCCGATTTTATCTGCATATTTCATTTGGGCCTTAAGACCTCTGCCGCAGATATCGGTTTGGGCTTCAAAGCCGTCACCTCTAAGGCGAGCGCAGATTTCGGTGGCTTTAAGGGCCGCCTTTTCACCCATTGGCGCAATATATAAGTCGCACTTTCTGTCATCGGGAAGAAGTGCATTTTGATTTTTGAGCAAAAGCATAAGTCGTTCGATACCCATACCAAAGCCGAGGGCCGCAACTTCGGGACCGCCCATTTGTTTTACGAGACCGTCGTATCTTCCGCCGCCGCAAACGGTGGACTGAGCACCTATATCGCCCGAAACAAATTCAAAGACGGTTTTAGTATAGTAATCAAGGCCTCTGACAATATGGGGGTTAACCGTAAATTCAATTCCTGCGGCAGTAAGATGGGACTTAACACCCTCAAAATGCTCACTGCATTCATCACAAAGGTAGTCAAGCACTACGGGCGCATCCTTTGCAATTTCGCTGCAAACGGGGGATTTGCAATCAAGAATTCTCATAGGGTTGCGCTCAAGTCGTTCCTTACAGGTTTCGCATAAGGTATCAACCTTACTTGAAAAATACTCCTTAAGGGCGGCGTGATAATTGGCGCGGCATTTAGGACAACCTATTGAATTGATTTCGAGAGAGATTCTATCAACGCCTACGCCCAAAAGCACCTGACGGGCAAGGGATATAACCTCTGCATCGGCCGAAGGTGAGGCGGCGCCGAAACATTCAACGCCGAATTGGTGAAATTCGCGAAGACGGCCTGCCTGCGGCTTTTCATAGCGGTAACAACCGCCTATATAACAAACCTTTACGGGTAAAGCGCCGTTAACGAGACCGTGCTCAACTGCGCTTCTTACTACACCCGCCGTAAGCTCGGGGCGCAGGGTAATAGACCTCCCGCCCTTATCGAGAAAGGTATACATTTCTTTTTGAACAACATCGGTTGTATCTCCTACATTACGGGAGAAAACTTCGGTATGCTCAAAAACGGGCACCCGTATTTCTCTAAAACCGTAAAGTCGGGAAATATCAAGCATTTTTCCTTCAACAAACTGTCTTGAGTGGCTGTCTGCGGGAAGTAAATCGTTGGTGCCTTTAACGGCACGGTTAATTTCTGCCATAATTTAAAACTCCAATTAGGATTTTTTAACGATATCGCGCCAATCAAGGTCACCGCGTTCAAGACCGTGAATAAGAACTTCGGCGGTGGCAATATTGGTGGCAACGGGAATGTTATGAACATCGCAAAGACGAAGAAGAACACTTTCATCCGGATCGTTAGGTCTGGGATTCAGGGGGTCTCTGAAGAGAAGAAGAAGGTCGATTTCATTGCAGCCGATACGAGCGGCAATTTGCTGAGAACCACCTTGAGACCCGCCTAAAAATTGAATTATATCAAGTCCTGTAGCTTCAGAAACGAACTTGCCTGTGGAACCTGTAGCAACAAGATTATGTTTGCTTAAAATTCCGCAGTAAGCGATACAGAACTGTACCATAATTTCTTTTTTGGCATCGTGTGCGATTAGTGCTATTGTCATAAAAATGACCCCCTTATTTAAATTTTATATTTTTTTAGGTTTTGGAAGGCGTACCGTTTCGCCTAAAAGTCGTCGCGCTATGCGCTCAATGGCCTTAAAGGCCCTTTTTCTCGTGTGGAGTTTGTGGTTAACCGAAAGTAGCATAAGTTCGCTGTCGGCGGGTACAACTCCCAAAAGTCGCATACCGGAAATATCAATAATATCATCGATATTTTTATATGTACCGCTTTTTATAAGTTCTATATCAAAGCGGTTGAGAACAAGTCGCGGGTCACGCTCAGTTTCGGGCAACCTATCGCAAACTATACCCGCATCTCTGACGGATACAGGGTCAGGGTTGCAGACCGTAATAAATTGAGTGTTATAAGGTAATACATTATATAAACCAAATTCAAGCCCGGCGGGGAAATCCAGAATAATAATATCAAAACGGGTTGATAAAGTATCTATAAGTTCGCTGAATTTATCGGGGTTAATTTCCCCTGTGTTTCGAGGTGCCGGAATAAGATGGATGTTTTTTTGCTTGTCCATCTCATAAAGAGCATCCTCTATATCAGCGCCCTTTAATATATCGGAAAGGTCAAAAACAATGCGGTCGTCTACATCTAAGAATAAATCTAAACTCCGTAGCCCTTCATCCATATCCATAAGCAAAACAGTTTTATTAAGTTTTGCAAATGCGAGGGCAAGGGAAGATGAGAGGGTGGATTTACCCGTTCCTCCTTTTCCCGAGGTTATTGCTAATAAAAGGGCCATATTTTCACCTCATTAGTTTGTAATTTTATCATAAATTGCGGTTTCAGTCAACCATAGTTTACTTTAAAACCGTATTTGGAACGGTATCTTCTTTATTGTTACCTTCACTGAAGAAGTAGGCATCCAAAAGAGATTTAACGATAGAGCCCGCAGAATAGCCCGAGTCACCGTGCTCAAGAATTACGGAAATAGCAATCTGGGGATTATCATAGGGAGCAAATACTATATAGGTACTGTGGTCAGCGCCTTTATTGGTCTGGCTCGTTCCCGTTTTACCGCCGATTTTAATTCCGTAATCGGCAAATACGGTACTACCCGTACCGTCAACAGTAACCGAAAGCATACCCTGCTTTACGGCTTCCAGTGTAGAATCCTTAATAGAAACCTTATTTACAATTTCGGGCTCGCGCTTTTCGTAGGTTTTAGAAAGGTCATAGGAAACAACCTTATCTATAAGGGTAACTTTATAGTGGGTGCCGCCGTTGGCAAAAGTGGCGGCGTAATTGGCAAGTTGTAAAGGAGTGAAGGCATTTAACTGACCTATGGATATCTGCAAGGTGTCGCCGCCTAAAGTGTTACTTGCGGGCTCCACAAGGATACCCTTCGAGTCATCGACTTCAACTCCCGTAAGCGTACCCAAGCCGAACTGCTTATAGTAGTCCGTTAGGGTTTGACCGCCTAATCTTCTGCCTAAATCGAAGAAGAAGTAGTTGCAACTTTTTGAAAGAGCGGTATTAAGATTTATGGTGCCGTGATAGTGCAAACATTTTGGCTTATAATCATCAAAATAATCATAAACCTGAACACAGCGTATGGTTTCGCCTTGATGATAAAGTCCCTTTTCAATGGCCGCAGTGGCAACGATAGGTTTAATCGTTGAACCGATGGGGTAAACGCCTTGGAAAGCACGGTTTGTAAGGGGCTTTCGGGGGTCGCTTACAAGTTCATCGAATTTTTCGCCTAAAGTAGCAGAATCGTAGGTTGGGTAGTTGGCAGCACAGATAACACCGCCCGAGTTAATATCTATCATAACCGCACTGCCCGCAACGGCGGTGCCGCCTCTTGATTGTAAATCCAAAATAGTGGTCTCAAGGGCATTTTGCGCAGTTCTTTGAATGCTTCTGTCAAGAGTGAGCATAACCGTTTTGCCCGAAATTGGCTCTTTTGTGATTTCTTTTTCTATGATATGACCATCGGAGTCAAGATAATAGGTGATTTCCCCATCAATGCCCCGAAGATATTTTTCGGCGTAATATTCAATTCCGCTTTTTCCTACTTTATCATTAAAGGAATAACCGCGGTCTTTATAATTTTCGCCCTTGGTCCAATCTTCTTCGTAAATGGGACCTACGGAACCGATTATATTAACGGCAAGGGAGGTATCAACATACTGTCTGAATGGGCAGACATCAACGGTTACACCGTCCAGCAAAAATCCCGATTCGCTTATTTTTCTCATAAGTTCGGTTGGGATATCTTCGGCAAAGGTATAAGGGTAAGAAATGGAGAAACTTGCGATTTCCATACTGTATCTTACGCCCATAATCTTTCTTTGAGATGATTTATCGTAATCTTTTAAATCATATCTTTCAATAAGCCGTTCAAAGCAGTTTTCTGCAGTGGCATAGTGGTTGAGTTTAAGGGTGGAAATCAGTTTATCGGTAGATTCGCCCTCTTTGAATTCATAGGGGGCGGAGGTGTTGATAGGTAACTTGTCCGTATATTCCGCTTCATAAGAATTAAAGGTATCAATAAGGGATAGAATAACGTCATTAAGATTATCCTTAACATAGGCCTTATTGAAAACTACGTTATATCCGTCACGGTTAACAGCTATCTGACGTCCGAAACTATCAATAATTTCTCCTCTTGGCGCTTTAAGCACGGCGGTTCTTACGGTGGTACTTCCCGCAACCGAGGAGTATTTGGATGCATTTACTATCTGCAAGGAATAAATTCGCACAGTATAGATAAGCATAGCGATTATGAGAATGACCGAAAGAACGGTTAAGGAAGTTTGACGGTCGCGCTTAAAGGGCATAGAGTTCACCTCGCAATATAGTTTATTTAAAACAATTTACTGATAATCAAGTATTTGAAAAATTGCTTTTTCGAAATAATAAAAGGGTACTATGAAAACCGTAGTATAAACCGCAGAAGGCAGCGCAGATTTAAATAAGAATGTAATACTTTCCGCGGCGCCTAAATGAAGTCCGTAGAATATAAGCCATCTTGTTCCGAAAAGCAATAGGGAACAAATAAGGCACATAACGATAGCGGCGCGCAGATTATTATTGAAAATATATCTTGATGCAACCGTAACAAACAAGGCGGAAATGAAAAACAAAACCGTATAGAAAATGGAGCCGTTTGCGCTTCCCGAATCCATAAATATACCAAGGAAAATTCCCGCAAAGCAGGAACTCCATTCGGTTGCAAACATAGAAAAAGCGATTAAAAGCGCAAAAACTGCGAAGGGATTGGCCGTGGCTATGGAGAAGGGGTGAAAACCTGTATTATGTGCAAAAGCGAGAATTAAAAACAAAAGAAAATTCACGCCTTGGGCAAATATCCGCTCACTTTTTTTGGTCATTTATTTATCCTCCCCTTTGGGAGAAATGCCGCCTTGACCTTCAAAATCGGTAATAACCATAACCCCTCTGATATTTTCAAAATCTACAAAGGGCTCAATATCGGCATAAACCGAGGTGTTATATTCGTCGGAGCCAATGGCGGTCACCGAGCCGATTAAAAGGCCTTCGGGAAAAATGCCTTCACCCGAGGTAATAACATAGTCACCTATGGCAACGTTGCAGGAACGGGCAAGGTTATAAAAACGGCAAAGTCCCTCTTCGGATAAATTAACCTTTCCCGAAACGATGCCCGAATCACCCGTGCGGTTATCGAGAGCGCCAACGGTAAGGTCGGGGTTTAAAACGGTGGTTACCTTGGCGGTAGTCAGTCCCACCTCCGTAACAAATCCAACAAGGCCTTCTGTAGTTATAACGGGGTCATAAACAGCAACGCCCGATAAAGTACCTCTATTGATGAGGAATGAGCCGAAAAGGTCATCATTATCTCTTGAAATTAAATTGGCAGAAGCAAATTCAAAATCGGGATTTTGTTCTTTAAGTTCAATAAACTCCTTAAGTTCTTCATTCTCTCTTTCGATTCTCTCGAAATCTGCCATCTGTTCGCGGAGTTTATTTAATTCTTCTTTGAGTTCTTCGTTTTCAAGCATAAGTTCGTTTCCGTCCGAAATGGTTTTGGAAAAATCGGAAAAAACATTTGAAATAGAGGTGGCAAGAGAGCGGAAGGGAGCGGTAACAGTTCCCAAAACATCGGCTCCCGGAGCCATACTTTTTCCTAAAATTCCAAAAATCGCAGAAATAATCACCAAGGCAAGAAAAACACTTATAATGATTTTAAACTGTCTGCTGCGAAAGAAAAATCGCATGTTTATATCTCCTTAAAATTATCTGAAACGGCGGCCGCGGCGGAATGTATAGTTTTTAAAACCGCTATCGCCTTCAAGTCGTTTTCTGGTTCCGATAACAACGCAGTCAAGGGGATTGGCCGCAACCGAAACGGGCATACCTGTTTCCTCGGCTATAAGTTCGGCAAGACCGCGCAAAAGTGCGCCGCCGCCCGTGAGGGTAATACCAGTATCTATAATATCGGCGGAAAGTTCGGGGGGAGTTTTTTCGAGGGTTGTCCGAACGGTATCAATAATTTCCGCAATAGTATCGGCCATAGCATTTCTTACTTCTTCGGAAGAAATGGTAACATTTTTAGGTAATCCGTCAACCAGGTTACGACCCCTGATTTCGATGGATTTTTCATCTTTGTAGGGTTTTGCAGAGCCGATTTCTATTTTAATCTGCTCGGCAGTTCGTTCGCCAATAAGGAGATTGTGCTTCTTCCTTATGTAGCCGATAATGGCTTCATCAAGGTCATCACCGCCTACACGGAGTGACTGAGAAGTAACGATATCACCGAGGGATATAATGGCAACCTCACTGGTACCGCCCCCGATATCAACTATCATATTTCCCGTGGCTTCCCAAACGGGTAAACCTGCGCCTACGGCGGCAGCCATGGGCTCTTCAACCAAATCTATATCCGTAGCACCTGCTTGTTTAGCCGCATCGTAAACGGCGCGGCTTTCAACCTCTGTAACGCCCGTGGGTATACAAATTACCATTCTTACTCTGGAAACGAAGGAACCCTTCAAAGCATCGCGGATAAATCTTTTAAGCATTGCCGCAGTAACATCGAAATCGGCAATAACTCCGTTTTTAAGAGGACGAACCGCAATAATCGAGCCGGGAGTTCTGCCTATCATTTCTTTGGCTTCTTTACCAACGGCTCTCACGGCATCGTTTCTCATATCATAAGCAACAACCGAGGGCTCTCTTGTGATGATACCTTTGCCCTTAACGCAAACCAAAGTATTTGCGGTGCCAAGGTCAACACCTATATCTCTTGTAAACATATTTAAAACTCCTAACTTTCGGGTACTACCAATTTGATAGCCGAGTGAATATTTTCTATCTTAATTTCTTCTTTACCCTCTGCAAACTCACCGTCAAGCGTCCAGGAAACATCGGCGCCGCCGGAAACGGTAATGGACTTCGTATGGAAAAATTCAATTCCGTTGCGGTTCATATCCTGACGGATTATGCCGTCAAGTATGGATTGGAATTCTGTAAGATTTGCAGGATTTCTAATGAGCACCACCTCAAAAAATCCATCGTTGAGTTTAACGGTGGCCTCGTTGAATTTAACTATTCCGCCTACCGACATAGAATTGGAAATCGCTCCAAAAAGGAAATCTCCCTCGATTTCTTTTTCATCGGTTGTAAATTTAAGGTGAATAGGTTTTATATTTCCAAGACTTTTGATACCTTCAAAGAAATATGCCGCTTGACCTAAAACATTTTTTATGTCCTGAGGCGCCGAATAGGATGCTTCGGTAAATGCGCCGAAGGAGGCGGTGTAAGAAAAGTATTTATCGCCGAATTTTCCTATATCAAGTTCAACTATTTCGCCATGGACTATATCCTTTGCGGCTTCGGGGATATTTCTTGCAATACCAAGTCCCGAAGACCATTCATTGAGGGTGCCCGAAGGAATATATCCGAGGGTGCATTTAACACTCGACTGCATAAGTCCCGTAATGACCTCGTTTAAGGTGCCGTCACCGCCGCATACAACTACGCGGTCAAATTCACCATTCTTAATTGCGGCCGCTCTTACCGTACCGTCGCCACGCTTTTTCGTGGGATAAACGGTGACCTCAAAACCGCCTGCAGAAAATATTTCGGTCACCTTTAAAAGTTGTGACTTCATTTTTTCTCTGCCCGATTTAGGATTAACTATTAAAAGAAGTTTTTTGTTTTCCATAAATATTCTCCCTTTAGTCGATTATCTGTAGTCAATGGGAAGGGTGGCGGTAGCGTTGAGATTACTGTCCGCCGTATTTCCGCTTAAAAATTCATAGTAACCCTGAACTCCAACCATAGCGGCGTTATCACCGCAATATTTCAGTTCGGGATAGAAAAGTTCAATTCCTTCTTCTTTGCAGATTTCACTCATTCGGCTTCGAAGTTCACTGTTTGCCGAAACGCCTCCTGCAAGACAAAGGGTTTTATAGCCACCGTCTTTGGCGGCTTTAATGGTGTTCGCAATCAGCATATCGCAAACCCTTTCGCGTACGGTAGCCGCAAGAACGGGGATATCAATTTCTTCTTCCTTTTGTTTCGCGTTATGAACGAGATTTATAACCGCCGTTTTAAGCCCCGAAAAGCTGAAGTTGTATTCACCATTGGGGGATTTTGGATAGGGTAGCGGATATTTTTTGAAATCTGATTTTGTGGCGATTTTATCGAGGGTTACGCCGCCGGGATAGGGAAGACCGAGACAACGCGCGGTTTTATCAAAACATTCTCCCGCCGCATCATCAAGGGTGGCGCCAAGGGGCGCGAATTTCGTATAATCTTTAACCTCGGTTATAATTGTATTTCCGCCTGAAACCGTAAGACATAAAAATGGCGGCTTCAGGTCGGGGTGGCTGATATAATTGGCCGCTATATGAGAGCGGAGATGATGAACGGGAATAAGGGGAACGTTTAAAGAGAGGGCGAGTCCCTTAGCAAAATTCACGCCTACAAGAAGCGCTCCGATAAGACCGGGGGCGAAGGTAACGGCAACGGCATCTATTTCGCCGTAGGTAATACCCGCCGCCTTTATTGCTTCATCGCATACGGCACCTATGGCCTCGGTATGCCTTCTCGAAGCAATTTCAGGTACAACGCCGCCGTAAATACGGTGTTCTTCTATTTGGGTTGAAATAATATTGGATAAAATTTCCCGTTCTCTTGTAACGGAAACAGAGGTTTCGTCGCAAGAGGATTCAATACTTAAGATTATCATTTAAAAATTAAACCTTCTTGTCATAATAATTGCATCTTCTTTTGGATTATCATAGAAATTTTTACGAAGACCTTCCTTTTTAAAGGCAAGGCGCTCGTAAAGGGAAATGGCGCTTTGATTAGATGCCCTCACTTCGAGGGAAATAAAAGAAAGCCCTTTTAGAAAAGCGGAATCAATCGCTTTGTTCATAAGCAGGGTGCCAACTCCCATTTTACGAAAATCCTTACTAACGGCTACATTGGTAACATAACCTTCATCAAGTATCATTGTAAGCCCCATATACCCGATAATATTGCCATCCTTCTCTGCTACGAGAAAAAGTGTCTTTTGTTCCATAGATTCAAGTATGGCATTTTCGCTCCAAGGAAGCGAGAAGTTTTTCTTTTCGAGTTTCGCGATTTTCGGGATATCGAAAGTGTCGGCTTCTCTTACTGAAATACCGCCTATAAGTCCGCCGTAAATGAGATTATCAATATTATCAGTTATCTGATTTCGGCAGTCGCGGTAAACAGGTAACGGTTGCATAAAGGGGTCGGATATACCTTCGCCTAAAACCTTAATTTTATCTCCGCTTATGCCGATGCTTTTTAAAGTTAATGCGTGGGACTCGGTCATAGCGATAAATAAATCCGCATCTAAATCTTTTTGGGAAAGCCCCTTTGATATATGGTCTTTAATATCAATACCTATTTCTTCCATAATTTCGGCGGAATTTTCGCTTACCGCGTCACCGCCCAATGAGAGTCCTCGGCTTTTTACCGTAAGATTAGGTATGCGTTTTGATTTAAGATAACCTTCCGCCATAGGAGAGCGGCAGGTGTTACCCGTGCAAACAAAAATTATTTTCATCTTATTATCCTTTAGCGATAAGCCAATTTTCGCCGCTATTCACATCAACAGATAACTTAACCCGAAGTTCTGCGGCGCTTTCCATTTCTTCTTTAAGAATTCTTGAAGCCGATTCGCAGTCCTCTTTTTTACACTCAACTATAAGTTCATCGTGCACCTGCAAAATGAGTTTTGCGGTAGGAAGTTCTTTTTTTAGGCGCTCGTAAACCTTAATCATAGCGATTTTTATGATATCTGCGGCGGTGCCTTGAATGGGAGCGTTGCGGGCAACCCTTTCACCAAAGGCGCGGAGCATTCCGTTTGAGGCGGAAAGTTCGGGCAGATATCTTCTTCTGCCAAAGGCGGTGGTAACGAATCCGTCTGCCTTGGCTTTTTCAATAACCTTTTCCATATAGGATGCAACGCCGGGGTAGGTGGCAAGATAACCCTTTATATATCGGTCGGCCTCTGCTCTGGTTACACCGATATCTTTGGCAAGAGAAAAGGCGCCGATACCGTAAACGATACCGAAATTAACCGCTTTGGCTCTGCTTCTCATTACGGGCAGCACCATATCTACGGGTATATCAAAAACTTCCGATGCCGTAAGGGTGTGAATATCAACGCCCGAATTAAAAGCGTTTATCATTGCTTCATCCTCGGCGATACTTGCAAGAACCCTGAGTTCGATTTGAGAATAGTCAGCATCGCAAAGGGCATAACCCTCTTTGGCTATGAAGAATTTACGAAGTTGTCTGCCTTCTTCGGTTCTTACGGGTATATTCTGAAGATTCGGTTCAAGAGAACTGATTCTTCCCGTACGGGCTTCGGTCTGGTTAAAGGTGGAGTGAATTCTGCCATCTTTTGCTACTGCAGCCAAAAGACCGTCACAATAGGTGGATTTGAGTTTTGCAAATTGTCTATACTGCAAAACAAGTTCGACTATGGGGAAATCATAGCGCAACCCTTCCAAAACATCGGCATTTGTAGAGTATCCGCTTTTGGTTTTCTTTTTGGCGGGGAGCCCTAATTTAACGAAAAGGATTTCGCCTAGTTGCTTTGGGGAATTAATATTAAACTGACACCCTGCGAGATTGAAAATTTCCTTTTCAATTTCTGCAATACGCAGGGATAATTCTTCGCCTTTTTCTTTAAGTCCTTCGCAGTCGGCAAGGAAACCTTCCTTTTCCATACTTGCAAGAACCCGCGCTAAAGGCACCTCAATTTCTTCTAAAAGTTTGATTTCACCGTTTTTGCTTAACATATCATAGAGAGTGTTATTAACGGCGTGAAGCATCAATGCATCATTAATATCGTCGTTTGTGTTGCCCTCAAGTTTAGGTATGCTGACCGAATATTCTGCGGCAAGACGGGATAGGGAATAATCATTGGAAGAAGGGTTGCAAAGATATGCGGCAAGAAGGGTATCAAAAGTTACACCTTCTACGCCTTCAAAATTTTTGCAAACCTCTTTGTATCCGTAAATACGCTTATTGTATTGAGATGAAGAAAGTATGGCGGTAAGTTCTGCGGAAGATAGGGGATATACCCTTCCATCATATACCAAAACTCCGCCGTTTTCGGCTATATGGATATCAACGGCGCCGGAAAAACCCTGACCATCAAATTTTGAGATGGTAAAAATCTCGGTGCTTTCGGATTTTACGGTTTCTGCAGAAACAGGGGTTAAGTTCATACGGGAAAGGAGTTTAAAGAGTTCAAGTTCTACCATAAAGGCCGAAAGTTTATCTTTATCTGTTTCGTCGTTTCTATAAGTTTCAAAATTCTTTTCAATAGGCGCTTCTAAACAAATGGTGCCAAGCCATCTGCTTAAAAATGCGTTTTCTCTATCGGTAATAAGTTTTTTTCTTACACCGTCTTTTATATCAATGGTGAGAATATTATCGTAAATATAATCGATACTGTGGAAACGGGAGATAAGGTCGGTGGCGGTCTTTTCTCCGATTCCCGCAACACCGGGAATATTATCGGAAGAATCACCCATAAGGGCCTTAAGTTCTATAATTTCCTTAGGAGTAACTCCGTAACGTTCCATAACTTTTTCAGGAGTATAGTTGATAACTTCGGTCTGGCCCATTCTTGTGGTGGCGAGTAAAACCCTTGTGTTTTCCGAAACCAACTGCAAAGAGTCGCGGTCGCCCGTAGCAACAACGCATTCGTTACCGCTTTTTACCGCCGCATCCGCCAGAGTTCCCAAAATATCATCGGCCTCGAAACCTTCGCATTCAATGCAGTGATACCCTGCAAGTTTAATCCATTCTTTAATGAGGGGAAATTGTTCGCGAAGTTCATCGGGCATAGCGTGACGGCCCGCTTTATAGTCATCATATTTTTCGTGGCGGAAGGTGGGCTTTTTAATATCAAAGGCAACTGCCACACCGTCGGGGTGTTCGCCCTCGATGAGTTTAAACAAAATATTTATAAAGCCGTAAACGGCATTGGTATACCTTCCGTCCTTGGTGGAAAGTAGTTTTATTCCGTAAAAAGCGCGATTTATTAAACTGTTACCATCTATGGCTAAAAGTTTCATTTTTTCACCTCTTAAAAAGCTCTATGGGCATATATATATTTATTTTATCATCTTTTTATAGATTTGTCACTATTAAAATTTTAAAAATTGACAGTTTTTTTATTTTGCGGTATAATTGCCTTGTTATGAAGATAAAAAACCTTGAATTTACGGGATTTGCAGGTCTGGCTCCTATGGCGGGTGTCGCCGATAGAGCCATGCGTGAAATATGTGCTTTGCACGGCGCTTCTTTTACTGTGGGAGAACTTGCCAGCGCAAAGGGAATAACCCTTGGGGATAAAAAATCCGCCGAGTTGCTTTTTTGCGAAAAAAAGGGAATTCCTACGGCTAATCAACTCTTTGGTTGTGAGCCCGATATAATGGCAAAAGCCGCAGAAAAAGCTATGGATTTCGGCCCCGATTTTATCGATATAAATATGGGGTGTCCCGCTCCTAAGGTATCGGGTCACGGCGGCGGAAGCGCCCTTATGAAAAACCCCGAACTTGCGGGAAAAATCGTGGAAGCGGTAGTAGGGGCGGTGGATGTTCCCGTAACCGTAAAAATGCGCTCGGGTTGGGATAAAGATAATCTCAATGCGCCCGAACTTGCCAAAATCTGCGAAGAAGCAGGGGCATCGGCTATAACGGTGCACGGCAGAACAAAGTCGCAAATGTATGCTCCGCCCGTTGACCTCGATATTATAAAAAAGGTTAAGGATAGCGTTAAGATTCCCGTTATCGCCAATGGGGATATCGTAGACGGCAAAAGCGCCAAAGAGATGATGGATAAAACGGGTTGCGATTTTCTGATGGTAGGCAGAGCCGCCCGCGGAAACCCCTTTATTTTTGAAGAAATAAACGCCTATCTTGAAGGTCGTGAATATAAAGAAAAAAACCTTGAAGAACGGCTTTCGGTATTTATAGAGCAGATAAAACTTATGCTTAAATACCGAAATGAGCATAAGGGAATTTTAGAAACAAGAAAACACGCCGCTTGGTATATGAACGGCATAAAAGGCGCCGCATCGCTACGCAGAATGTGCGGAGAAATATCGAGTTTTGATGATGTTTTGCGGCTTTGTGAAAAGGCCATAGAACTTAGCCAAAGCATTTAAACCCAAACCAGCCCAAAAGGGCGGTTTTAAGGCATCTTTTGCCTCTTTGTCGCTCATAAGCGATGGCTTTATGTGCTTCGCATCACCAAAAGCTACTCATAAAACCGCGCCTTTCAGGTCGCAGAATTTTGTGATAAAAGGATTTTATGATGGGCAAGGCATAAAACGTAGCAAATCCTGTCGGATTTGCGAATATTTTAACAAAGCCACAGCGTGAAATCTTTATCCCAAAATCTGATTCGGGTTTGAATGCTTTGGCCAACCGCGAAATTTAGTATTGCCAAAAAGAAAAATAGTGGTATAATGTTTTTGTTAAACTAATAGGAGTGAAATTAATGTCAGGACATTCTAAATGGAACAATATTAAAAGAAAAAAGGAAAAAACCGATGCCGCAAAGGCAAAAATCTTTACCAAGATTGGCAGAGAGATTTCGGTTATTGTTAAGGCGGGCGGTCCTAACCCTGCCGAAAACAGCAAACTAAAAGATGCTATCGCTAAAGCCAAAGCCGCAAATGTGCCCAATGATAATATTGAGCGTATTATTAAAAAAGCGGCGGGTGAGTCGGGCGGCAGCGATTATGAGGAACTCACCTATGAGGGTTATGGCCCTTCAGGTGTTGCCGTTGTTGTTGAAACCCTTACCGATAACCGCAATAGAACTGCGGGTGAGATGCGCCACTACTTTGATAAGTGCGGCGGTAACCTCGGTCAGTCGGGCTCGGTTATGTTTATGTTTGATAGAAAAGGTATAATCGAAATCGAAGGCGAGGGACTTGATGAGGATACCGTTATGGAAGCCGCTTTAGAGGCAGGCGCGGAGGACTTTAATTTCGATGGCGATGTTTTTGAGATTACTACAGAGCCCAACGATTTAGGCACCGTTCGTGATGCCCTTGAGGAAAAGGGATATTCCTTCCTTTCTGCCGAGGTTCAGTATGTTCCTCAGACCACATCGGTTATTGATGACCCCGAAATGATTACCAAAATGGAAAAACTCATCGATATGCTTGAAGAAAACGATGATGTTCAGAATATCTGGCATAACTGGGAAATGCCCGATGAAGAATAATTTTAAGGGCTGATTTTCAGCCCTTATTTTTTGGAGGAATAATGGGATATTTTTATCTTGTTTTATCGGTTTTTATGAGTGTTACCAAGGCCTTTTGCAGTAAAAAGCAGAGCAGTAAGGCATCTACGATACCTTCCGCCCTTTTAACCAGTTTTGTGCGTATGCTTATGTGCATTCCCGTAGGCCTTGTTCTTTTGCTTGCGGCAAAAACTGAAATATCTGCCCTTTGGGATATAAATATGGTTTTAATATCCCTTTTTTGCGCGGTTGTCACATCTTGCTATGTTATAGTATGGCTTTTTTCGGTGCGCAGAGGTGCTTTTATGCTGTCCACCGTATTTGTAATGCTTGGGGTAGCCGTAACGGTGACGCTCAGCGGAATTTTCTTTGGTGAGCCCATAACCTTAAAGGATATTATCAGCTTTTTGATTTTGGTTGCCGCATCTCTCGTTATGTGTTCTTATAATAAGGAAATAAACGGGAAACTTGACTTTTTATCGGTGGTACTACTTATTCTTTGCGGACTGCTCAACGGTCTTATGGATTTCAGTCAGAAACTTTTCGTTTATAATTGCCACGGCGGCTCAGCGGAAGGGTTTAATTTTTACACATATCTGTTTTCTTCAATTATACTCGGAATAGCGTTTTTATTTTTTAATAAGAGTGAGTATAGGAGAGAAGAAAATCCAAAGTCGGTTTTAAAATCGGTATTTGTATTTATAGCGCTGATGGGTATTGCAACCTTTTTAGGAAGTTATTTTAAAACCTTTTCGGCAAAACTGCTCCCTTCGGCAGTTATGTATCCTCTGTTTCAAGGTCTTACTTTGCCCCTTACTACCATTATGACCGCGGTGTTTTTCAAGGAGAAAATTACGGTTAAATCTATAATAGGTATTGCCCTTGCATTCCTTTCTGTGTTGATTATCAATATATAGTGTATAGGCAAAAAAATTAATAAGAATTTAAAAGCCCGAAAAAGTGCGAAAATCCGCGCTTTTTCGGGCTTTTATGCAATTTAACTAATAAAAACGACATAATTTGGCTATAAAATAAGGTTGACAATAACCACAATATATGCTAAAATTTTTCTTGCTCGAACACATTATATTGTTGAAATATTGTTAATTTGAAGTGAATGATACCGCCTATAGAGGCAGAAGAGGAGAAAACTATGAAGATTATTAAGCGTAGCGGCGCTGAGGTCGCTTTCGACCCTGAAAAAATAGTTATTGCCGTAACCAAAGCAAATGAAAGTGTTGTTCCCAGTGCCAGAATGTCCGAGGTGCAGATTAAGCGTATCGCCGAGGATGTTGAAAGCGCTGCGGCTAATATGAACAGATCTTTAAGCGTTGAGGAAATTCAAGATATGGTTGAGGACCAGATTATGAATCAGCGCGCCTTTGAGGTTGCCCGTCGTTACATAACCTATCGTTATAACCGCGCTCTTGTTCGTAAATCCAATACTACCGATGACCAGATTTTGAGCCTAATCGAGTGCAATAACGAAGAAGTTAAGCAGGAAAATTCCAATAAAAACCCCACCGTTAACAGCGTTCAGCGTGACTATATGGCAGGTGAGGTAAGTAAGGATATTACCAAGAGAATTCTTCTGCCCGCCGATATTGTCGAGGCCCACGAAAACGGACTTATTCACTTCCACGATGCAGATTATTTCGCTCAACATATGCATAACTGCGACCTTGTTAACCTTGAAGATATGCTTCAAAACGGCACGGTTATCAGCGGCACTTTGATTGAAAAGCCCCATAGTTTTTCTACCGCTTGTAATATTGCTACCCAAATTATTGCTCAGGTTGCATCCTGTCAGTATGGCGGTCAGAGTATAAGTTTAACCCATTTGGCGCCCTTTGTTGATATAAGCCGCAAGAAAATCCGTGTAGAAGTAGAAAAAGAACTTAAGGAAATCAACCAAGCGGCTACCGATGAGCAGATAGATAAAATCACCGAAAAGCGCCTTTTGGAAGAAATCAAGCGCGGCGTTCAGACCATTCAGTATCAGGTTGTTACCCTTATGACTACCAACGGTCAAGCACCTTTTGTTACTGTATTTATGTATCTTAACGAGGCCAAAAACGAGCAGGAGAAAAAGGACCTTGCTTTAATTATTGA
This sequence comes from Acutalibacteraceae bacterium, assembly GCA_045588995.1. Lineage (GTDB taxonomy): Bacteria > Bacillota > Clostridia > Oscillospirales > Acutalibacteraceae > UBA737. The sequence goes on from JAZNFF010000031.1 coordinate 17,681, forward strand.
AGAAACCCTTAAGCAGCGTTATAAAGGCGTTAAAAACGAAAAGGGTGTTTGGATAACCCCCGCATTCCCAAAACTTATTTATGTTCTTGAAGAGGATAATATCCGCGAGGGCACACCCTATTGGTACCTTACTCAACTTGCGGCTAAATGTACCGCTAAAAGAATGGTTCCCGATTATATTTCCGAAAAGATTATGCTTCAGAATAAAATCGATAAAAACGGCGAGGGTCACTGCTATACTTGTATGGGTTGCCGCAGTTTCCTTACTCCTTATGTTGATGAGGAGGGCAAACCTAAGTATTACGGCCGCTTTAACCAAGGCGTTGTAACTGTAAACCTCGTTGATATCGGTCTTTCCGCCAATAAAGATATGGATAAATTCTGGAAGATATTCGATGAAAGAATGGAACTTTGCCATAGAGCGTTACAAGCAAGGCACGAGCGCCTTACCGGTACCCTTTCCGATGCCGCGCCTATTCTTTGGCAGCACGGCGCGCTTTTGCGCCTTAAGAAAGGTGAAACCATCGATAAGTATCTCCACGGCGGATATTCTACTTTATCCCTTGGTTATGCAGGTCTTTGGGAGTGCGTTTATAGTTTAATAGGCAAGAAACTTACTGAAACCGAAGGCAAGGAACTCGGCCTTGAGATTATGAAGAAACTTAATGAATATACTGCTAAATGGAAGGCCGCAGAGTGCATCGATTATTCGCTTTACGGCACACCTCTTGAGAGTACAACATATAAGTTCTCCAAGTGTTTGCAGCAGAGATTCGGTATCATTAAGAATGTAACCGATAAAAACTATATAACCAATAGTTATCACGTTCACGTTACCGAGCCCATCGATGCCTTTGATAAATTGGCTTTAGAGGCCGAATTCCAGGCCCTTTCACCCGGCGGCGCAATTTCCTATGTGGAAGTTCCCGATATGAAGAATAATCTTGATGCCGTGCTTTCGGTTATGCAGTTTATTTATGAGAATATTATGTATGCCGAACTCAATACCAAGAGTGATTATTGTCAGATTTGCGGATGGGATGGAGAAATAGAGGTTAAAGAGGATTCCGATGGCAAACTTGTTTGGACCTGCCCTAACTGCGGCAATACCGATCAGGATAAAATGAATGTTGCACGTCGAACCTGCGGATATATTGGAACGCAGTATTGGAATCAGGGAAGAACTCAGGAAATTAAGGAAAGAGTTCTCCACCTTTAATTTAAAATCAAAAAATGTTAAAAAATTGCCTCCATTTGATGAGTGGAGGCAATTTTTAGGAGAAATTTATGCATTACGGAGCAATAAAAAACTGTGATATAGCCAATGGACCCGGGGTGCGAGTAACGCTCTTTGTTTCGGGCTGTACCAATAAATGCAAAAACTGTTTTCAGCCGGAAACTTGGGATTTTAATTATGGAAATCCCTTTACGGAGGAAACGGAAGAAAAGATAATAGAAATGCTTAAACCCGATTATATAACGGGTTTAACACTTTTGGGCGGCGAGCCCTTTGAACCATCTAACCAACGGGCTTTGGTGCCCTTTATAAAGCGGGTAAGAGAGGTTTACCCCCAAAAAACAGTATGGGCGTTTACGGGCTTTACTCTGGAGCGTTTAAACACTCTCGGAGACCACTGCAACTGCGAGGTAACAAAAGAGTTTTTGTCCCTTATTGATGTGCTTGTAGACGGTAGATTTGTTGAAGAACTTAAAAGTTTGGCTCTGCGTTTTCGCGGCTCATCAAATCAGCGTCTTATAGATATGAAAAAGACCTTGGAAAAGGGCGAAATTGTAATGTGGGAAGATAAGCCCATTAATTTTTAGGAGGCAAATGTATGAAGGGTGTAAAGTTCGCAAATGCATGCAATATAATAAGCATTGTTCTTTTGATTTGCTTTGTTGTTAATACAATTATTGACTATATGCGATATTCAAGCGCACTTAACTCTGCTCCATTCCGCGTGTGGATTTTGGTCAATGCCGTGTACTTTATCCTTCCTGCAATTATAGTTTTTATTGTTGGCGTAGTGGTTAAAAGGAAAAATAAAAAGAAATCCTAATAAAAGACAAAGAATTAAAGAAAAGCGTCGAGAAATTTTCTCGGCGCTTTTGTTCTATTTATAAGACCTTTTTCATACTCTTTATCAGGTGATAAAAATGACAAGCATTCAGTTTAAAAGCGCTCTATCCTTTCTTCCCGAAAGGATGAAAAATACGCTTAACAAAGTCCCCGAAAACATAAAGACAAGAATTCAGGAAATAAGGGTTCGAGCGGGGCTACCCGTATCCCTTACAATAGGCGGGAAAGCGTTGTTTTTAAGGGAAAACGGACAAACTTGCGAGGAACTTTTAGCCGATATTTTAAGGGCGTACAAGGAGGATTTGGATGCTTTGTTTTTGGCCCTTTGCAATAGATCGGTTTACGCCCACGAAGGCGAAATAAGAGAGGGGTATATTCCTATGCCTTACGGTAACCGCGCAGGGATTTGCGGCACCTTTACCGAAAAGGGTACCTTCAAAGATATTTCCTCTATTAATATAAGAATTGCAGGACAAATTAAGGGTTGCGCCGAAGGGCTTTTAAAAGAGTTTGACGGCGGTATCTTGATAGCGGGTCCCCCCGGTAGCGGCAAGACCACAATGCTCAGGGATTTAACAAGGTTACTTGCCCGAAAAAATAGGGTTGCTGTTGTGGATAGCCGAGGGGAACTTTCAGGCAGCAGTATGGGCCATAGTTTTAACGACTTGGGCGAAAATACCGATATTCTTATGATAAAAAGCAAGGCGCAGGGTATAGAAATTGCGGTAAGAACTTTATTCCCCGATATCGTTGTTTTCGATGAAATCGGAACCGATGCAGAACTTGCGGGTGTTAAAAGCAGTTTAAATTCGGGGGTTATGGTTATAACCACTGCCCATATAGGCGAGGAAAAAGACCTTATGCGAAGAAGTGTCACAAGAGAGTTGCTCCTTTCGGGAGCCATCAAAACGGTGGTTTTACTGTCTTCTTCGGAACTTGGAAAAACTAAAATTTTAAAGGTAAGTGATATAAAAAATGAGGTTATTATTTAAAATTTTAGGGTTTGGGATTATTATGAGCTCAAGTTACATATTCGGTCAAGTGAAGGTTTCTTCACTAAAAAACCGCAGAGAAAATCTGCGCAAGATTTGCATAGGTCTTGAGGGGCTTAAAGAAAGTGTGAGTTATGCTCAGTGGGAACTGCCTTTTCTTTATAAAAAACATTTTGATTCCTGCGAATTTCTGAGATTCAACTCCTATAAAACGCAAATTTCCGAAAAGGATTTTTCTTCTGAAGATATAGCGCTTTTAAAGGAGTTTTTCGATGGGGCGGGCGCCCTTGACTGCGAAGGTGAATGTGAGCGGATAGAACTATATAAAGGGCTTTTAAAAAAGCAACTGGATTCAGCAGAAGAAAAACTTTCAAACGAAGGAAAGTTATGGAAAACCGTTAGTTTATGTATGGGTTTTGGTATAGGCATTTTGATTTTATAACGGAGGAAAAAAGATGGATGTGGATTTTATATTTAAAATAGCGGCCATAGGAATTATCGTAACGGTGCTGAATCTTCTGCTTGTCCGCTCAGGCAGGGAAGAACAAGCTATGCTGACCACTTTGGCTGGGCTTGTGGTGGTACTTTTGATGGTGGTCAATTCCATAGCCGATTTATTCGAAAGCATAAAAGGATTGTTCGGACTGTGACAGAACTTTTCTTGAAAATAATCGGAGTTCTTTTGATTGCCGCTGTATCATCGGTGCTTTTAAAGGGGTATAGAAGCGAATTCGCCTTTTTGGTCTCCCTGGGGGCATGCGTAACCGTGCTTTTGGTTATGGTAAATGCCGTCACTCCCTTTATAGATTATTTAAGAGAACTTTTTTCGGCGGGGGATATTGATTTATCCTATTTTTCGGTTGTTTTAAAGGCGCTTGCAATATCTTATATCGCATCTTTTGCTGCCGATACTTGCAGAGATTTTGGGCAGTCAGCATTGGCACTAAAGGCGGAACTTGCGGGGAAATGCGCCGTTTTTGCCCTTTCATTGCCGCTTATAAAAAATGTTTTAACCACCGCCTTAGGATTTGCAAAATTATGAAAAAACTAATATTTATTATGCTGTTTTGTTTTATATTTTCTTTTAGTGTCAGCGCCGCCGAAACCGATATATATGAAGAACAATACGAAATTAGCGGCGCGGAGGAAATAAATGATTTTCTCGATGATGAAACTCGAAATTTTTTAGAAATAAACGGAATTGATCCTAAAAATCCAGATTGGGTAAATTCCATAAAAAACGAAAATATAATTTCTCATATCATAGATTTTATAAAGAGCGGCGCCAAGGCCCCCGCAAGAGCGGCGGCAGCCATAATCGGAATAATTTTAATCTCTGCTGCCGTTACCGCCTTTGGAGAGCAAACGGGTAGATTTGAACCCGCGCTTTTTGCTGCTACTTTGGCGGTAGGCGGGGTAATTGCCGCAGATATATGGGGAGTGGTTTCTTCGGCGGCGGAGGCCCTTAAAGGCACCTCGTATTTTATGCTTAGTTTTGTGCCCGTGTTTGTGGGGGTTGTTTCTATGTCGGGCGGGGCTATTACATCGGCCGCTATGGGTGGACTTTTAATAGGTGGAGCCGAGGCGGTTTCATCCCTTGCTTCCTTTTTCGTTCTTCCCGCTATGGGGGGCTATCTTTCCATCAGTATTTGCAGCACCGTATCTCCACTTCTTAATAATTCCAATATAGCGGCGGCCATAAAGAAGGTAACTTTATGGACACTTTCCTTTGTCACCACCCTGTTTTTAGGTATTTTAAGCATACAAACGGCGGTTAATTCTTCGGCGGATAGCATGTCGGTCCGCACTGCCCGTTTCATTCTCGGCACATCGGTGCCCATTGCGGGAAACACGTTGGCCGAAGCTTTTACCACCGTTACCGCATCCGTAAGTTTACTGCGGTCATCGGTGGGAATTTACGGAGTCGTGGCATTGGCCGTTATGTTTCTGCCCGTTATTATTGAACTCGTGTTATGGAGAATAACATTGCTTCTTACGGGAACGGTATCTACGGCCTTCTCCCTTCCCAAAATTTCAGGACTTTTAAAGGCGGTCGATGATATGATTTCATTACTTTTGGCAACCGTTTTATTGGTGGCGGGTATGTTTATAATATCCCTCACGGTCGTTATATCGGCAGGTAAAATGTGATGAACGGTTTTTATTCTTTTATTCTGGCTTTTTGTACCGTTTGTACAGTGCTTGGCGGAATAAGTGTTATTATTCCGTCGGGCAATTTTGCAAGGCCGCTTAAATATGTTTTTTCTTTGTGCTTTATTTGTGTCATCCTCGGGAGCGTGCTTTCTCTCGATAAAATAGATATTGATTTTAACAGTACAAAACAAGATATATCCGTATCGGAAAACGGAGCAGAGGTACTCGCAAGGCAGACCTTTGAGGAGGCGTTGCGCCGCGCCGATATAGAATTCGAAAAAATACGAGTTTTTACGGATAAAAGTGAGAGCGGCGGCATATTTATTACTGAAGTAGTAGTTTACTCTCACGAATCTGCAACTAAAATTAATGAGATAATCCGAAGTGACGGAGCGTATGAAGTGAGGGTAGTAAATGAATGAATTTATTTGCAATATAAAAAAAGGTGTAAGAAGCCCCAAAGCCCTTATAATAATAGGAATTTGCGGGATTTTGCTTATAGGTTTATCGTCTTTTTTCGGCGCCGATAAGGGTGAAAAAGAAATAGAAAAAACTGCAATAAATTTTGATGAAGAAGATTACTGCGAAAGTTTGGAAAGCAAGGTTAAAGAAATAGTTACCGATATAACGGGGGATAGGAAACCTACGGTGGTGGTGACCCTGAAAAGCGGAATAAAATATTCTTATGCCGATTCCTTTAAAGAAGATGATGAGAGCAGAACAAGTGAAAACAGCGAGGAAATAAACAAAAGCAGCAGTAAAACCTATATAACTGTTAAATCAAGCGATGGGGGCGAGGAGCCCCTTGTGGTTACATATATGATGCCCGAAATCAGAGGGGTTGCGGTCATTTGTGACGGCGGTGACGACACCCTTATAAACGAAAAGATTAAAAATGCCGTAACTGCGGCTTTTAATATAACATCAAAACGAGTATTTATTACAGGAGGAACAACTTATGAAAAAGGGTAAGGTTTTTACGAGGGGTCAGGCCGCAGTAGTGGTAATGGTATTGGCGCTTGGGGCGGCAGTTTGGCTTAATATGAAATTTTCTTCCAACGAAAAATATTTAGGTCAGGCCACCTTCGTCAGCGATAATAAAACCAAGAACGAAACCGTAGCAACAGGAGCCAAAACAGAGGAAACCGATTATTTCGCTGATGCGGTAAAAGATAGGGAAGATGCCTATAAAACCGCTAAAGAGCAGGTGGAAGAAATGCTTGATACTGAAGCGCTCACGTCCGCCGAAAAAGAAAAGGTGACGGCGGCAATCGAAAATATCGCCCTTCGGAACGAAAAGCAGAGCAATATAGAGGCGCTTTTAAAGGCCAAGGGTTTTAGTAAAGCAGTAGCGGTTTTGGGGGATGAAAGCATAAATATTGTGGTAAAATCCGAGGGGCTCACAACCGCCCAAACATTGCAAATTCAGGATATTGTTGCCGATCAAACCGATGTGTCACTCGCTAATATAAAAATTATTACCATAAAATAGTTGTGATTTTAAAAAAAATATGATATACTATCTGTAAAGAAGAATTTTGAGATGCAAATCTTGGAGGTATATAATATGCAGGAAAATAGCGTAAAACTTTCCGTAAGCACCGAAGTTATCGAGAAAATGACCGAAATGGCCGTTAAGGAAATTGATGGTGTTAAGGGCGTAGTCAAAAAATCTGTTGACTTTAAAAATGCCATAAAATCAGGTAGCGCCTTTAAGGGTGTTAAGGTTGAAAGTATTAACGGTGCCATCGCCATAAGCGTATATATCCGCGTGGCAGAGCATGTTAATGTTCGCGATGCCGCCGAAGCCGTTCAGGCAAATGTTAAGGATAAAATCCAGACCATGACGGGAACTGCAGTAACAAAGGTAAATGTTATCGTTTCCGATGTGGATTTTGAAAAACCGGAAGAGACAGAAGAATAATTTTTAAACCCGCTCGGTCCGAGCGGGTTTTTATTTTATATTCATATAAAATAATTCTTGAAGAAAGTGCGTCGTTATAGTATAATCTATTCTGTATAACAATGTTTATAAAATGTTTACAAATTTATGAATGTTGTCTGTTACTATTTAAAGGTAAAACTATAAAGTTTTTTAAACGGAGGAATAAAGAATGATTCAAGTTACCGGACTGAGCAAAAGATACGGTAATCATCTTGCTGTAGATAATGTAAGTTTTTCTATCAGTAAGGGTGAAGTTATAGGTTTCCTTGGCCCCAACGGCGCAGGTAAATCTACTATTATGAACATAATAACAGGCTACCTTTCTCTCACTCAAGGTGAGGTTTCGGTGGATGGATATGATGTTGCAAAGTATCCCGAAGAGGCAAAAAAGAGAATAGGATATCTTCCCGAAATTCCCCCTCTTTATATGGATATGAAGGTGAGAGAGTATCTTAACTTTATCTATGACTTAAAGAAGGTTACCTTCCCTAAAAAACCTCATATTGATGAGATTTTGCGCCTTGTTAAGATTGATAATGTGCAAAACCGCTTAATTAAAAATCTTTCTAAAGGTTATCGCCAAAGAGTCGGCTTTGCGCAAGCCCTTGTAGGAAACCCCGATGTGCTTATTCTGGATGAGCCCACCGTTGGCCTTGACCCCAAGCAGATTATAGAAATCAGAAATCTAATTGCAAAACTCGGAAGAAATCATACCATTATCCTTTCTTCCCATATTCTTTCGGAAATTCAGGCCGTTTGTGAGCGTGTTATTATTATTAACCGCGGTCAGATAATTGCCGATGATACTCCGAATAACCTTTCCAAAAAACTTTCCCGCGACCATTCCTTGCTTATCAGAGTTGTAGCGGAAGAAAAGGAAATGTATAAGGCGCTCAATGCCATTAAGGGCGTAAAGGCGGTTAATTGCCTTGGCTCCAAAGAGGAAGGCGCATATGATTTCGTGGTTACTCCCGAGGAGGATACCGATATCCGCTCCCTTGTTTATGACCGTATTGTTGAAAGAGGTAAAACTCTTCTTTCCCTTCAGAGTAATGAACTTTCCTTGGAGCAAATCTTCCTTCGCCTTACCGAAACCGATAACGATGAGGCAAGAAGACAACTTGGCGCCACCGAAGAAACAGCAGAAGAAGCAAGTGAAGAAATAAGTGAAACTTCTGCCGAAGAAAAAACAGAAATTAATGAAAGTGAGGGTGAAGAATAATGACCGCAGTATTTAAAAGAGAATTTAAATCCTATTTCACTACCCCCGTTGGTTTTATCATTCTTGCCGCCTTCTATTTCTTTTTAGGCCTTTATTTTTCGATGATATATAGTTTAGGTGCTCCCGATGTACCTAATGTTATCAATATAATGTATTCCATCACGATTTTCGCAACACCTATTATTACAATGCGACTTTTAAGTGAGGATAGAAGACAGAAGGTTGACCAGGTGCTCTTCACTTCTCCCGTTACCATAACGGGCGTTGTTATGGGTAAATTTTTAGCCGCTCTCGCTCTTTATGCCGTTGCTTTTGCGCCTACGGTTATTTTTGAAATAATCGTTGCAAGTTATGTTTCGGTAAATATCCTCGCATATCTCTATTCCCTTTTAGGCGCTCTGCTTTTGGGAGCCACCCTTATTTCCATAGGAATGTTTGTTTCTTCTCTTACAGAGAGTCCAACCCTTTCTGCAATTCTTTCACTTGTAATTAATATAGTTGTTCTTTATATGGGAAGTTTCGCTTCTATGGTGCAGTCGGGTGTAGTTGCCAAAATATTCGAAAGCATCGCATTTTTAAATGTTTTCGAGAATTTCTCAACTGAAATTTTCTCAATTCCCGATGTAGTTTATTTCTTGAGCATAACGGCCGCATTCATTTTCCTTTCGGTTCGTTCGCTCGAGAAGAGAAGATGGGCTTAAAGGAGGTGCCGATTATGTTATTTAAGAAAAACGAAAATAAGGCGTCTCGCCCTAAAAAAATCAAAAACCAAGCCATTTGGAGAAAAGGCGGATATTCCGTTCTTATTACCGCGCTTGTTCTTGCAGGTATAGTGGTTATCAATGTTCTAACTTCGGCGCTTGCTTCCCGAGTTAATCTTGAATTTGATATGTCAACGGGTAAGGCAAATACCGTTAGCGAAGAAAATATTGAGTATATTAAGGGCGTAGATAAAGAGATTGAAATTATCGTTTGCGCCGATAAGGATACCTATGAGGATTATCTCGCAAATTATGCTGCTACCCTTTATAACGCTCAGGGCTCTCCCGAATATTTCGCACAGACCGTTAATATCGTTGAAAAATACGGTGATTATAATGATAAAATCTCGGTCAATTTTGTTGACCCTCAAAGCACCGAGTTTTTAGAGGTTTCCGCTAAATATACCTCATTAAAACTCGCCTATGGAGATATTATCGTAAGCACTAATCACGGCGGAACCGAAAGATTTAAGCATATCACCTTTAAGGATATCTATGAACTTTATGATGAGAATGGATATGCTTCCTATGGATACGGCCAGTATCAAATAGTAGGAAATAATATCGAAACCGCCGTAACGGGCGCTATCGCTTATGTTGAAAGCGAAAAGGATAAGAAGGTTGCAATTCTTTCGGGTCACTGCGCTTATGATTATACCGAAAAATATGTTAAACTTTTAAAAGATAATAACTACGAAACTACGGTTTTAAGCGATTCATTGGTAACCAAGATTTCAGATGAATATGATCTTATTCTTTTAATGGCTCCCACCACCGATTTTATCGCGGAAGAACTTGATGCCATCTCTGATTTCCTTGATAATAACGGCAAACTCGGTAAAGGACTTCTTTTCTTTGCAGATGCTACCAACCCCGCTTTACCAAATCTCTATGAGTTTTTGGCTCAATGGGGTATAGCGATAGAAGAGGGAATTCTCTTTGAAACTAACGATTATTACCGTCTTACCGATGACCCAACAACCATCCGTATCTATCTTCCTGACGATGCTACACAGTGTGTAACGGGTACCAATGTTCCTATGACCGAAACCGAACCCGCCGAGGATAGCATAACGGTAGAAACGCTTATGAGTTCCACCAATTTCGTCGTCAATGCACCCTTGGGCTCTGCCGCAGATTTTTCTGATTATACAGAGGATGATATGGGCGAATATGCAGGTGTAATTGAATCTTGCAAAGAGACATATACCGAAGACGGCGAAGAAGTAAAAAGCTATATCTATGCCTTTTCAAGTATAGGTTATATTCAGTCGGATTGGGCAGAATATGATGAACTTTATAATAAAGATGTTTGCCTTTTGGCCGCCGATACTGCGGCAGGTGTTGGCGATGCGGGAATAAGTTTCATTTCCAAAACTATAAGTGATGAGAGTTTTGCAAATGAGATTACCGCCGCCGGAGCAACCGTTGTAAGAATCATCTTTATGTTCTTATTGCCGATAGTTACTATAGCCCTTGGTATCTATATATTTATTAGGAGAAGAAATTCTTAATGAGCGATTTTTTCGATAACAAAGAAAATTTAGAAATTGAAAAAGAGTCAGGGGAAGAGGAAAGTTTCCTATTCTCCGACCCTCAAAAACACGATGATAAAAAAATTGCAGATCCAAAGAAAAGGCGTAGAAATGCGGTTATTTCTGCCGCCTTGGCCTTGGTTTTACTCGCTACGGGTACCTTTGCCGTTATTAAACTGATTCCCGAAAAGGAAACGGATATAGATTTAGGCGGCGAAACCCCTTCGATTTCGGTTTTAGATTATGAAACCGATGAACTTAAAGCGGTTTCGGTTACCAATAAGGAAGGAACCTTTGATTTCCTTTCAAAAGAGGAAAAGGTAACTATAACCGAAAACGAGGAAGAAAAAACCGAAACCCAGATAAAGTGGTATTTAAAGGGTTATACACCCGAAGTTTGCAGTACTTCTAAAATTGAGGATGTCGTATCGGTAGTAAGTAATATCAATGCCCTTATGACCATCGATAAAAAAACACCTTCTGATTGCGGATTTGATAATCCTCAAATTACCGCCAAGGTAACTACCGATAAAGATGAAGAATATTCCGTTTTTATAGGTGGTGAATCTCCCGATGGTTCAGGCACCTATCTTATGACCAGCAAAAACGATAAGATATATCTGGTTGAAAGTTATACCCTCGATGATTTAACCTTCGTCCTCACCGATTTTGCTAATGATTCGTATATTGAGGCGGCAACATTCCAAACCGATATTTCCGATTATAAGGACCAAAGCGGTAATATTACCACCTTTGATTATGTGAAAATTTCGGGTAAGAATTATCCCGTGGCCTTAAATATTGTCCCCAATACCGATAGTTTTGCTCAATATATTTATTATAAAGCAACTTCACCTATGAGCCGTTATGCAGACAATGTGGGCGATATTACAACTATGTTTACCCAAAGCACCACCGTTGCAGGCGGATATACCTTTGATGTGAGTCCCGAATCCCTTAAAAAATATGGGCTCGATAACCCCGATATTGAGGTTAAAATGAGCATTAAGGGTGAAGAAAAATTCTTCAAAATTTCTGAGGTTGACGATACCTATTGCGCCGTAATTACGGGAGAATCCAAGAATATCAAAAAGGTTGCAAAGGCATATTTAAAGGTGTTTGACAGTAAACCCACCGATTTCTACTATGCCCCCGTGGCCGTATATTCCGTTATGGATATTTCTAAATTCTCTATAACCAATTCGGGCGAAACCTATGAGTTTAATCTCACCCAAAACGATGAAGAAGCAGAAAATCCCTATTCTGTCACTCTGGGCGAAAAAGCCGTAAAGTATGATGATTTTAAGAATTTCTATACGGTTTTTGTTGAGCTTATGTGCACCGATTTCGGCACCGAAAGTTTGGCGGCCGCTCCCGATACAACGGTAAAAATCACCTTCCAGGACGGGCGCGCTCCCGCAGAACTTGAGTTTACTAAATATAGCGCAACTAAATATCAGTATAGTATAAACGGCGTTGATATGGGACGTATAACCTCATCGGCCTATAATAAGCTTATTAAAAACTTAAAAAACATTGTGAAATAAATCAAAACCCCGAGGTTAAAACTCGGGGTTTTTAAATTCATATTCAAAATCCAGAATTCTTATGGAAGCATCGGTGATTTCTACGGCATCTTTATATTCGCCAAAACCGATAAGCCGTATATTTTCATAGGTTTTGCCAATACCAATGCAGAGAATTAAAAAGCATAGGCAAATAACCAAACTTAAGTAAAAACTTTTGAAAAACAATTTCAATTTTAATCATCCTAAATTATTAAATGTATTTATAAGAGCGTTTGATAATAGTTCCGCCGAATAGGTGACTTCCTCTATGGAATTGGCATCGGTACCGATTTCAATAAGCATAGAGCCCGTGGATAAACTGGCGTTGTAATTTTTAGCAACCAAACTTATTGAACGTGCAAGTGAAGGGTACATAGTTTCTAAATTTTGCTGAAGTTTTACGGCGAGTTTAAGATTTTCTTTCCAGTTGGGGAAATTTTTAACCGTGCCCGTTTGCGCCCCCATAACAAGCATAACCTGCGCTGCCTTTTTGCCGCTTATATCGGCGGTGAGTTTTACCTTATCCGTATCATTTTGGGCAATGGCATCGCGGTGCAAATCCAAAACTATTTTTATATCGGGATACTTTTTAAGATAAGAGGAAACGGTTTTTGCCGAGCGGGTATAACTTCCCGAATATGAAGGGTAATCGTGCTGGGTGGAGTCGTGAAGTGTAACAATCCCTGCGGCGTTTAATTTATCGGCAACTAATTTTCCGATAGCCGCCATATTTTTAGAATTATCGGTGGTGCGGCTAAGGTCGGTATCGGTATAGTAATCTTTGGAACTTGTAAGAAAAGTTTCGGTGGTATGGGTATGCATTATAAGAACCTGAGGAGCTCCGTTTTTCTCCACTTTGAATTTCAAAGGAGCATTTAAAAATTCTTTCAAATCAATTTTCAAAGAGGTATTATTTTTTAGATAAACATTATTATATGAGGTGTTTGCCGTATAGGGTGAAATAAACCTTTCAATTACCTTGCCTAAAACCGCGCCTTCAGAGGCCGCGGGAACACTTTCGCTGCTTTCGCTTTCACTTGGATTTTTATCTTCGCTTTGATTTTCTGTTTGGGGCGGATTTTGTTCCGAATTTACCGTATCTTCCTTTTGCAAAATGGCAGTGTTTTCTTGAGGAGAAGAAATAATACTTTCTTTCGGGTATAAAATCTGCGCGCCCCCACCGAAAAATACGGATATACACAGCACCGCTACCGTAACAATACGGGCAACGGCGAATCTGAATTCCATTTTATCCACCTCACATTCATTAAAGTTTATGAGGCGGATGAAAAAATTATGTCAGTTCCGCAATGGTTTCGGGGTCGAAAGACGGGTGCAAAAATCGGTTTAAAGCGAGGGATAAAAGTTCTGCTGCCCGTGTTATTAATAGGTCTATATCTTTTGGGGTAACCATCATATTTTCTTCCCCGCCAAAGTCAATTACCGTGGGCATACCGATTGCGATTACGGGAACGCCCAGTGACTCTTTATTAAAAGTTTTTCGCTTATTGTCTACGCCTGAGCCGGGAGAGATACCCGTATCGGTAAGTTGAAATGTAGAGCAAAGCCGCGATGTTTCGGCCGCGGCCAAAGCATCAATAACAATTACGGCATCGGGTTTTATAAAATCAACCGCCGCCCTTACCGATTCCCTTGTTTCAACCCCTGTCTTACCCATAACTCCGGGGGTTATAACCGAAACGGAGCCGAGAGAGGAAAGCCCCGTTTTTTTCTTAAATTCTCCTGATAAATGTCTTGTTGCAAGAATTTTACTCGCAACCAATGGTCCTAAAGCATCAGGGGTTATATCCTGATTCCCAAGTCCTACTACTGTTACGCTTTTTGGCGTTTCTTTAAAAAGTTTTTTAAGGGAAGAAATCAGGGATTTTACAACATTTTCCGTATCGCTTATGCGGTCAAGCCGCTCAAATTTCAGGGTAATATATCTGCCTTTTGGTCTCTTTATGGACCTTGAAACTTCATCATCGAGAATTTCCGTAAATTCAAAATCTATATCATTCTCTTTATAGATTTCAATAGTGCAACCTTTTTCTAATGCCTTGAAACTTTCTTTTTGTTCGCAAATCAAATCGGTTCTTGCGGCCATAAAATCACCTTCCTTCTTTATTCTTGACAAAAAATATAAAAATATAAAATTAAAAGCCGTTGTATTACCAACGGCTTTTAGAAAGTTTATTAAATTTTAATCCTTGTCCGCATATTTTGCCATTATATTTTTAATGCGGTCAACGGGGTTAAGCAGATTGCTTATTGAGTTGTCGTTATTAAGGGTATCAACCAAAAGCGCAATGTATTTTGCCATATTAACATTGCAGTACCAATCTCTTGATAAAAGTTCGGGTGTCTGATAGATAAGGTTGGTGGTAAATACCTTATCGATAAGTCCCTTTTCGTAATATTCATCAAATTTATCGAGACCGTCAACAAAAAGTCCGAAGGTGGAGAAAACGAAGATTCTGTTTGCGCCGCGTTCCTTGAGTTTTGCGGCAATATCAAGCATCGATTCACCCGATGAAATCATATCGTCAACAAGAATCATATCCTTGCCCTTTATATCGTTTCCTAAAAATTCGTGGGCTTCAATGGGGTTTCTTCCGTCAACTACTATTGAGTAGTTTCTTCGCTTATAGAACATACCGAGTTCAAGGCCTAAAACAGAGGAGTAGTAAATACATCTACCCATACCGCCTTCATCGGGGGAAACAATCATAGCGTGTTCGCGGTCCAGTTTAATATCGGGAACATTTTTAAGAAGGGCTTTAATCATCTGATAAGTTGCTTGAACATTGTCAAAGCCATCGAGGGGAATAGCGTTATTAACGCGGGGGTCGTGGGCATCAAAGGTGATGATATTCTTAACACCCATATTAACGAGCTCTTGAAGGGCCATAGCGCAATCCATAGATTCGCGGGCGGTTCTTCTATGCTGTCTGCCCTCATAGAGCATAGGCATAATAACCGTAATTCTTCGCGCTTTACCGCCGAAAGCCGCAATAACGCGTTTAAGGTCTTGGAAGTGGTCATCGGGACTCATAGGAACAGTTTGTCCATACATTTTGTAGGAAACATTGTAGTTAAAGCAGTCACAGATAATAAAGGCATCAAGGCCGCGGGCCGAATGATTAAGAACTGCTTTTGCTTCGCCTGTACCGAATCGGGGGCAACTGGGGGTTATAACAAAGGATTCGTCACCTTCAATACCTCGCCACTGCTTGAGATAATAATCCACCTTCTCGGAAATGCTTTCGCAACCACGCATACTTACGATGGCCAAGTCGCCGTAAGGAGTGTGCTTAAAGTTAATACTGGACATATGAATTCCCTCCACCATATTTAATTATGACTATTATATCATATTTTTTAAATCAAAAAAAGCCCTTTTATTAAAAAATATTATATAATATTTAGAGAAAACTATTTTATACTTTTATTAGCATTTTACAAAAAAATAAATTGATATAGTGGTAATTATATGTTACAATTAAAATGTATTATAATGTTTAAACTAAGAGGAGATGTTTAAATATGCCAAAGGTAACACTAATTGCCCATACTCCGTTTCCCGCGAAAACCGTTGCAGCCGCCGCAAAACTTTGTTATAGTTCTGCTGGTATAGATGAACTGCTCACAGGTCTTACGGATGAAAAAGCCGCAGATTTTGTGGAAATGCTTTCCGACCTTGGTCACGAAAGCCCCACGGAACACGCTTCTTTCACCTTTGGAATTGAGGGCGTTTCCCGTTCCTTTTTGGCCCAGATTACAAGGCATAGAATTGCTTCTTATTCCGTAAAGAGTCAAAGATATGTTAAAGAGGGCTCTTTTGAATTTGTTACTCCCCCCGAAGTTGCCGCCGATGAAGAAGCTCTTAAACTTTATGAGGAATCTATGAAAGCGGCGCAAGAGGCATATGATAAAATAACCGATATATTAACCGCCAAGCATAAAGAGATGTTTTTAGCGGAAGGTAAGGATGAAAAAACCGCCTCCCGTATGGCGCAGAAAAAAGCCATCGAGGATGCAAGATTTGTTCTTCCCAATGCCTGCGAAACCAAAATGGTGGTTACTATGAATACCCGTTCACTGCTTAACTTCTTCCGCCATCGTTGTTGCACCCGCGCACAGTGGGAAATTCGCGATGTGGCCGACCAGATGTTAGCGCTTGTAAACGGCGTAGCCCCCGAACTCTTTAAAAAGGCGGGTCCCCCTTGTGTTGCAGGTCCTTGCCCCGAAGGCAAAATGTCCTGCGGACGAGCAAAAGAAATGAAGAAAATATATGAGGAACTTAAAAATAATGGGTAAACTGATAGTTATTGAAGGGCTTGACGGATGCGGAAAATCTACTCAACTTGAACTTCTTCCGAAAGCGCTTAAAGAAAAGAATATTGATTGTAAAAGCGTATCTTTCCCTGATTACAGCAGTGATTCGAGCGCCCTTGTAAAGATGTATCTTGCGGGCAGATTCGGAGATAAACCGGGCGATGTTAATGCTTATGCCGCCTCGGTTTTCTATTCCGTTGACCGCTATGCTTCTTATAAAGAAGTGTGGGGTGAATTTTATGAGTCGGGCGGAACGGTAGTTTCGGGCAGATATACCACTTCTAACGCCATTCACCAAACCTCGAAATTACCCCGTGAGCAATGGGAAGATTTTCTTAATTGGCTCTATGATTTTGAATATAATAAAATCGGTATTCCAAAACCCGATAAAGTAATTTTCCTTGATATGCCCGTAGAGGTTTCCCAAAAACTTCTATCCAATAGATATGAGGGCGATGAAGAGAAAAAAGATATCCACGAAAGCGATATAGAATATCTTAATAATTGCCGCAAGGCCGCGAAATTCACCGCCGATTATTCGGGATGGACAACCATACCTTGTTCAGAAAACGGTGAGCCAAGAAGTATCGCGGATATCGCCGCCGATATTTTAGAAGAGGTGCTTAAATGATTTATATCTTTTTAGCCGATGGCTTTGAAGAGATGGAAGCCATAGCCCCCATAGATATCCTTCGCCGCGGCGGAGTGGATATCAAAACCGTTAGCGTTACTGCAGATAAAAAGGTTTTGGGCGCTCATAAAATAGAGATAACCTGCGACCTTTCGGCAGATGAAATTACTACTAAAAACCTTGAAGGCATCATCCTCCCAGGAGGTATGCCGGGCACTTTAAACCTCGAAAATAGCCCCATCGTTCAAAAGTATTTAGAATATGCAGAAAAGGAAAATCTGCTTATAGCCGCCATATGCGCTGCACCTTCGGTTTTAGGCCATAAGGGACTTTTAAAGGGCAAAAAAGCCACCTGCTTTAAGGGCTTTGAAATGGAATTAATAGGCGCTACAGTGCTCACTGACAAGGTGGTCATAGACGAAAATATCATCACCTCTTGCGGAGCGGGTGCCGCCTACGATTTTGGCTTTATGATTCTTGATTATATAAAGGGAAACGGCGAAGTTTCGAAAGAAATTTCCGCTTCTATGAGATATTCGGAGTGAGATTATGAAGAAATTTAAGAAACCGCTTATAATCGGCGTTATCGCCGTTTTGGTTATAGGAATAGGCCTACTTGCCTTTGTCGGATGTGACTTTTTGGGCATTGGTATAGGCAAGGGTAAAAATATCGAACTTGAGGTAGAAAAGGGCTCGTCCACTACCGCAATAGTTAATGAACTTAAAGAATCGGGAGCAATAAACTGTCCTCTAGCGTTCCGTGTTTATTCCAAGATAAAGGGATATGACGGAATGTATAAATACGGCGTATATAAGTTCAAAAACAATATCGGCTATTCTGCTATTGCAGATAAACTTATGTATGAAGGCGAGAAGGCAAAAACCGTAACCGTTACCATACCCGAGGGTACAGGCATCAATGACTATACCAAAAACGTTAACGGAGAAAATGTCGTAGTACCTGGTATAGCAACCCTTCTTGAAAAGAAGGGCGTTTGCACAAGGGAAGATTTCTTCGAGGCAATAAATACCACCGAAATTACTTCCGACCTTATTAAAGCAAATAATAATTCTGATGTTTATTATGCTCTTGAGGGTTATCTTTTCCCTGATACATATAACTTTTATGCCTATGACTCTAAAGAGTGCGCCCGCCTTGCCGTAGAAAGAATGATTAAGGCGACGGAAAGCAAAATTACCGAAGATATGTATAAAAAAGCCGAGGATAGAGGCCTTACAATGCGCGAGGTTTTAACCCTTGCATCCATAGTTCAGATGGAAGCGGGTAATAATACTAAAGAAATGAGCAAGGTGGCGGCGGTGTTTTATAATCGTCTGAATAGCCCCTCTTTCGCAACCCTCGGCTCATCACCCACCTGTTTTTACGGCAGATCTTTCGAAAATGATGACGGAAGATACAATACCTATAATATTGAAGGTCTGCCTCCGGGACCCTTGTGTTCTCCCGGTCTTGATGCTATAAAGGCGGTTTTAGACCCCGAAAAGAATAGCCCATACTATTATTTTGTTACCGATAGCAAAGGAAATTTCTATTTCCATAAAACGCTTGCCGAACAAAATGTAACTATAAATAAACTCAAAGAAGGAAAAAACTGGATATATGAGTACTTCGATTAAGGTGCCCGAACTTCTTTGCCCTGCGGGTGATTTAATCCGCCTTAAAACTGCGGTAGATTTTGGCGCAGATGCGGTTTATATCGCGGGTGAAGAATTTGGTATGCGCACCGCCTCGGCAAATTTTAATAATGATGACTTGAAAAAAGGTATAGAGTATGCTCATAGTTTCGGCAAAAAGGTGCATATTACCTGCAATACCATTCCCCATAACGATGAAATGAAGCGTCTTCCCGAGTTTTTAGAAACGGTTAACGCTTTGGGCGCAGATGCTATAATCGCAGGGGATTTGGGCACTATCGGGCTTGTTAAAAAATATGCCCCAAACTGCGAACTGCATATTTCCGTTCAGTCAGGTATCGTTAATAGCCATACCGCCAATGCCTTTTATGATTTGGGCGCCAAAAGAGTGGTACTTGCTCGCGAACTTTCCTTAAAGGAAGTAGAGCAAATAAGAAACGAAACGCCAAAGGATTTAGAAATCGAATGTTTTGCCCATGGGGCTATGTGCGTTTCCTTTTCTGCAAGATGTCTTCTTTCGAGATATATGACGGGTCGCGATGCCAACCGCGGTGACTGCGCTCAACCTTGCCGTTGGAGTTATTCTCTTATGGAAGAAACACGCCCCGGTCAGTATTTTGATATAACCGAAACCAATAAAGGCACCTATATTTTAAATGCCAACGATATGTGTATGGCCCACCACCTTGATAAGATGGCGGCTGTGGGTGTTGACAGTATTAAAATCGAGGGCAGAGCCAAAACCGAATATTATGTTGCGGTAACCGCCAATGCATATCGCGGCGCCCTTGATAGTTTAAGAGGGTGCGAGGGCGAGTGGAAACTGCCGCTTTGGGTAGAAGAAGAGCTTAATAAAATGAGCCATCGCACCTATTCAACGGGCTTTTATTTTGGCATCCCCGAGAATGCGCAAACCTACGAAAATGCAGGGTATATCAGGGATTATGCCGTTGCCGCCAATGTGGACGGCTATGAAAATGGCTTTATTCTTGCTACCGTTAAAAATAAGTTCTTAAAAGGTCAAATTCTTGACTGCTTGGAAGCGGGCAGCGTACCCTTCGCGGTGCCTACCGATATCCTTCTCGATGAAAAAGGAAACCCAATCGAAATGGCTAATAAACCTATGATGAAGGTTAAAATACCCTTCCCGAGAGAAATCAAAGTGGGCTCAATGCTTCGTATGAAGGTAGATTAGGTAAAACCCGCCAAAAACTTAATAAAATTAAGTAAAAAGGGCGAAAAAAATTTTTTTGAAAAGAAATTCCTCAAAAGGTTGATTTTGGAATAATTATGTGTTATAAGTATCTCGAAAAACGGTTTTAAACCGGAGGTGCTTATTATGAAGTGTGAAAATCTACGAAGTAATAAACCCATATCCGAATCCTTGCGACGACGGATAGAAACAAAGGCAACCGAAAATGAAGAAATAAAAATTGCTATTGTCGGCGATATTTTGCTAAACTCAAAATACGGTGAATCGGCTTTGGTTATAACCAACAGTCGAATTTTCTGCGTTGAGGAGAGCGAAACCGACAGTAGTTTTTTTATTACCTTCAATGAGGTTAAATCTGCTCGTGTTGAAAGAAAGTACGGCAACGCGGTTCTCTTTATTAACGAAAAAAAGGTTATGCGTTTTAGCTTTTCTATCGTGAGTTTGATGGAATCGGTCTGCGACCAGTTTAACGCTATGGCGGCAGGCGATAGCGCGGAGGAAGCGATAGGTCGAATTGAAGCCAGCGTGGATAAACTTATCTGCTGCTGCCCTAAATGCGGCAGAACGCTCATCCACCCAGGCGCCGAGTGTGTTAACTGTATGGGCAAGGGTAAGCTCATCAAAAAACTCTGGACATATATAGCCCCTCAAAAGTGGGTTTTGCTTTTATGCCTTTTTATGTCAGGTCTTGCAACCGCCTCGCAACTTGTCCCCCCTTACATATCTAAACTCTTGGTTGATGATGTTTTACCCAATAATGATACCAAGCAATTATTAATTCTTGTTATAGGCCTTTTTGTACTCTATCTTATGCAGGGCGTTTTGGGCTCGGTGAGAGGTTACCTTGTGCGAAATGCGGGTAACCGCATAACCTCGCGGCTTAGAAGTGACGTTTATGCCAAAGCCCAATATCTGCCCGTATCTTTCTACGATAAAACAAGCACCGGCTCAATAATTTCTCGAATAAGCGGAGATACATCTACTATAAATAGTTTTATGATGACCATAACCCAAGAGGCGATAGTGCAGGTTTGTACTATGGTGGGAATTGTGGTTATTATGATTAGCTTAAATTGGAAGCTCGCTCTCCTTTCGCTGACCCCCGTTCCCGTAGTTGTTCTTTTATCAAGATATTTCAGTAAAAAAGTGCGCCCTGTTTACCAAAGAATATGGCGAAAATGGGCTAAAGTAAGTAATATGCTCACTGATTCGCTTCCCGGTATCAGAGTTATAAAATCCTTCACCGCAGAAAAACGAACCGTTCAAAAGTTTGACGGGTATAACGAAACCTGGTTTGATGAAAATAAAAAAGCGGCCGCCCTCGGCACACTTTTTCCCCATATTTATACTATGCTTATGTCCTGCGGCTCTTTGGCAATTTGGGCATTCGGCGGCAGATGGGCTATGAATAACACTTCGGGTATGACTGTGGGTCTTTTGGTTTCCTTCATATCCTATGCTTCTATGTTCTATAACCCTGTGAGATTTTTCGCTAATCTTTCGGATAGTTATCAGCATGCTTTGACCTCTTGCGAAAGGGTGCTTGATATTATTGATGCCGACCCCGAAGCCAATTTCGGCACAAGGACGGATATTAAAAACTTTGAGGGTAAAATAGAGTTTAGAAACGTTAATTTCTCCTTTGACAAAACCAAGAAAACCCTTGAAAATATAAACCTAACCATTGAGCCAGGTGATATCGTTGGTATAGTTGGAACAACGGGCTCGGGTAAGAGTACCCTTATAAACCTCTTTATGCGAATGTACGATGGCTATGAGGGCGAAATACTTGTGGATGGTGTTAATATAAAGGATATTGAGCTTACCCATTTCCGCAGTAAAATTGGCTTTGTTCAACAAGAGCCGCTTATGTTCCACGATACCATATTTAATAATATCGCCTTTTCTAATCCAAATGCTTCGGTTGAAGATGTTATGAATGCGGCTGATATTGCCAATGCTCACGGTTTTATTTGCAATATGCCCGATGCTTATGATACAATACTCGGTGAACGGGGAACGGGACTATCGGGAGGAGAGCGGCAACGCCTTTCCATTGCCCGCGCCGTTATGAAAAATCCATCTATCCTTGTTTTCGATGAAGCTACCGCCTCGGTGGATAGCGAAACCGAACACCTTATTCAAGGGGCTATTGAAGGTCTTATTTCGGGCAGAACTACCATTATGATTGCACACCGACTTTCTACCCTTCGCAAAGCCAATAAAATAGTAGTAGTTGATAAGGGCAAAATAATTGAATGCGGAACTCCCGAAGAGCTTTTGAGCAAAAAGGGCAAATATTACCGACTTATTGAAATTCAAGGCCTGCTCGGGAAAACGGAAGAGGAGGGGAAATAATGTCTCGGATTTTTATTGAAAACGATAATGCGAAAATTTATATTCGCGATGATTTTTATCTTGATTTAGAGCTTTACACGGGAGAAAAATTTGAAAAACTGACGCCTCGAAGATTATTCCCCGTTTCGGGTGCCGAAAGGTATATTACCCTGATTAAAGACAGAGCGGAGGTTGCAGTAATAAGGGATATAAATAACCTTATGCCCGAAAGCAGAGAAGCGGTAGAAAAAGCTCTTTATGAGCATTATTTCATTCCTAAAATTGAGGAAATTATTAAGGCGAATGAAAAGGGCGGTGTTTTAAAAATTACTGCCAAAACCGATAGAGGAATATGCGAATTTGATGTTGCAGATTTTTATCGAAGTATTACGGTGCTTTATGACCGCCGAGTGCTTATAAGAGACACCAATGATAACCGATACGAAATACCAAATCTTGATGAAATCGATTATCGAAGCATAGCAAATTATATATTATAATAATCAGGAGAAAACAAGATGAAATTGATTTTAGCTATTGTAAACAACGATGATAGCGCTTGTGTTTCGGGAGAGCTTACGCGCGGGGGATTTTCCATCACAAAGCTTTCAACCACGGGCGGATTTTTGCAAACTGGTAATACTACCTTGCTTATAGGTACCGAGGATGACGAGGTAGAAAAAGTGAAGGATATTATCCGCAAACACAGTGTAACGCGAAAGAAAAATTCCCCCACCAATTCTTCCTTCGGTAGAGGGCTTATGCCCACTGATACCTCTGTGGAAACCGAAGTAAAAGGCGCTGCGGTTTTTGTTCTATCGGTAGATAATTTTGAAAAACTTTAAAATAAAAAACCAAAGTTTCGGCTTTGGTTTTTTTATTTTTGGCAATACTTTTTATGAGGTGTTGCAAGGTGGAAAATAATTTATTTGAAAAGGTCTTTTCAAGAAGGGCTACGGTCTGCTTTTTTGTGCTTATGCTGATGCTTTTAACCTGCGTTTTAAGGGTTGCCGTTATAATGGATGGCGATTTGCAGTCGGTAGAGGCAAAACAGTCAAGTTATAAAATTAAAATAGGCGATATTAGAGGCACAATTTACGATAGAAATATGGTCCCCATAACCAATAATAAAAGGGAAATTTACGGCATTGCTCTGCCAAAACCCACCGCCATAACCGCCGTTTCTTCCATACTTTCGGGCGATGAACTTGCAAGGGTTTTGGAAACGCTTAAAAGCAATAAACCCGCCGTTTTTAAGGCGGAAAAAACCATAGAGGCGGATGGAATTGCTTTCACTACGGTTTACCGCCATAGCGAAAGCCAAATTTTATCTCCGCATATAATAGGTTATACCGATTCTGGAAATCACGGAGTTTCGGGAATTGAGGCGGCGTATGATGAGTGGCTCTTTAGCGAAAGCGAGGTGAGCGCCGTATATATTGCCGATGGAAAGGGTAGAGCGCTAAAGGGTATTAAACCCGATTTCGAAAACGATTTGGGCGAGGTAGCTAAAGGGGTGGTTACGACCCTTGATGTTAATATCCAAAGCATAGCCGAAAGGGCGGCGGAAGGAATTGATAAGGGGGCGGTTTTGGTTGCCGAAACCGAAACGGGAAAAATCAGAGCAAGTGTCAGCAAACCCACCTTTAAAATCGAAAACATAGGCAATTATTTAGAAAGTGAGGATGCACCTCTTTTAAACCGAGCGCTTCAGTGCTTTAGCGTGGGCTCGGCATTTAAACCCTGCGTTGCCGCCGCGGCCTTGGAAAAGGGAACGGCGTATTTTAATTTCGAATGTACGGGCAAAACCCATATTATTGATAGAGATTTTAAGTGCCATAAGATTGAAGGTCACGGGTTAATGGATATTAAATCGGCTATTGCAAATTCTTGCAACACCTTTTTCTATACCCTTGGTATAAATACGGGAGCTGCCGATGTATATAATATGGCTTCTTCTTTGAGTTTCGGCAGCAGCATAAAAATCGCCGAAAATATAAAAACCGTAAAAGGTAACCTTACAGAACTTTCGCGACTTAAAAATCCAGCGGCGCTGGCCAATTTAAGCATAGGGCAGGGGGATTTGCTTTTAAGCCCCGTGGCAATGCTTAATTTATATTCTGCCATAGGGGGAAACGGCACCTATTATCTGCCATCACTTGTAGAAAGGATGGTCAAAGGCGGGGAAGTTAAAGAATATGATATAGGTAAACCTACAAAGGTTATGGAAGAAGAAACGGCAGAAAAACTGCGGGAATATTTAAAGGCGGTTGTAGAAGAAGGAACGGGCACTGCCGCAAGCCCCGAAACCACCACCGCCGCGGGTAAAACCGCTACCGCCCAAACGGGCAGATACGACCAAAACGGCAACGAAATCAATAATAGTTGGTTTTGCGGCTTTTTCCCTTTTGAAAATCCTAAATATACGGTTATAGTTATGGCAGAAGCGGGTACTACGAGCACAGTTTGTACCGCATTTTCCCAGATTGCCGATGGTATAACGGAATTAGAAAGCCACGGGTAACGATGTTGCCCGTGGCATATTATATATAATTGTAATATAATTTCAAATAATTTACACTTGACATACGCCGACGTTGTGGTATAATTGTATACAATTATACTGAAATTCGAAGGAGATACAAGATGTTAGAACTTTCAAATAAAACCAATCTTCTTGAACAGGCGACTTATAAATATTCTCTTCAAGATGTTGAAGACCCCAACCTTTATAGGGATTTATATTCCTATGAGGATGTGCCGAGGGTTGCTTTTAACCATCGTCGCGTACCTATGGGTATGCCTAAGGATATATGGATTAC
Organism: Acutalibacteraceae bacterium; assembly: GCA_045588995.1. Lineage (GTDB taxonomy): Bacteria > Bacillota > Clostridia > Oscillospirales > Acutalibacteraceae > UBA737. The sequence goes on from JAZNFF010000031.1 coordinate 42,935, forward strand.
TGATACCTCCCTTCGTGACGGTCAGCAGTCGGTGGAGCCATATACCGTAGAACAGATAGTTGAGCTTTATAAATATATGTCCCGCCTTGCAGGTCCTTACGGAATTATCCGTCAGACCGAAATGTTCGTTTATAGTAAAAAGGATAGGGAAGCGGTTGCTCGATGTCGGGAATTGGGTCTTCAGTTCCCCGAAATAACTACCTGGATCAGAGCTAATAAAGAAGATTTTAAACTTGTTAAGGATTTGGGAATAAGAGAAACAGGAATTTTGGTTTCTTGCTCCGATTATCATATCTTTAAGAAACTTAAAATGTCAAGAAAGCAGGCAATGGATACATATCTTGCCGCCGTTGGCGAAGCATTCGAGGCGGGCGTTATGCCCAGATGTCACCTTGAAGATATAACGAGAGCCGATTTTTACGGCTTCGTTGTACCCTTTGTTAATGAACTTATGAAGATGTCAAAGGATGCGGGAATCCCCGTCAGAATCAGAGCGTGTGATACTATGGGATACGGCGTTCCCTTTGCCGAAGTAGCGCTTCCCCGAAGCGTACCGGGTATTATTTACGGACTTCAGCATTATTCCGATGTTCCCAGTGAAATGCTTGAGTGGCACGGCCATAATGATTTTTATAAATCTGTTGCCAATGCTTCTACCGCTTGGCTTTACGGCGCATCGGCGGTTAACTGTTCGCTTCTCGGTATAGGGGAGAGAACGGGTAATGTACCGCTTGAAGCGATGGTTATGGAATATGCTTCTCTTCGCGGCTCTTTTGATGGTATGGACCCCACCGTTATAACCGAAATTGCCGAATACTTTAAAAAGGAAATCGGTTACGAAATTCCGCCTATGACCCCATTTGTTGGCCGAAACTTTAATGTAACGAGGGCGGGAATTCATGCTGATGGACTTTTAAAGGATGAAGAAATCTATAATATTTTCAATACCGAAAAAATTCTCAACCGTCCCGTTTCGGTGCTGCTTGGCAAAACTTCGGGACTTGCAGGAATTGCCTATTGGATAAATCAAAACTATTCTCTTACGGGCGATGAAATGGTGGATAAGCGCAGCGAACTCGTAATAAAGATGAAGGAATGGATAGACAAAGAGTATGAAGACGGCCGCCAGACCACCCTTTCGGTTTCCGAAATCGAAGAGAAGGTCGAAGAACTGACAGGCGGAAAACTCGCTCGTCTTTGATATCTATAAAGTAAAAGGAGAAAATTTATGATAGACCATAAAACAGTATCCCTTGCCGATCAGGTTTTCGAGCAACTCGAAACTGATATTTTAACGGGCAAATATATACGGGGTGATGTGCTTACGGAAAGTAAGTTAAGCTTGGAACTTGGCGTTAGCCGAACACCCATAAGAGAAGCACTTCGCCGACTTGAGCAGGAGCACTTAATAGAAGAATCGGGTAAGGGTTCGGTTGTTATCGGTATTACCGAAAAGGATGTTGAAGATATATTCCTTATAAGAAAAAAGGTGGAGTGTCTGGCCGCCGCTTTGGCCGCGCAAAACCGTACCGAAGAACAACTTAAAGAACTTCTTCACGCCGTTGAACTTCAAGAGTTCTATTACGGAAAACGAGATGCCGATAGAATTAAATATATGGATAATCAGTTCCATAACCTTATTTATAAGAGCAGCGGAAGTTCGGTGTTTTTCGATGTTTTAGTACCCCTACATAAAAAGGTGCAGAAATTCCGCAAAGCATCGGTTGAGAGTAAAAGTCGCGCCGAATCTTCGGTTAGTGAGCATAAAGCCATATATGAAGCGGTTAAAAACGGCGACACTCAAAAGGCAAGCGAACTTATGGAAAAACATATTGAAAACGCTTATATTCATATAAAGAACAGCAATTAAGGAGCAAAAAAATGGGTTATACTATAGCGCAAAAAATCATAAAAGAACATTTAATCAGCGGCGATATGACCGTAGGAACTGAAATCGCCCTTAAAATTGACCAGACCTTAACGCAGGATGCAACGGGTACAATGGCATATCTGGAATTTGAAACTATGGGGCTTGACCGTGTTAAAACCGAAAAGAGTGTTGCATATATTGACCACAATACCTTGCAATCGGGCTTTGAAAATGCCGATGACCATAGATATATTCAGTCGGTTACCGAAAAGCACGGTATCTATTTTTCTCGCCCTGGTAACGGTATCTGCCATCAGGTGCATCTCGAACGTTTTGGCAAACCCGGTAAAACTCTCATAGGTTCCGATAGCCATACCCCAACGGGCGGCGGTATCGGAATGCTTGCTATGGGCGCAGGCGGACTTGATGTTGCGGTTGCTATGGGCGGCGGCGCATACTATATCACAATGCCTAAAATGTATAAGGTTAATCTTACAGGTAAACTCAAACCCTTTGTAAGCGCCAAGGATGTAAGTTTGGAGATACTTCGGATTTTATCGGTTAAAGGCGGCGTGGGAGCCATAATCGAATGGGGCGGCGAAGGTATTAAAACTCTCTCTGTTCCCGAGCGCGCCACAATTACAAATATGGGTACAGAACTTGGAGCCACCACCTCAATTTTCCCCTCTGATGAAATCACCCGCCAATTTTTAAAGGCAGAGGGCAGAGAAGAGGATTATATGCCGCTTGAGAGTGACCCCGATGCAGTTTACGATAAGATTATAGATATAAATCTTGATGAATTAGAGCCCCTCATTGCTTGTCCTCATAGCCCCGATAACGTGGTTACTGTTAAATCCATTGCGGGAACAAAGGTGGATCAGGTTTGTATCGGCTCTTGTACCAATTCATCCCTTTTGGATATGTTAAAGGTTGCCGCTCTTTTGAAGGGCAAAACCATTAAACCGTCGGTGAGTTTATCCATTTCGCCCGGTTCTAAGCAGGTACTTACAATGCTTTCGGATTGCGGAGCTTTAAGCGATATAATTGCCTCGGGCGCGAGAATTCTTGAATGCGCTTGCGGTCCTTGTATCGGAATGGGCTTCTCTCCCAATTCTGCGGGCGTTTCCCTTCGCACCTTCAACCGTAACTTTGAAGGCAGAAGCGGAACCGCTGATGCGGGTGTTTACTTGGTTTCTCCCGAAACGGCTGTTGCGGCGGCACTTACGGGCGTAATTACGGACCCCCGCGATTTAGGAAAGATGCCCAAGGTTAAAATGCCAAAAACTTTCAAACTTAACGATACTGCAGTTTTAGATCCTGCAAAACCCGATGCGGCAAACGAGGTTGAGGTGTTAAGAGGCCCCAATATTAAACCTTTCCCCACCTCTAAACCCCAAGGAAACGAGCTTTCCGCTACGGTTGCATTGAAGGTTGGCGATAATATCACCACCGACCATATTATGCCTGCGGGAGCAAAAATTCTTCCTTACCGCTCAAATATTCCCCATCTTTCTCAGTTCTGCTTCGGCGTTTGCGATAAGCAATTTCCCGAAAGAGCCAAAGCCCTTGGAGAAAGCATCGTTATAGGCGGCGCTAACTACGGTCAGGGCTCATCCCGCGAACACGCGGCCCTCGTGCCTATGTATTTAGGCGTTCGTTCGGTAATTACCAAGAGTTTTGCCCGTATACACGTTGCAAACCTTATAAATGCGGGAATTATGCCCTTAACATTCAAAAACCCCGATGATTATGATAAAATCAGTGAGGGCGATAAACTTACATTATCAGATGTTTTCGAAGGTATGGAAAAGGGTGAAATAACCCTTAAAAATGAAACAAACGGTGAGGAAATGGCGCTCATAGCTTCCTTCACCGAAAGACAAAAGGATATATTAAAAGCAGGTAGCTTGCTTGCATACACAAAGGAAGGTAAATAATTATGGAAAAGTATGTAGATTTAGCGGTTGAACATTTTCGCGAACTTTTAACCGAGCAGATTGCCCGTGAACGCAGAATGGAGCAGGAAGATAAAAAGGTTGATTATGCAAAACTCGATAAAATCATTATCGGTGTTTGCGGTGGTGACGGTATAGGCCCCATCATTTCTGCCGAAAGCGAACGCCTTTTGCAGTTTATTTTAAAGGATGAAATTGCCGCAGGTAAGGTTGAACTTCGTACCATTGAAGGCCTAACTATCGAAAACAGAATTGCGCATAATAAAGCGATTCCCGATGACGTTCTCGCTGAAATTAAGGCCTGCAATGTAATTCTTAAGGCACCCACCACCACTTTAAAGGGCGGCACACTTGAAAGCGCCAATGTTGCAATGCGCAGAGAACTTGACCTTTATGCAAATGTCCGTCCCGTTCAGGTTCCCGAACTTGGCATTGACTGGACCTTCTACCGTGAAAATACCGAGGGTGAATATGTTCTCGGCAGCCGCGGTGTTGAAATTCCCGATACTCTGGCCTTTGACTTTAAGGTAACAACCAATGAAGGCACACGCCGTATTTGTCGCGCCGCATTTGAATTTGCAAAGAAAAACGGCAAGACCAATGTTGCTATAGTAACCAAGGCAAATATTATGAAGAAGACCGACGGTAAATTCTCTGAAATTGCCCACGAGGTTGCCAAAGATTATCCCGAAATTACGGCAGAAGATTGGTATATTGATATTATGACTGCAAACCTTGTTAATGAGCGCGTTCGCTCCAATTTTCAGGTATTTGTAATGCCCAACCTTTACGGTGATATTATCACCGATGAAGCGGCTCAAATTCAGGGCGGTGTAGGTACGGCAGGTAGCGCTAATATCGGCGATGAGTACGCTATGTTTGAAGCTATCCATGGCTCTGCGCCCCGTATGATTGAACAGGGCAGAGGTCAGTATGCTAACCCCACAAGTATGTTTAAAGCAAGTGAAATGCTTCTTCGCCATATCGGTTATACCGAGAAGGCAGATAAACTTGATAAAGCCCTTTATCACTGCACAATGGTGGATAAAAAATATGTTATTACAGGCCGTAGCGATGGCGCTACTTGTTCAGAGTTCGGTGACTATTTAATGGAAACCATTGAAAAAATGTGACAAGATAAAATTAAACTTGACATATTACCCGTATGTATTGTATAATATCGTTTGTGATAGTATATAACCCCTGCTATTCTGCGGAGGGAGGGAATAAGAATGAGTCAGGTTAGAATTAAAGAAAATGAATCACTCGATAACGCTTTGCGTCGTTTCAAAAGACAGACCGCTAAAGACGGTGTAATTCAAGAAGTTCGTAAAAGAGAGCACTATGAAAAGCCCTCTGTAAAGCGTAAGAAAAAGTCGGAGGCAGCTCGCAAGAGAAAGTTCCGCTAATCAGTGAATTTTAAAAGGCGGTAGTATTACCGCCTTTTTTATTTGCCAATATCTCGGCCATATAGGAGAAATATTATGCTTTTGAAGCCCCATATAAAATTTAAAGGAATAACCGATATAAACCCCTTGGTTTTAGAAAAATTCGGTATTAAGGCCTTGCTTTTGGATGTGGATAATACTATGTCCACCCATCACGGCACCATCCTCACAGAAGGACTTATGGATTGGATTAAAATGATGCAGGAAAGCGGCATAAAACTTATGGTTTTATCTAATTCCAAAAGAAAAAGAATCGAGCCCTTTGCAAATCGTATCGGTCTTCCTTTTATATCCCTCGGTTGCAAACCCTTACCTTTCGGATATCTTCGCGGTAAAAAGCGCCTTGGTGTAAAATGCCGCGAAGTAGCCATAGTAGGCGACCAAATTTTTACCGATATTTTGGGCGGTAGATGCGTTGGAATAAAAACCATACTTTTAACACCTATAAAACTCGAAGACGGTTGGAGTTTTAAAATCAGAAGATACTTTGAAAAAGGCGTATATAAATTGCATAAGATAACTGATTATGAGGAGAAATAAATATGTCAGCAAAATTCGGTCCCGCAGGTAATTCTTTAAGTTTTGCCGCTATGGGATATAAACATAGTTTGCAAGTTCCCGAGTATCTTACTAAAATGGGACTTGATGCCTTTGAATATCAGTGCGGCAGAGGCGTTAATATTGGCGTTGATAAGGCGGCAGAACTTGGCAAACTGGCAAAAGAAAAGGGAATAACCCTATCCCTTCACGCACCTTATTATATCTCTATGTCCTCGATTGAGGAGGCAAAGCGTCTTAATTCAATAAATTATATTTTAGCTTCTGCCAGAGCGGTTAACGCTATGGGTGGCAATAGAATTATCGTTCATACCGGCTCTTGCGGAAAAATAAGCCGCGAAGAAGCGCTGACTCTCGCTATAGATACAATGAAAAAATCCATAGAAGCCCTTGATAATGAGGGACTCGGTCACATTCATATATGCCCCGAAACTATGGGTAAGGTTAATCAACTTGGAACACTTAATGAAGTTTTGGCACTTTGTTCCATAGATGAGCGACTGATTCCTTGCATTGATTTTGGTCACTTAAATGCCCGCGATTTAGGATGCTTTAAAACCCTTGCCGATTATGAAAAGGTATTTAGGGAGATAGAGAATAAATTAGGTCTTGACCGCCTTAAAACCTTCCACTCCCATTTTTCAAAAATTGAATATACTGCGGGCGGGGAAAAGAAACATCTTACATTTGAGGATACGGTTTTCGGTCCCGATTATGAGCCCGTTATGGAACTGACGTATAAATACGGATGCTCCCCCATATTTATCTGCGAATCCGATGGCACTCAGGCCGAGGATGCAAAAAAAATGAAAGAATATTATCAGAAAATTTCTAAATAAGGGGAACTTTATGAAAATAAAAACAAAAGTAAAACCTTATAGCGAAGTAATAAAACTCACCCCTCGAAAACACCAAAAGCCCTTAAAACCAAGCATACTTCTCGCGTTTGTGATAAGGGTTTTATCCTTTTTTACCCTCTTGGGTGTGGGCTTTAAATATGAAAAAATCGGTATGGAAAAACTCTCGAAAAAAGAGCCCGCTTTGATACTGATGAATCATTCGAGTTTTATCGATTTAAAAATTGCAAGCGCCTTGCTTTTTCCTCGAAGATATAATATTGTTATGACTTCCGATGGATTTGTCGGCAAAAATTTTTTAATGCGGCTTATCGGTTGCATACCAACCCAAAAATTTGTGGGGGATAGCGTTCTTGTCCGCGATATTCTGCATTGCGTTAAAAAGAATAAAACTTCAATTCTTCTATACCCTGAAGCAAGTTACAGTTTTGACGGCACCTCCACAACTCTTCCTGAAAGCATCGGAAAACTTATTAAGAAACTTGGTATCCCCGTAGTAATGATTAAAACCTTTGGCGCCTTTGCGTATGACCCTTTATATAACGGACTTCAGATAAGAAAAACCAATATTTTCGCAACGCAAGAATATTTGCTTTCTTCCAATGATATAAAAGAAAAATCATTTGAGGAAATCAATGATATTATAAACCGCGAATTTTCTTTTGATAATTTTAAGTGGCAGCAGGAAAACGGCGTTAAAATTACCGAAGATTTCAGAGCGGATTTTCTAAACCGTGTGCTTTATAAATGCCCTAACTGTGATGCCGAAGGAAAAACCGAGGGCAAGGGTATAACCCTTACCTGCAAAAACTGCGGAAAGGTTTATGAGCTTTCTGAAGACGGTTTTATGAAGGCCACTGCAGGCGAAACCGAGTTTCCTCATATCCCTGATTGGTACCGCTGGGAAAGGGAAAAGGTAAGAGAGGAAATATTATCAGGCGAATATAATCTTGATATAGATGTGGATATCTATATGATGATAGATTCTAAATGTGTCTATAATATCGGTGAAGGCCGTCTTACCCATAATAAAGACGGTTTTCATCTTGTTGGAGAAGGTGGACTTGATTACCGCCAGGAGCCCAAGGTTTCATATTCTTTATACGCCGATTATTTCTGGTACGAAATTTCTGATGTTATTTGTATTGGCAATAGCAAAGCCCTTTACTATTGCCTACCTAAAGAAGAGGGCGATATAGTTGCCAAAACCCGATTGGCAACAGAGGAACTATATAAATTGAATAGGTAAATAAAAAATAAAGGAGACACTTCGCGAAGAAGATGTCTCCTTTTTATATAGCTAATGTGAAGTTTTTGCTATCGCAAAAGTGAAGTTGTAACAAGCTACAGAGAAGTATTTGGGCTAAAGCCCAAAAGTGAAGTTAAGTTTGCCGTAAAACACTTGCGAAGCAAACTTAACTACGAAGTAACTTCACTGCCCTATGGCAACTTCACTTGCCCTTTAGGGCAAACTTAGTTTTTACAGATGTGTGCAGATAACCTCTGCGGCGCCCGAAAGAATAACCCTCATATTTGCAGGAATTAAAACACTGTCGCCCTTTTTAACCTTCATATTTCCAAGGGGGTACGAAAGGTTTGCTTCACCGCTTAAAACCAAAACCGAAATGAAACTATCCTTTTCATAAAGCCCTGCAGCGCCGTTGAGTGTCAATAGATCGGTGGTGAAAAGATCGCATTTAGCGAGATTCCTTGATACCCCGAAAGGATAAAGAGTAAGTTCGCCAACATCACCGTAATTTCTTTTAGGCGGCGCGGTTTCGGTAACATCAAGGGCCTTTTCAATGTGTAAAGGACGGGGTTTCCCGTCGGCGCCGAGACGACCGTAGTCACTAACTCTATATGTAGTATTGGAGTTTTGCTGAATTTCAGCAATTAAAATTCCCTTGCCGATGGCATGTAGGGTGCCCGCCTCAATAAAGAAAACATCACCCTTTTTAACGGGAACAACATTACAAACCGAAGTTATGGTATTATCTCTTATTCTGCGCTCAAATTCATCCTTACTTATATGGCGGTTGAAACCGTAAACAAGTTTGGAATCTTCTTCACAGTCAACTACATACCACATTTCAGTCTTTCCGTATTCGCCCTCGTTTTTAAGAGCGTAAGCATCATCGGGATGCACCTGAATAGAAAGTCGGTCCTTGGCATCAATAAGTTTTATAAGGATGGGGAAGTAGGGGAAAGCGGCGGCGTTTTTGCCGATGCCTTTTTCACCCCAAATTTTCAGAACTTCGCTTAAAGTTTTGCCCGAAAATTCGCCGTTTTTAACTATGTTTTCACCATTTTTATGGCAAGAAAGCACCCATGCTTCTGCCGCCTTTTCACAATCTGCGGTAAAACCATATTCATCCAAAAGTCGTCTGCCGCCCCATAAAAAATCTTTTATAGGCGCTTTTAATAATAACGGATACATAAATTCATCTCCCATATTAATATCCTATTATGCGGTCTGGTAAAACCTGACCGCTTTTTCCATAAAATCAGGGGTTACTCCAAAATATTCTGCCAAAGAATATAAATTATCATATCCGGAGTTGAGGGCTTTTTTATAACTTGATTTAGGAACAAGTTTTTTAATCGCCCAATTTTGAGCCCGTCTTTCGTGCTTTTCACGAATATCAAGGGCGGAATAAATATTATAAAAACTAAAGGTTACGCAGTGACCGAGTTCGTGAGCCAAACAGACCTTTTCTCTGGCGCCAGAAATATCATTATCCATACCGATATAGAGGTTATCGCCGTTCTTTACCGAAACAGAGGAGTTTTGGGGCAGGGAAAATCTGTCTACAATAATGCCCTCACGCTCTGCAATGCGGTAAAGCTTATTTGTTTCCATTCTCTCTCTCCTTAATATATTGGGCATAACGCTTAACTTCGTTCCACATTTCATCAGTCACATTCTCAGCGCCGCCGAAAAGGGCGACCTTTAATGCATCTTCATTAAATGGGGTGGGTTCTTTGCCATAGAGGTAGTCAACGCTAACGCCGAAATAATCTGAAATTTTAGATAAAGTTTCAGCAGAAAGGGATTTGGTTCTGCCGTTTTTAAAATCCGAAAGGGATGCTCTCGGTATAGAACACTCACTGCACAAAAAAGTGATATTAATGCCCTTTTCTGCGCATAAATGCTCTATTCTTTCGTAGATTCCTGTCATAAACTTTGTCCCCTTGTTTTTGAATAAAAATTCGAAAATTCGTAAATTCACACTTGACATTTACGAAAAACCGTAATATAATAACCTTGCGATTACGAATTTCCGTAAAATTCCTCTTTGCAAATACAATTATATTACAAAATTCCGTAATTGTCAAGAACTATTCAAAAGGAGAAACAAGGATGTACAATTTTCAGGACTGCGAAGAAATCAGACATTGCCGCTACTGTGGTGCCCGTATTAAAGGAACGCCCAGAGATTACTGTGACAAGGAGTGCAGAATTAAAGGACAACGGCTTTGGGCCCGTGAGCAAAGAAGGCGCAGAAGGTGGCTTCAAAATCCCATAAATCGCATAGTCGGTCAGGTGGAAAACTACAATAAAATACATAAAACAAATTACAGTTACGGTCAGTTTGTGGCCTTTTGTCTGCCAAAACTTATTAAGGAGGGTTAAAATGACGGTTGGTGAAAAGAGGGAGTTTTTGAAAAAATATAGAATTCTCGTCAGCAAGATAAAAAGATTAAAAGAAATGCTTGAAGGCGATACCGAGCGCAAAGAAAAATACATAAAGGAAATAGGAATTGCCCGCGGCATCCGCGATAAAATCGAAGATATGATAGAAAGGGTAGATGGGGGGATTTTAAGCGAGGTGCTTTTTCAGAAATATGTATGCGGCAAATCCATTGAAGCTACTGCCCTCACCCTTAATTACAGTAAGCGCCAGATAGAGCGGTTACATCTTCGCGCTTTACAAAAATTAGATATGGTTTTTTAGTATTTTAATCTTTACAAATAGCCTGCGGGGCTATATAATATTTATATTAAGAACATTTGTTTGGAGGGATTATATGGCGGAAAGAGTTATATTGCACTGCGACCTTAATAACTTTTTTGCATCTGTATCCCTTCTATCTAATGTTACCCTTTATAATTTGCCCGTAGCGGTGTGCGGCAGCGTAGAGGCGCGGCACGGTATCGTCCTTGCCAAAAATGAAATTGCCAAAGCGTATGGCGTTAAAACGGCAGAGGCAATTTGGGAGGCCAAACTTAAATGTCCCGATCTTGTGACCTTGCCGCCCGATTATAAAAAGTATAACGAATATTCCGTTCTTGCCCGTAAAATTTACGAGAGATATACCGATCTAATAGAGCCCTTCGGAATAGATGAATGTTGGCTCGATGTTACGGGAAGTACCCGTGTTTTCGGGTCAGGTGAGGAAATAGCGTATAGGATAAAGAATGAAATTAAAAGGGAACTCGGAATTACGGCTTCGGTGGGAGTAAGTTTTAATAAAGTGTTTGCGAAACTCGGCTCCGATATGAAAAAGCCCGATGCGGTAACGGTGATTTCCAGAGAAAATTTCAAAGAAAAAGTATGGCCGTTACCCGTATCCGATTTGCTTTTCATAGGTAAAAATACGGCGGAAAAACTAAAAAATTCGGGAGTTTTCACCATAGGTGATATCGCCCTTTGCGGAGAAAATATGCTTTCCCGCCTTCTTGGAAAAAACGGACTTATGCTAAAAACTTATGCTTTAGGCGAGGATATTTCACCCGTAACACCGCCTTGCGAGGATGATATGCCTAAAAGCATCGGAAGGAGTGTCACTCCTGACCACGATATAAAGGATGCAGAAGAGGTCTGGAAAATTTTCCTCGAAATTTCCGAGGATATTTCTAGGCAACTTCACGCTAAAGATTTGTACGCTACCTGCGTTCAGGTGCATACGCGGGATACCTCTCTCAATATAAAGGAGTTCGGAAAAACTTTTTCTATACCTTCAAATATATCCATTATGTTGGCAAAAAGAGCCCTTTCGATTTTTGAGGATAACTATAAATGGTCTTTGCCCTTACGCTCGGTTGGCTTTAGGGTTACGGGACTTAAAAATGATAACGTTGCTATTCAACAGGATATATTCGGCGATATAAATGAGGATAAAAAAGCCGAGATAATTGAGGATTCTATTTTAACTTTAAGAGAAAAATTCGGTGAAAACAGCATAAAAAGAGGAAGAAATGTAAAATAATATTAAATTTTAAAGTTAATAATTGACCGAGTCCGCTTGTTTTGATATAATAATAGCAATTTATATTTATCTGTTAGAAAAGAAGTGTTTCCTATGAAATATGTAGTGCTTTTGTGTGACGGTATGGCCGATACAAAAAATGATGTTTTGGGCGGCAAAACCCCCATGGAATTAGCCCATAAACCCTTTATGGATAAACTTGCCGAAAAGGCAATGGTGGGTATGTGCCGCACCGTTGCGGATGGACTTAAGCCCGGAAGCGATGTTGCCAACCTTTCGGTTATGGGATATGACCCTATGGTTTGTTATACGGGCCGTTCGCCTTTGGAAGCGGCTTCCATCGGCATTGATTTAAAAGATACCGATGTTACTCTCCGTTGTAATCTTGTTACCCTTTCGGAAGAAGAAAAGTTTGAAGAAAAAACTATGGTTGATTACTGCGCGGGGGATATATCCACCAAAGAGGCAGAAGAGATTATCAAAACCGTAGAAGAAAAACTCGGAAATGAAATTTATAAGTTTTATAGCGGCGTAAGTTATCGGCATTGCTTAGTGGTTGATAAGGGAACTACCGATTTAGGCGAAATGACTCCGCCTCACGATATAAGCGGCAGAGTTATAGGGGAGTATTTAAGCGATAGCAAAAATGCTAAGCCCTTAATTGACCTTATGAAAAAAAGCAATGAATTTTTAAAGGACCACCCCGTGAATATTGATAGAGTTAAAAGGGGACTTCGCCCTGCCAATACTATATGGCTTTGGGGAGAGGGCACCAAACCTCAAGTGCAGAATTTCCGTGAAAAGAACGGTGTTACGGGTTGCGTTGTAAGCGCTGTTGACCTGCTTAAAGGCATCGGCAAGTGCGCCGGTATGCTCACTCCCGAAGTAGAGGGGGCTACGGGCTATCTTGATACTAACTTCGAGGGAAAAACAAAGGCAGGTATAAAGGCCCTTAAAGATGGGTATGATCTTATATATCTTCACTTTGAGGCGCCCGATGAGTGCGGCCATAGAGGCGAAGCGGAAAATAAGGTTAAGGCAATAGAGTATATTGATGAAAGAGCTTTAAAACTTTGTCTTGAATATTTTGAGGATTCGGGAGAGGATTTTAGAATTCTTATAATGCCTGACCATCCAACGCCTCTTGATACCAAAACCCATTCGAGAAACCCCGTTCCCTTTATGATTTATGATAGCCGTAAAGATTTTGGGGGAATAGAATCCTTTACCGAAGAAAATGCTGAAAAAACAGGGGTATTTATAGAACATGGTCCATCGGTTATGGATTTGCTTTTGGAGAAAATTTAAATGAAAAGAACGAAACTTCGGGATAGAATTCTGCCCGATTATACCAGAGGCGAAGAAATCTTTAATATGGTAACCCATATAGTCGGCGGGGGATTTGGAGTTATAGCCCTTGCTACTTGTGTTGTCAAAACCTTTTTGGTGGGTAATGCCTATGATATCGTCGGTGCCTTTATTTTCGGGTTTGCTATGGTGCTTCTCTATACAATGTCAAGCGTATACCACGGTTTAAAATCCGAAATCGCAAAAAAGGTTATGCAGGTAATCGACCACTGCACCATATTTATTTTAATCGCAGGAACATATACTCCTATATGCTTTTCTGCCATAAGGCCCCATAAACCCTTTTTGGCCTGGGTAATATTCGGCGTTGTTTGGGGCGTTTCGGCGCTTGGAATAACCCTTAATGCCATTGATCTTAAAAAATATAATATCTTTTCGATGATATGCTATATTGCACTTGGTTGGTGCATAGTGTTGCCCGGCAAAATCGCAATTTCCGTTCTTGACCGCCGCGCATTTCTGCTTATTTTAGCGGGAGGCATATCCTATACTGTAGGGGCGGTGCTTTACGGTATCGCGGGTAGAAAAGTTCATAGATATATGCATTCTGTTTTTCATATTTTCGTGGTTATAGGCAGTGTGCTTCATTACCTTGCCATACTGTTTTATATCTTTTAAACCAAAACCGAAACCTAAAAATAAAATTAGGTTTCGGTTTTTTCTTGTAATTGTGTCAATAATATAGTATAATATATAAATAATATATCATTAAGTTGGAGTGTTATGCCTTGTTAGATATAATAAGAGGTGGAAATTTAACCTTCTTAAATGTAATAATATATCTTATTTCCACTGCGGCGGTTATCTTTATAACCCTGCCAATTCACGAATGGGCTCATGGTTTCGCCGCTACCCGCCTTGGCGACCCCACTCCCAGATGGCAAGGCCGCCTTTCGTTTAACCCTATGGCCCATCTTGACCCCATAGGTTCTTTATGTATCCTGCTTTTTGGTTTTGGTTGGGCAAAACCTGTAAGTGTGAATCCAAGATATTTTAAAAATGTTAAAACGGGTATGGCCATAACCGCTCTTGCAGGTCCCGTGGCAAATCTTATTATGGGTCTTATCGGGGTGCTGCTTGGTAATTTAATGATTCTGATTACGGCGGTTACCGATATTGAATTCTTCTATTATGTTGCGGTTTTCTTTGTATTTGTAGCAAGAATAAATATTTCCCTTGCGGTATTTAATTTAATTCCCATTCCGCCCCTTGATGGCTCTCGAATTTTAGGTGTAATCCTACCCGATAGAATTTATTACCGCATTATGCAGTATGAAAGATATCTTTTCTATTTGGTAATACTGTTACTTGCAACCAATGTTTTAACGGTGCCTTTGGCTATCCTTTCGGGCGCGGTGGAGAATTTATATTTGCTTATTTCTTCACTTATCTTTCCGGATAATGTGGTGGGATATATTAGTTATTTATTGTGATTTAGAGGTAATTTATGTCTGAAACGGTTTTATCCTATAAGCTTGAAAGCTTTGAAGGTCCTTTGGATCTATTGCTGCAACTTATAGCGCGAAACAAACTGAATATTTATGATATAAAACTTTCGGTGCTTATTGACCAGTATCTTGAGCAGATGGAACTTTTTAAAGCGCAGGATATGGAGATAGCCAGTGAGTTTTTGGAGATGGCGGCTCGACTTATCTATATGAAGTCGGTAAGTTTGCTGCCTCGCCACGATGAGATAGTAAAACTCAAAGAGGAACTCACGGGAGAACTTTTAGAGTATCAGGTTTGTCGCGAAATGGCGGCGAAACTCTCTGCTATGACCGATGGTTTTAATCTATTTGTTAAATCACCCGATGATGTGGAACTTGATAAGACCTATGTGCTTATCCATAACCCCGAAACGATGTATGAAGCGTATCTTTCGGCGGTCGGTAGGGGACAAAGGCGTCTTCCTCCCCCCGTAACCCCCTTTACCAAGATAGTTGCAAAGAAAATCGTTGCGGTTTCGAGTAAAATCGTTTTTGTTTTGAGGAAACTTGTCCGCGGCGGCAGGAGCAGTTTATCAAATCTTTATAAAACCGCCCGCAGTCGTTCCGAACTTGTAGCAACTTTTTTGGCGGTTTTGGAACTTTGCAAAGCCAATAGAATAGAAGTTGAAGGCGAAAATGATGAAGCCGAGATTAAACTTATTAAGGATAGGAAAAAATAATGAATAAAGAACAAACTTTAAGCGCTCTTGAAGCCGTTATATTTGCATCGGGTGAGCCCATCAGTATTGACCGACTTTCAGAGGTTCTCGAAATTGCTCCTGAAAAAATTGAAAAATTAGCGGTAGAACTTTCTGAAAAACTTGATAAAAATATGAGCGGAGTTAAACTTGTCCGCCTTGAAAATACATATCAATTAGCCACGAGAAGTGATTTTTCGGAGTATATAAAGAAGGCATTTGATATAAAAAGGCGCACCCCCTTATCTCCCGCCGCATTGGAAGTTTTGGCGGTTATTGCCTATAATCAGCCCGTTACCCGTTCCTTTATAGAGCAGGTGAGAGGTGTTGACTGTTCGGGCGTTATAACTACTCTTGTTGAGAAGGGACTCATTGAAGAGTGCGGCCGCTTGGATCTTCCCGGTAAACCGCTACTTTATAGGACTACTAAAAACTTCCTTCGTTCCTTTAGCATCAGTGATTTAAGCGAACTTCCGCCCCTGCCCAAAGCTGAGCACGAAGTGAACGATGTAGGAGAGCAACTTTCAATCGACGATGAACACAAAGAAGAAACGGAATGAAGAGGTAGAATATGAGCGAAAATAATATTCAGGGCATAATGGATGTTACAATGGAAAAACTTCGCGCTATGGTTGATGCCGATACCATAATCGGAACCCCCATAAAAGCCGATAATTTAACCTTGATACCCATTTCCCGTGTTTCTTTCGGTCTTGCAACCGGAGGCAGCGACCTTCCGAATAAAACGGGCAACCGCATTTTTGGCGGTGGCGGCGGAGCAGGCGTTTCAATAGTGCCTATCGCATTTATCGCAGTAAACGGCGATGATGTTAAAATGATGCCTATTTATAACGATATGAACACGCTGGACAAGGCAATAAGTATGGTGCCTGAACTCATTGATAAAGTTAAGAGTTTATTTGCAAAAGAAGAAATTAAATTCGATGAAGACGGTAATATCCAAAAGGTATAATAAGATATAATTGATATCCGTGCTAAAAGCGCGGATATTAATCATATTATTTAAACGGTGATGCCGTTTGAAAAGGATATTAAGTTTTATATTATGTCTTGTTATTTGCCTTCCCTTAAGTTTGAAAGCAAAGGGTACTTCCGCCGGTGGCGCAGTTGTCATCTGCGGTGATACGGGGCAGATAATTTACGGGGAAAATGAAGATTTCCGTATGCCTATGGCGAGCACCACTAAAATTATGACGGGGCTACTTTTATGCGAATACGGAAATCTTGATAGAGAAATCGTAACAACCAAAGAAATGGTGACGGTTGAAGGTTCTTCTATGGGACTTTTGGAGGGAGATACTGTATCCCTTAAAACCCTTCTTTATGGCCTACTACTCGCTTCGGGCAACGATGCCGCCAATACAATAGCCATAATAGTGGGCGGCAGTGTTGAGGGTTTCGTCCAGATGATGAACGATAGGGCAAAAGGGATGGGACTTCGCGATACCCATTTTGAAACCCCTTCGGGACTTGACGGTGATACCCATTATACCACTTGCAGAGAACTTGCCCTCATAGCGCGTGAAGCTATGAAAAACGAAGATTTTCGTGAAGCGGTAGCAACCGAAAGCATCGTGGTGAGTTACGGAAATCCCCCGTATAACCGAAGAATCACAAATCATAACCGACTTTTAAAAACTTATGATGATGTAGTAGGTATTAAAACCGGGTTTACCAAAAAATCGGGCAGATGCTTGGTTTCTGCGGCCCGTAAAGACGGTAAATATGTGATAGCGGTAACTTTGGATGACCCTAATGACTGGCAAGACCACAGAGCCCTTTTGGATAGGGGACTTGACGGGGTGGAATCGGTTAACATAAAACCTAACGAGAAAAAAATAGATATCCCCGTTATAAACGGTAATGAAGATAGTATTTCTGTGAATATAGAGCCGTTGGAAATCTGTGTGAAAGAGGATTCGGCAATCGAGTGCAAGGTTAACATAAAACCAAATATTGTAGCCCCCGTAGAAAAGGGCGAGGTTTTGGGATGGGCCGAGTATTTTGTTGATGGCGATAAAATTTGCGAAAGAGAAATAAAATCAGATGAAGTCATCGAGGGCATAAGTATTAAGAAATGGGATATATTCCTCCATATATTTGAATTTATAATTGGATACATTTAATCAGGAGATTTAAAATGAAGGATAATAAAATCAGATTGCAAAAGCATCTTTCCGAGTGTGGCATTGCTTCAAGAAGAAAGGCAGAAGAATTAATTCTTGAAGGCAAGGTCAAGGTTAACGGCCGAGTTGCATCTTTGGGCGATAAGGTAGACCCTAAGCGCGATAAGGTGCAGGTAAGGGGTAAAAATGTTGTACCCGTAAATGAAAAGGTTTATATAATGCTACATAAACCCCGCGGCTTTGTTACTACTATGGATGATGAACGGGACCGCAAAACCGTTGCCGATTTAACGCGGGATGTAGGAACTAAGATCTTCCCCGTAGGGCGACTTGACCGCAATTCCGAAGGCCTTCTTATTATGACTAACGATGGGGAATTAGCCAATATCATTACCCACCCTTCGAGTTTTGTTAATAAAACCTATAGGGTAACCGTTGGCGGTACCGTAGCAGAGGAAACTCTGGATAAACTTCGCGTAGGTATTGTGATAGAGGGTAAGAAAACAGAGCCCTGCGATGTTTTCGTTATCGAAAGAAAACCCGATAGAACGGTGCTTAACTTTATAATCCACGAAGGCAGAAACCGCCAAATCAGAAAAATGTGCGAAGCGGTTAATCTTGAAGTTTTGCGCCTTAAGAGAACCGAAATTGCGGGCGTTAAACTCGGCATGCTTCCCCAAGGGTCTTGGAGGCCTTTAAACGAGAGGGAACTTACCCGCCTTATGAATATTTCAAAATCCAAGGAGGCAGAGAAATGATAACCGTTTCGCCCCTCAAAGTTAGGGAAGAAATCTGCGCAGTTTTTGAAAAACAGGGTTTTGAAGTGAATAAAAATTCAGGCGCAGTTGTAGCACGTGATAAAGAAGAAATTCTCGGTTTTTCTCTTTATTATCTTGATGAAAAAAGCATAACAGTTCTTTGCGTTGAGCCCAAAGAGGATATAATGCTTGCCGATGGAATACTCCGAAGCGCTTTGCACGTAGCCGCAGAGAGAAGCGCAATGGATGCGAAATACCAAGGCGAATGTTACGAAGAACTTTACGAAAAACTTGGATTTATTAAGGATAAAACGAATAAAACCCTTGATATAGACAAGTTATTCGGTGGTTGTAATTGCCATAAATAAAAAAACTGTTGCAAAATAAAACTTTATGTGGTAATATATATACTACTTGATTTGAAATAACCAAATTTTATGGAGGAAATAAAGATGGGCGTATTAGAAATAATTCTCGGAGCACTCGTTATTGTAGTATCTCTCGCTATTATTGCCGCAGTTCTTATGCAGCAGGGTAGAAGAGCGGGCGTTAGCGGTGTAATTTCCGGCGGTGCTGATACCTTCCTTTCAAAAAATAAGGCTCGCACCCTTGATGCAATTTTAGCCAGATGGACAAAGTATATAGCAATTCTTTTCTTTGTTCTTGCTATCGTTGCAAATGTAATTGCTCTTAATAAGTAATTAAATCCGAGGGTAAAACCTCGGATAAAAAATGCCGATGTGATGGAATTGGCAGACGTGACGGACTCAAAATCCGTTGGGGTCAAACCCGTGTGGGTTCGAGTCCCACCATCGGCACCAAATAAACGCCATCCTCTTTTGAGGAAGGCGTTTATTTTTTACTTAATGGTTGGGACTCGAACAGGCGGGAGAAACCGTAAGGTTTCGGAAGAAAAGCGTTCAGTGAACGGTTTTCGCCGCCGTGGGCGTGTAGGCGCGTTGCGCCGTAGCGAGTCCCACCATCGGCACCAAAAAGAGAGACACGATTTTCATCGTGTCTCTCTTTTTGTGTTTGTGTCCTGGGGGACACAACATCGTTTTGCGGTGAAACCGCAAACATCATTTGACCGTAAGGTCAACATCATTCCGCCTTGGCGGACACAAAACGATGTTGTACTACGTACAAACGATGCGATGCTTCGCATCAACGATGTTTTGCCTTCGGCAAAAACGATGTTGCGTCTGCGACGCAAATACACGCTTTCGCGTGGGATATTGCGCTTTGTGCAAATGTATGGTATGCTTGTGCTACAATAGGGACAAAAAATCAGCCACTACATTTTTGTTAGTAGTGGCTGTATTGCTTTATTTTACACATATATTATATCACAAAAAACTAAAATTTACAAGCCTTGTAATCCCGTAAATACTTTTGTAAAATAAATATAAACAGATACGATGTAAACGGTAGGCGATTTATATGGATGAGCAAATAAGGAAACATTTTATCGAATTAAAGGTTACGGGTCAGCGTTTTGCTAAGACATCCGAAGTAAGAGAAAAAGATTTACAACTTATTGATTACCTGAAATCCGTTGTAGATAATAATATAGTTACTGAATTTGAAGATTTAGGTTTCTGCTATTGGAATATTTCTGATAATTATGCTTTGATTAAAGATGGTTATGCCTTGATGTGTAATCATCAAACTTTTTATGAGCATATTAAGTCTGAAAATTGTCGTTATTTATATTGGCTAGTTTGTGATGCATCACAAAGATTAACTCTTGAAAAAACTGGCTATTCTGAATTTTGGTGGGCATTATATCAAGAAGCAACCGAGCAGAACCTTAGTTATGATAATTGTTTTATAGAGTTTGCTGCTCATAGAGCCGCATTATACAAAAATTCCATTTTATCTCATACATCATACAATCTTGAATATGCAAAATCAAACTTTGAAAAGTTTATTCAAAAAACGAAATACACACCCGAATATCAGTTTTATAGAGTTATATATCTTTCGCTTATATCAAGATTTTCATCGTTCGATAAAACAGAATTAAAGAATTTATGTGAAAATCTTTTTAACGGTTTATCATATCCTGAAACTACTAACGACTTTTTAATTGGTGAGTGGCGAAACTTTATCACACCTTTTGACATACATAAGCAATCAGTTGTTGGTACAAATTCTGCAATAAATGCTTTTATCTATAGCGGCGAGTTACAAGCAGCTAAAGAGATTTACATCAATGCTCGTAAGATAGGTTTACCAAAAAATCATTATATTGAAACTAGGTTGAAATGATTCCGATAAAGCCAAGGCAGGAATAACCGTCATACTTTCGGCAGTCTTACTGCTTAAAAACAGAGTTTTTAACAGCATTTTCGTTAGTATGATTTTGGGTGTGTCGGTATGACTTTTGTCATACAGTCAAAAATAGAGTTATCTTGTGTTTTAGGGATAACTCTATTTGCATATATAACTTGAAAATTACAACAAAAAATGTTATATTAAATTAAAGAAAAAGCTTGTTGTTATGCGGAATTTTCAACTTGTGGAAATGACTGCCACAAGTTGAAAACGAGAGCCTCCCTTGCCTAAAGGGAGGTGGCACGGCAAAGCCGTGACGGAGGGATATAAAACCGTTATGAATATGGAACAAAGGAAAACTCTTGTTAATTCATATCTTGGTAAGATGGTTAATAT
>JAZNFF010000032.1:0-4780 GCA_045588995.1 Acutalibacteraceae bacterium
TAAAACCGAATCACCGATATTTATTTCTTTTAGACGCACTCCCAAAAGCTCGCAAAGTTTTACCGCATTAGATTTAGTGCGGCTTGTAGTGCCAAAGCAGGGCATTGTAACCGCTAAAATATCGGTTAAAGGTCGGTTTAAAAGTTTTAGAGTTCTGGCAGATACAAGTAAGGCCAAGGTGCTGTCAAGTCCACCCGAAATACCTAAAACCAATGTTTTGCAGTGGGTGTGTTCCACTCGCTTTTTAAGTCCGTAGGCCTGAACGTTTAAAACCGTGTCAAGAGTCGCGGAAAGTTTTTGCTTTCCGCTTGGAACAAAAGGGTTTTTATCAAATTCACGGGTTAATTCCGTGTCCCTTTGCTCGTAGGAAAAATAAACCGTTTCGCAATCTCCGAAGGTTTCGTTATCAACGGAATTTTTAATTCTTCTTGCCAAAACGTTCTTAACGTCAATTTCGCTTACTATTAAATCATCCTCGCCGAAGGGTAAGTTCTCTTTTAGGATTTTTCCGTTTTCGGCTATAAGAAGATGCCTTGAAAATACAATATCGGTTGTAGATTCGCTACTGTCGGCGTCTGCATAAATAAATCCGCAGGAAAGCTCATCAGAAATTGATGAAACTAATAATCTTCTTTTGTCTGCGCTTTCGGGCAGTTCGTTGAGGGCTGCAGAATTTGCTATAATTGAGGCGCCCGATTCGCACAATCTCTCAGCGCTGTTTCTAACCTTCGTAAAATGCTTGCCAACGGTAACGCCGAAGCAGAATTCGGGCAATTCTTCGCATCTGAAAACTATATTACTTCCAAAGGGAACAATTTGTCCATCAATTAAAATATCTTCACATTCACCGCCGCAAGAAAAGGTTCTGGATTCAAATGGGGCGGGGGAGTAATCAAGGTAGTTTTTAGGAATAATTCCATGGATAGCGCCATCAAAAATTACGGCTACGCAGTTAAATAGTCGGCCGCGGTTTTTAAAAGGAAGGCCGATAGTTACAATAGGACTTTTATTGGCGGTATATTCGCATAATTCTTTAAGACCTTGGAGCGCTTTGTCAATTAAGGTTTCGGATAAGAATAAATCACCGCAGGTGTAACCTGTAAGACAAAGTTCGGGAAGGGTAAGCAACTGCACGCCCAACTTGTCCGCTTTATCTATTTGGTTTTTGATACTTTGGATATTGCTTTTAATATCGGCAACACCAACCTTAACGGTAGCGGCGCCAATCTTAATAAAACCATCCTTCATAAACTATCCTCCTTATCCGCCAAAAGACGAAACTACTCCTTTTAATATAATATTTTATATCTATCTACATATTTTGTCAAGTTTTATTGGGAATGTATAAGCAATTATGCAAGTGACTGGGCAAGAAAAATCGGTACCGAAAGATTAAACGTTGATGTTTACAACCTTGATACTGCCGATTCATCCTTGCAAAATGGTGAGAGCGGAGGTATAATAAATTCAAGAGGTGATAATAATGTCATATCTAACGAGAGAGCAATTGGAGGAAGCTATCAAGAATCCTTCCGGGATTACATCGGAGGAACGCAAGAAGGCGCAAGATTTACAAAAGAAAATTCAGTCGCTTTCGAAAGAAGAACTAAGGAAATTCTTGGAGCAAGCCGAAAACGACTGGTAATTGGCAAAAACACTCTCGCTTATAAAACAACCGTTCCCGACTCATCGGAAGCGGGAACAGCTTACAATGCATTAAAAAGCATCGGAGTAAATGTTGTTTTTTGCGATGGCCCTATTTTCAGAAACAATGGCACTGTAACAACTCAAAGCGTGGAAGCTCTTACCACTCCCGACAGTACGGTTTATATCTCAAACCAAGGAACCTTGAAAGGTATTGAAACAGCTTTTCACGAATTGGTGCACGTTGCTCAAAACACTAATAACGCGGCTTTCGTAGAATATAAATTGGCTTTAACTATCAATGTTGATATAAGCTCGAATTCATACATCTCAATCGCGAAAAAGATTAATAAAAATCATTTTAACGAAAAATATGATATTTTTGATTCGGCATCGTGGAACTATATTGTCAAAGAATTGTCGGCATATATAAACCAATATGTTATGACAGACCCCACCTACGCTCAAGAGCTTTTTGGCGGGATGTTCAGGGACTGGAGCGCAGTTACTGCCGCAGTTGAAAAATTCAATAAGGATATGGGAGCGGACTTTTCAGAATCTGCTCTTTCTGTATATCCCCAAGCAACTTCCAACGAGGAGGTTGCTTCTTTTATGCCTGAAAACGAGCAGAGCGAGGTTTTTGAGAACGGAGAAGAAACGGGCACCCCCGAAACCGAAAACCCCGAGAGCGAGGAATTTGAGGAAGATTTTGAGGAAGAGAACGGTTCTTTCTTCGATGAACCTTCTGCAGAATTCCCTAAACCTAACCTTATCGAAGATATCGGCGCCAAAGCTGCAGGTGTTACACGGTACAGTGACGGTCAACGTCTGATTATGAGGATAGGTAAAAACCTTGGCTATAAGGTTGTATTTGACCCCGAACTTAAAACCAAGATGGGAGCCACCTCTAACGGTAAAATTGATTTTGATAATAAAATCATTTACCTTAACCCTGCAGTTTCAAAGCCGTTGCAATTTATATTCGGCCATGAAATAACCCATTTCGGCACGGCAAGCGAAACCTTCGAGGAATTTATAGAGCCCATAAGAAAAACTAATCTCTATCTTAAATGGCTTCAAAGAAAAACGGGCTCTGCCTCAAGTTCTGTAGGTCTTCTTGAAGGGTTATACAGAGAGCGGGTTATGGAAAGCCGCAAAAATGCCGACCCCATGGGAGCTGCAGAAGCTCAGGAAGAAATGTACGCCGATTTTTGCGGCGAAACCTTCTTTAGCGACGGTGAAAAAGGTCTTACACACCTTTTGAATTCTCTTGAAGGCAAAAAGCGGTCTAAGGTTATGCAGTTTATTCTTGATTTTGTCTCTTATCTAAAAGAAAAATTATCGGGCAACAAGGATATAACCTTTCAGATTATACGCCTTGAATCTAAATTTGCCGACCTTTTAAAATCCGCAAAAGAAAACACCGCCCATAACAGCGGTGTGAAGTATAGCTTTGAAGGGTATGCCCAAGATGGCAAAGGAAAATATAAATCCAATTTCCCTAAAGGCACTCCTAAATCAGCAAAATCCGAACGAATACTTAACTACATTAAAAATGTATGGTCTAAAAAACCAATAAGATTAAAAATCGAAAATAACGGCGAAATTCGTTACATAGAGGCAAAGTTCGACCCTGCATATGATGAAACCGGGAATACACCTACCGATGCTTCAAAACTTATGGGCGGAAATCGTCATGGTACTTCTTCCGAACAAAGAGTAACCCTTGATTTAGCAGATGATTATTATCAAATTGCTTCTGAATCAACTTACAACTATTCTAAGGATGAAACTGGAAAAAACAATCCTACTCATAACGATGTTACAAAATGGCATTATTTCGTTAATGATATATACTTCTCAGAACTTGACAGCAATGAATATATTCCTTACCGAGTAACAATTAATGTAAAAGAGCGGTCAGATGGCGATTTTGTATATAGTTTTTCTGCAGAAAAAACAGAAAAGTTGAGCACCCCACGGACTTTACATGCCGTAGTAAACGAAGGAAATAATTCCAACGCCAATGCCCAACTATCTAACAACAAATTATCACAAAAACAACCTGTTGTCAAGAATAAGTATATGCAGAAAAAAGAAAAACATTCAATTTCTCTTGATGAGAGAGCGGAAAACGATACCGAAACCGATTCGGATATTGGTGATATTCCTTCCGCTATGGAAGAGCTTATGCAGCAATATCAGAACGGCGATTTTGGTGAAGATATCTTCCGCGCTCGTATGGATGAAATCTATAACGAAGCCCTAAACCGATTTGGCGTTATTCCTGAGGGCGAAAATGCCGAAACGCCTATTTCGGTACCGCAAAAGATTTCCGATGATAAAATCACCCGCCGATTCGTAAGGACTATTCTTGAAACGGGTAAACTAACCGCTGATATGATAGCCGACGTTGAGGGAGAGATACTTCTTGGAGATATGATGTCCTACGAAGAAGTATCAAACGAAACCGCTATGAAAAGGGCGGACCGTTCATTTGAGCGCGGAACTGCAGAAGCGGATTGGCATATAGGGGATAGTTCTCTGATCTCCTTTTTATGTAGGCAGAGAGGTAGTTATAAGTAATTATCAATGTGCAAATTTTGCTAAAACACAGAGAAACTTTAACAAAAATTTAACAAAGCTCTATTGACATTTGACAGATGATAAATTATAATGTATATGGCAAAAATTTGGACCATTTATAAGGAGAAATCAAAATGACCACTAACAAAACAGTTTTAAAATGGCTCGATGAAATGAAAGAGTTGCTTACTCCCGATAATGTTGTTTGGATTAACGGCAGTGATGAGCAGAGAGAGGAACTCCGCGAAGAAGCAGTGAAGCTCGGTGAACTTCATAAGCTTAATCAGGATAAGCTTCCCGGTTGTTATCTTCACAGAACTAACCCTAACGACGTTGCCCGTGTAGAAGACAGAACCTTTATCTGCACAGAGACTAAGGAAGAAGCAGGCCCCACTAATAACTGGTGCGCGCCCTCTGAAATGTATAAAAAACTCTATAATATTGCTCGCGGTAGCTATAAGGGCAGAACGATGTATGTCATCCCTTATTCTATGGGACCCATCGGTTCTCCTATCGCTAAGGTTGGTATTGAGGTAACAGATTCTGTTTA
>JAZNFF010000033.1:0-2682 GCA_045588995.1 Acutalibacteraceae bacterium
GCTTAAATTTGCCGAGAATTTACATTCAGGGAAATCTCTATGAAACACTACCTGAGTTGCTCTGTCTTCAAACTTGCCGTCTGCCGAATATTCAAGTCGGATAAGGCGGTTTGTGAGAGCGGTAAAACGGTAGTTATTTCCGATTAACATACTCTTTTCATTTGCTTTAGGGGTTACGTTCCACTTAAATCTGTTGTTTTTAGACATATAATCACCACTCCTATTTATTTATCATAATCCGCCCCAATTTTCATATAAATCGGTCAAAAGGGTCAATCTTTCTCTTATTGCCTCTATTACATATCTTTCCTCGTAAGAAAGGTTTGCCGTATCAAGCATTCTTCTGTAATTGCTGAGACTTCCGTATTGGGGGTTGGGCATATTTACCGCAGCATAAAGCTCGTTTTTACGGTTTGCAGGAACTCTGCTTTCAACTATAATTCTTTTTATTTGTTCTTTAATATCGCCGTTATCGGTAATAAGGTTTTCTCCCTCAATCTTCAACTTAACCTCATCGCTCGTTTTTGCGGTAATAGTGATAACCGTGGTAAGAGTTTGAGCATTATAATAGGTATCGGCCTTTACCTCTTTTTCGTTTACGGTGGGATTAACCTTGATATCTTTATTAAATCCGCGAAGATGGATATTCCATTTTCTTTCTTTAGGAATCAGTGAAGTATCGCCCTTGGCCGCGGCAATCTTAAAGGTAGCGGTTTCTCCCCAAGAAAGCGACATTTCGGTGGTTGAGAATGCGCCATTTTTATAATTGTTGTACTCGCCTTCATCCTCATAAAGAGTGAAACTATTAGATGCTGCGGGGAATACACAGATATCCATTTCCGCTTTTGAACCTAAGGTGTTATCATGAACTTTATGAGTGTTCATAGGGACAATGGCGCCCGCTTTTGCAAATACGGGATAATCTTCGAGTTTTCTATAGAAATCCATTATTCTGCCTTTGCGGCTTACATAGCGTGTGCCGTTAAAGAAATCAAACCAATCTCCCTTTGGTAACCACCCCGTTGTTTTGGCCATATATGCAACATCATCGCAAGGTTCGGTTATTGGGCATACCATAAGTTCCGAGCCGAACATAAACTGATTTTTATATTTATAGGCATCGGAGTTTTTCGGATAATTATAGTACATCGGTTGCACCGTGGGCTCAAAAGCATTATTGTTGCGGTAATTCATAGTATAAATATAGGGGAACAACTGATGACGAAGTCGAAGATTGCTTTTCATTATAGGTTCATACTTTTTGCCGTAGGCCCAAGGTTCCTTGCAAATGAAGGGGTCATTTGTGCTATGGAGACGGTTGATGGGAGAAAATACGCCTAACTGCATCCAACGGATAACAAGTTCGGGATTTGCATATCCCTTACAGTGACCGCCGATATCGTGACTCCAGAAACTATAGCCAACATTAGATGCGGTAGCGGTAAATTCGGGTTGATATTCAAGCGAATCCCAGGTAACATATGTATCTCCCGAAAAACCTACGGGATAACGGTGAGAACCGGGGCCGCTATAACGGGAGAAGAACATAGGTCTTTTGCCGTTTCTCGAAATATCAAGAATATGAAGATGGTTAAGCATCCAAAGTGGGTCGAGTCTTTCAAGCTCGTTTTTATATTTCCCCGAAGGGTTAGGCTCGTGAATCCACCAATAATCCGTTCCCTGCTGCCAATCCATCCACCAGAAATCAACGCCGTTTTCTTCGTGGGGGTGGTGGAGAATATCAAAATAGTTTGCCATAAACTCTTTAGATATTACATTGAAGGGAACTCTCTTTTTAGTTGCGGGGTCTATACCGCAGGCCTTTGCCATCTCCTCATACATATCCTCGTGGGCGGCAACGCCACTTGCGGGATGAAGATTTAAGGCGGTCTTCAAATTTTTATCGTGCAAAGTTTTCAAAAATGCCTTATGGTCGGGAAAAAGCTCCTTGTTCCAGCTATATCCCGTCCAACCGTTAGTAAAATAAGACACATCAAGCTTTTTAACCTCTTCGGGTACTTGAGCGCTCGTCTTATGCCAATCCATATCGATAACGGCAACCGAGAAAGGAATATCCTCAGCTTTAAAGCGTTCCATTAAATCGATATATTCCTGCTGAGTATATGCATAGTAGCGACTCCACCAGTTGCCGAGAGCATAGGCGGGAAGCATAGGAGGAGCTCCCGTTAATTTATAGAAATCCTTAACGGCCTGTTTATAATCAAAACCGTAACCGAAGAAATAAATATCCTTTTCTTCTTTGCGGGTTTCTATCCAACCGTCTTCTCCGAGGCACATCGACTCACTATCATCAATAACCGAAAATCCGTTCCGCGAAATAACACCGTTATCAACGGCGCAACGTCCGTTAATACAATCAAGTGTGCGAGCGGTGCCGCCTAGGGTTTCAAACTCCTCGCCGAAACACCAACTGCTTGCGGGCTCGCCTTTAAGCTTGATTTTTAAGGTGTCTGCGGAAAACTCGGCATTTTCCTTATAGGTAATGATAATTTCATCGGTTTCGGCGGTCAAAATACCGTTGCTTAAATTTGCCGAGAATTTACATTCAGGGAAATCTCTATGAAACACTACCTGAGTTGCTCTGTCTTCAAACTTGCCGTCTGCCGAATATTCAAGTCGGATAAGGCGGTTTGTGAGAGCGGTAAAACGGTAGTTATTTCC
>JAZNFF010000034.1:0-4022 GCA_045588995.1 Acutalibacteraceae bacterium
TCTGTGCGGTAATTAGTAATGCCCTTACCGCCACGGGACTGCAGACGGTAATCGCTTATGGGACTTATTCTTCCGTAGCCCGTTTCGGTTACGGTGAGAAGTCGGGTATCGGCGTTACAGATAGCCATATCCACAACGCTATCCCCTTCACGCATATTAATTGCCTTAACGCCGCGGGCAGTTCTGCCCATTGCTCTGACATTGTTTTCATCAAAGCGGATTGCCATACCCTTACGGGTTGCGATGAAAATATTTTCATCGCCCTTGGTCATTCTAACGAAACCAAGTTCATCATCTTCATCAATAGAAATGGCGATAATACCGCTCTTTCTTGTGTTTTTAAACTCTGAAAGACGGGTACGTTTTATTATGCCCTTCTTTGTAACCATAGTTACAAATCTTTCGTTTTCATCCTCTACGGTGCAGGGCATAATTATGGTTATCTTCTCATCGGGCATCAAAGGTACGATATTTACAAGGTTAATTCCCTTTGAAGTTCTTGAGCCCTCGGGAATTTCGTATGCCTTAATTCTATAAACACGGCCAAGATTTGTAAACATCATAATGCTATCGTGAGATGAGCAAACGAACATATTGGAAACGGCATCTTCTTCCCTTGTGGTCATACCTGTAATACCCTTACCGCCTCTATGCTGAACGGAATAGGTATCGGCGGGAAGACGCTTAATATAGCCGTTATTTGTCTTGGTGATAACACACTCTTCTTCGGGAATAAGATCTTCGATATCAACTTCGCCCAAAACATCGGTAATTTCAGTTCTGCGGTCATCGGAGAACTTATCGCGGAGATTGAGGGCCTCTGTCTTAACAATATCGAGAATTCTTTCGCGACTTGCAAGAATTTCCTCGCACTCTTTAATAAATGCAAGTTTTTCTTCTAATTCATCAAGAATTTTCTGCTTTTCAAGACCTGCAAGTTTACCAAGTTGCATCTGAACGATGGCGGTGGTCTGAACATCATCAAATCCGAATCTCTCTGTCAAGGCATCCTTACTTTCGGGGATGGTCTTTGAAGAACGGATAATATTGATAACCTCATCAATGAAATCAAGGGCAACCTTTAAGGCCTCTAAAATATGAGCGCGTTCTGCCGCTTTTTTGCGGTCAAATTCAGTTCTTCTTCTAATAATTTCACACTGGAAGTCAATGCTGTTTTGAAGCATTTCCTTAAGTGTTAAAATTTGAGGTTTGCCGTTTACAATGGCAAGTAAAATTGCGCCGAAGGTGGACTGAAGGGCTGTATATCTATAAATCTTATTGAGAACTACCTGCGCATTGGCATCTTTCTTGATATCTACAACGATTCGCATACCGCCGTCGCGCTTGGAAGAATAGTCAACAACATCATCAATGCCTTCAATTTTCTTTTCGGCCGCCAAATCATAGATATGCTTAACCAAATCCTTTTTGCGAACTTTATATGGAATTTCGGTGATAACAATTCTATATTTGCCGTTTTTGGTTTCCTCAATTTCGGCTTTACCGCGAACAACGATTTTGCCTCTTCCGGTAGCATAAGCGGCGCGAATTCCGCTTCTGCCCATAATGATACCGCCCGTTGGGAAATCGGGTCCCTTAATATATTCGCAGATTTCCGAAAGTTCGGCATCGGGGTTATCAATAAGGTGGCACATACCATCAATAACCTCACCTAAATTATGGGGAGGAATTTCGGTTGCCATACCTACTGCGATACCGCTTGAGCCGTTAACTAAAAGTTGAGGAAATCGAACGGGTAATACCTCGGGCTCGGTTAATCGGTCATCGTAGTTAGGCATCATATTAACAGTATCTTTCTTGATATCATCAAGCATACTGTAGGAAAGTCGATTCATTTTGGACTCGGTATAACGGTAGGCAGCGGCGGGATAACCGTCGATATTACCGAAGTTTCCGTGACCGTCTATTAAAGGATAACGGAGGGAGAAATCCTGAGCCATACGAACCATTGCATCGTAAACGGATGCGTCACCGTGAGGATGGTAACGACCAAGCACCGTACCAACGGTATCGGCGCACTTACGGTATTTGCTATCGGGGGTGAGTCCGTTTTCGAACATTGTATAAAGAATTCTTCTATGAACGGGCTTAAGTCCGTCACGCACATCGGGTAGTGCGCGGCCTACAAGTACCGACATTGAGTACTGAAGCATACTCTGCTTAACTTCATCGGTAATTTCAACGGGAACTATATTAGTTTCCGAACTTTCAGGCCAATAAACCTTTTCTTGCTTTGCCATTTTAATTTCTCCTTTCCTTAAATATCGAGGTCAGTCGCATAAATTGCGTTTTCTTCAATGAATTTTCTTCTGGGCTCTACCTCTTCACCCATCAAAATGGTGAAGGTTTCATCAGCCAGAGCCGCATCTTCCATAGTAACCTGCAAGAATGTTCTTCTTTCGGGATCAAGGGTGGTTTCCCAAAGCTGCGAGGGGTCCATTTCACCAAGACCTTTATAACGCTGAACATCTACGCCCTGTCCCAATTCCTCAACCTTTGCGGCCTTTTCTTCATCGGTAAACACATCAAAATGCTGTTTGCCCTTGGAAATTCTGAAAAGGGGCGGTTGAGCGAGGTATATATGACCTGTTTCGATAAGTTCGGGCATATATCTGAAGAAGAAGGTCAGAAGAAGCGTTCTTATATGGCTTCCGTCAACGTCGGCATCGGCCATAATAACAATTTTATCATAGCGAAGTTTATTTATATCAAAGTTTTCGCCGATTCCCGTACCGAGAGCGGTTATAACGGGGGTAAGTTTATCGTTTCCGTAAACCTTATCCTCTCTCGCCTTCTCAACGTTAAGCATTTTACCCCAAAGAGGAAGAATTGCCTGATAGGTGGCGTTTCTGCCTTCAACGGCACTACCGCCCGCGCTATCTCCCTCAACGATATAAATTTCGGTCTTTGTGGGGTCATTGGAAATACAATCGGTAAGTTTTTCGGGCATACGGGTTTTATTGCCTATTCCCGACTTATTTCTAGATGCTTCTCTTGCTCTTTGAGCGGCCTCACGGGCATTGGAGGCGGCTATTGCCTTATCAATAACGATTTTAGAATCGGCTGGGTTTTCTTCTAAATATTTATATAGTTGGTCGTTAACTATATCTCTTACAAGTTGACCTACCGAGGTATTACCGAGTTTTGCCTTGGTTTGCGATTCAAACTGAGCATCGGAAAGTTTAACCGAAACAACGGCCACAAGACCTTCCATAATATCATCGCCCTTAAGGTTATCGGTAGATTCCTTAAGTTTTTTGAAATCGTGGGCATATTTATTTACAACTCTTGTAACGGTCTGTCTGAATGCTTGTTCATGGGTACCGCCGTCAACGGTATGCAAAGTATTGGCAAAGGAAAGCACACGGTTATCATAAGCGGTGGACCACAAAAGCGCAATTTCAGCGGTTTCTTCCTTTTTGGTACCCGAAAGATAAATAACATCTTTGATTAAAGATTCTTTCTTCATACCCGCCAAAAGATATTCAACATAGGATTTAATACCGCCTTCAAAGCATAAATCATCCTGTTTTCCCTTGGTATCCGAATCTTCGCGCTTATCGGTCAATATTACTCTGATACCCGCATTCAAAAATGCCTGCTCACGAAGTCGGTTAAGGAGAATATCATAATCGTATGTAGTTGTATCGGTGAAGATTGTGGGGTCGGGCTTAAAGGTAACTGTAGTACCGGTTTCGGAAGTTTCGCCTATTACTTCAAGGTCGGAAACAATATTACCCTTTTCATATCTTTGCTTGTAGATATTCTTTCCGTCCTTAACCTCAACTTCAAGCCAGTTAGAAAGGGCGTTAACAACCGAGGCGCCAACGCCGTGAAGACCGCCTGATACCTTATATCCGCCGCCGCCGAATTTACCGCCTGCGTGAAGTATGGTAAATACAACCGTTACGGTAGGAATTCCCTTTTGCGGATTAATACCAACGGGTATACCACGGCCGTTATCGGTTACTCTTATGATTCCGTCATCAAGAATATCAACC
>JAZNFF010000035.1:0-12950 GCA_045588995.1 Acutalibacteraceae bacterium
CAAGTTCGAAACCTTTAACCTTTTTATAACTGTAGATAGGTTCTTCGAATTCCATATAATCCTTTACGGTATAGGAATTCAGGTCTATTTTAATGAGTTTTTTATCACCTGATGATGAAACAACCGCGCAGTCACCTTCAACGAAAATATCCGAAGGAGCGTTCATAGGAGATACATTACCGCCAATGCGCAGTTCTTCCCTCATAGAAGCAATATTAAAGCGTAAAAGCACGTTAAAATCTTTAAAACAAGCCCAGAGGGAATTGCGGTGTATTGAAATTCCTGAAGGCGCCTTGCCTTTATATTTGAGTTCGCCCGACCATAAAAGTCCGCCCTCACTGTCTAAAAGATATGCGGTGCCCTCATCGGTGCAGATAAACACCTTGCCGTTCGGCAGATTTAAAGCGGAGGCCGTTATGTGATTATTGACAAATGTGGTGGCGGCATTGTAGTTGCTGCCGTATTTTGAAAGGAGATAGATATTGCGGGCAACATCGGTCACTATGCCGTTTTCGAAATTTACCATTTTATAGCAAACCACAACATTTTCTTCTGTTTTGGCTTTGGCATAGGCGAAAACGAAACCGTTTGCCATAGGCACAATATCATATACCTCGCCTTTAAAGATTGTTTTCACTAAAAATCACTCTCTGAATGTTATATTTTTAAAACGCCTTTATTTATCATACTCTGAATTGCGCATAGAACGCCCGTTTTACCGCTATGGAAATTAAGTCCGCCCTGAAGCCAGGCCGCATAGGGCTCACGAAGTGGCGCATCAGCGGAAAGTTCAATGGAGGAGCCCAAGGTGAAGGCACCAGCCGCCATAATAACTTTATCGGTATATCCGGGCATATCCCAGGGTTCAGGTACAACGAAGGAATCAACGGGGGCTCCCGACTGCATTCCTTGGCAAAAAGCGATAAGCCGCTCACTGTTGCCTAAAATAATACTTTCTATAATATCGGCTCTTTTTTCATCGAACCGAGGGGTTGCATTAAAACCTAAAAGTTCAAAAATACGCGCCGAATATATGGCGGTTTTAAGGGCCTCTCCTACTACGTGAGGAGCCGAGAAAAGTCCCATATAAAGTTCGCGGTTGTGACCGAGAGATGCGCCAACTTCTTTACCTACGCCCGAACAGGTCATACGGTTAGCGCACATATCAATATACTTTTTCTTTCCCGCGATATATCCGCCCGTGGGGGCGATGCCGCCGCCGGGGTTTTTAATAAGAGAGCCCGCAACTATATCGGCTCCTACCTGGCAGGGCTCTTCCTTCTCTACAAACTCGCCGTAGCAGTTATCCACCATAATCACCGTATCGGGTGAAACACTTTTAACCGCATCGCAAAGTTCTCTGATTTTGCCTACCGTCAAAGAAGGGCGCAAACTGTAACCTCGGGAGCGCTGAATATACGCCATTTTATATTTATCCCAGGAAAGTTCGGATTTTATTGAGTTTATATCGGGGGTGCCGTCGGGCAGAAGGGGAACTTCGCGGTATTCTATGCCGAAATCCCGAAGTGAGCCGTCACTTTCGCCGTCAATACCAAAAACGCCTATAATGGTGTCGTAAGGTCGGCCCGTAAGACAAAGTACCTTATCACCGGGGCGCAGAATTCCGAAAAGAGCAACCGTTAGAGTATGGGTGCCCGAGGCAAAACTATGGCGCATAATAGCATCCTCCGCGCCCATACACTCTGCCATAATGCTTTCGAGTTTATCGCGACCTATATCCCCGTAGCCGTAGCCCGTAGAAATTCCAAGGTCGGATTCGCTTACGCGGTTATTTATAAATGCACGAAGCACCTTTTGTTGATTATATTCGGTAATTCCGTCTACATATTCGAAGATAGGGGCAACATCTATTAGCGCTTGCCTATCAAGAGAGCGGAGCCCCTCATCAAAGTTAAAAAAACTCATTTTTTCACCCAACATCCTGATTTATATTCAAATTCAAAACCGTTTTTCTCATAAAAAGGTTTGTTTTTTTCTTCTACTACCGCCAAAACGGTTTTGCCCTTAACGAGAGATAAAATACCCTTAAGACAAGGGGTACCTTCGCCTTTTTTTAAAGAGGCGATTCCGTTTATAAGGGCGTAGTGCCCGCTTTTTATGGAGAAGGCCGCGGCGGTGTTTTCTATGTAAAAGCAGGCGGCCTTATCACGATTTATTCGCAGACAAAAATCCACCGCAAAACTATCGTAAGGGGGAACGGAAAGTCCTGCCTTTTTGAAAATTTCATAAACTGCGCTACTGCTGAATTTATGGGATTCTATAGGAGAGCGCTCATCGGCTTTTTTGGAGTAAACATAGGTTTCCTCGAAATCATTACCAAAAAGTTCCTTTAAGGTATTGCTATCGGAAAACAGAGAAGAAGGGGAAATAATATTTATAAATTCCTTTAGTTCTTCAAGATTTCCCCCGTTATTAAAAACCGTCATATCAGGTCCAAGCATAGAGATAAAAAGTTTATCCTCATCCTGAATCCAGAAAAGCGCCTCATCTTTATAAAGGTCGCCCGTGCAGTTAATTCGTACGCACTCCGCCCGCTTGTAATCCAAATGGGGAAGAGCCGATACAAGTTTTATCATATCTTATTCTCGGCAATACCGAGGAGCAGATATTTAGCCAGTTTATATGCCGAAGTAATATCGCGCGCATCGGCAACCGAAGACGCCGAATGGATATAACGGCAGGGTACCGAAACCGCCACCGTGCGAACGCCTTCGCGGCTTAAATGAACAGCGCCCGCATTATTACCGCCTGAAACAAAGCGTTTTGACTGGCAAGGTATACCGCTGTTTATTGCCGCATTATAAAGTTCCTTATCATAAAGGGTTGACCTATCCATAAAGGATACGGCGGCGCCTTTACCAAGTTCGCAAACCTGCTTTTCTTCGGGTACATCCGCAATATCTGCGGCGGTGGTGCCCTCAAGAATTATGGCAAAATCGGGGTTAACTCCGTAGGTCGCAACGGCGGCACCGCGAAGTCCAACCTCCTCCTGCACCGAGAAGGTGGCAAAAAAGTCATACTCTGCTTCTTCTTTTAAAAGAGAAATAAGTACGGCGCAACCTATACGGTCATCAAGGGCTTTCGAGAGAATTTTATCCCCCGAAACTAAATATTCGCTGCACATAATCGCCGTGTCCCCAAGGGAAACGCGGGATAGCGCATCATTTTTATCTTTGGCGCCGATATCAATATAAAGAGAATCGGTTTTGGGTAATTTTTTACCCTCGTCCCCGTGACAAAGATGAACGGGTTTAATGCCGATAACTCCGTTTATATTTCCGTTTATCTTTACCTTTCGGGAAATCATAACCGCAGGGTCAATTCCGCCAACGGTGGTGAACTTTAAGAAACCATCGCTTGTAACCGAAGTTATAATAAGCCCAACCTCATCCATATGAGCATCAAGCATAATTTTGCGGTCGGGGGAGTTTTTACCTTTTTTAAATGCGATGATGTTACCAAGGTTGTCCACCCTATATTCGCAGTAGTCCCGAATTTCGTTTATTATAAAATCGCGGACATCCGTCTCATCTCCGCTTGTTCCATCTAAAAGGCAGAGTTTTTTAAGAAGTTCAAACATTTGAAAGCCCTCCCTTCAAAATGTACTCTTTAAGCAGTTCGCTAACGCTTTGTATATCGCGGGTATCGATAATTTCATTATCGGTATGCATATTGCGAAGGGGAATTGAAACAACACCCGAAGGCACGCCTTCACGACTTATTGAAAGAGCATCCGCATCGGTGCCGGTTCTACCGCCCATAACTTCGATTTGATGGGGAATATTCTTTTCCGTAGCGGTTTTTATAAGTTTATTGGACATAGGTTTGCTAAGTACAGGGGCAACACCCACCATCGCTCCTTCGCCGAGTTTTCCGCATTCGGTGGGATTCACATCGGGAGCATTGCCAAAACTTACATCAATGGCAATGGCCTCATCGGGATTAACTTTAAAGCAGGCAGTTTTAGCGCCGCGGGTACCAAGTTCCTCCATATCGGTAAGCGCGATAATCACACTTATGGGAAGTTTTTCGCCCTTTAATTTTTCAGCCAAAAGCAGAAGGGAAACCACACCCGCTCTATCATCAAAAGATTTACCCAAAATCAGAGTGTTGCAAAGGGAATAGGGCTCATTCTTAAAGGTTACAAAATCTCCGAGGGAAATAACCTCTTTGGCCTTTTCGCCTAAAAGGGTATCAATCTTAATTTTGTTTATATCCTCGTAGGTCTGTTCACCTTCGGCAAGGTGGGGAGGGGTACTGCAAAATACACCCGTCACCTTTTCTTTACCGTGGATGGTTACGCGCTTTGCGGGTAGGGTGCGAAGGTCGATACCGCCGCATTTAGCAACGGTAACAAAACCTTTATCATCAATATCGGTTACGGTGAAACCAATTTCATCAATATGAGCGGCAAGCATAAGGGTATAATCGCTTTCACCCTTAATTTTGCCGAGCACTGTAAGGTTATCGGTTTTTTGGCAGGAATCGGTTAAACCGCAGAGGATATCGTATGCGATATCTCGCGCCTCGGTTATATTACCTAAACTGCAACTATTTGAAAGTTCAAACAGAGTGTTTTTAATATCCATTAAAGTTTATTCACTACTTCCTTAAAATGATTTCCGCGGTCGGCGAAATTTTTATAAGAATCAAAACTTGCGCAAGCAGGGCTCAAAGTTACAATATCACCGCTTACGGCCGATTTTTGCGCCTGCTTTACGGCTTCTTCAATATCCTTAACCCTTACAATCTCGGGGCTGCCCTCAAAACCGCTGTAATTTTTAAGGCAGTTTTCGATTTTATCGGCAGTGGCGCCGCAAAGGTAAAGGGTTTTAACCCGCTCTACAAGATGGGGCATCAGCGGCTCAAAGGGGATGTGTTTATCATAACCTCCCGCAATAAGAATAACCTTTTGCGAGAAGGATTTAAGTCCCGCAATAGTACGGGTTGGACTTGATGCAATAGAATCGTTATAGTATTTAACGCCGTTAACTTCTCTTACGAGTTCATTTCGGTGTTCAACCCCGCCAAACTCACGAGCAACCTTTACGATACTGTCAACCCCAACATATCCCCAAACCGCAGAGATAGCGGCAAGGTAATTGGCAACATTATGGTCGCCGATAATTGCAATATCATCGCGGTTAATAACGGGAACATCAATGCCTCTATAGGACATATTGAGATACCCTTTATCATCAAGCCAAGCGCCGTTTTTAAGGCGGCGTTCCATACTGAAGCCGAGGGACTGACCGCGCACATACTTTCTGAAACCTTCGGTTATATCGTTATCGCGGTTTAAAATCGTTCTTGAAAATGCATTTTGATGGAGAAGCACATTTTTCTTTGCCTCAACGTATTCATCCATATCCTTATGAACATCCAAATGATTTGGCGCCACATTGGTAACCACCGCAATATCAGGACTTTTTCTCATAGAGATAAGTTGGAAGGATGAAAGTTCAACCACAACAAAGTCATCGGGTTTTATATCTTCAATTTCGGGGAGCAAGGGTTTGCCGATATTACCGCCTACATGCACCCTTTTTCCGTCGGCTTCAAGCATTTTTGCAATAAGGGTGGTGGTAGTTGTCTTACCGTCAGACCCCGTAACCGCAAAAATTGTAGCGGGGCAAAGGTCGAAGAATACTTCCATTTCGCTTGTAACGGCTATACCTTTTTTGCGGGCGTTTTCCAGTTCGGGCAGATTAAAACTCATACCGGGGGTGCGGAAAATAACATCCACCTCTAAATTTTCAAGGTAGTTTTCTCCGAGTTTGAGTTCGGCTCCCGCACGCTCTAACATATCGGCATTTTCGCCAATCTGTTCACGGGTTCTGCGGTCGCAGGCAATAACGCGGGCGCCCTTTTCAAGAAAACTTAAAATAAGGGGTGTGTTACTGATACCTATACCGCACATTGCGATTTTCTTTCCGTTTAAGGTTTCAAAAAATTGCTTGCAATCCAATTTTTATCCCTCCGAATAAGATTTGGTAATGGTTTATTTATTAAGATATTTTTCGCAGTATTCTTCAAATGTTATATCTAAACTTTTGATTTTTTGCGCGTGAGCAATGCCTATAAATCTATAATGCCAGGGCTCGTAAATAACTTCTGTAATTTCGGTGCTACCTTCGGGGTAGCGGAGAATAAATCCGAAATTATGGGCGTTTTCTTTAAGCCAAGTTGCCTCTTTTGTATTGTTAAAACTGATATCTGCAATATTAAAATCAACCGCAAGACCTGTATGGTGTTCGCTGGTACCCGGTCGCGCTACGATAGAAGCCGCTTTATCGAGGGCTTCTTCTGCGCTGACGCCGTTATTTATTTGCTTTTGCACCTGATTATCATAAAGCATTTTTTGTGTGGCATAAGAGCGGTATGGAGAGCGGACATAAAGATCAATGCCCTCTTTTTTTGCCTCATCCATCATAGTTTTAAGATAGGGCCACATATCTTTATCCAGTTGCGAAAGCGAGCCGTTTATATATTCTTTCGGAATAGAAGTGAGATTTCCTTCGTAATCAAAATCTTGCGGAAGGGGATTTGATGGATTAACGAGAATGAGTCGCTCGTATTTTGTATCAAGTCCGTAAGAATTTAAAGCGGGAGTATTATCATCGGAAGCCGGTATGTCAGATACGGGCTTATCAACCTGTGTGGCGGGGTCGCTTATGGTATCATTATCCCCGTTTTTAACGGCGTTACTAACCGCCCCGATAATAATTCCTATAACGCTTGCCAGAAGAATTATTCCGGCAAGGCAGGAGCAGATAAATATTCGTCTTCTGATTATAGCTTTTTTCCTTTTTGAAGTCATAAATTTTTCTCCGAGTTATTCATCGAGTTTAAGCACTGCCATAAATGCATCCTTTGGTACTTCCACGGAGCCAAGGCGGCGCATCTTCTTTTTACCTTCTTTTTGTTTTTCAAGAAGTTTCTTTTTGCGTGTAATATCACCGCCATAGCACTTTGCAAGAACGTCTTTGCGCATTGCCTTAACGGTTTCACGAGCAATAATCTTACCGCCTACTGCCACCTGAATCGGCACTTCAAACAGTTGACGGGGGATATAATCCTTA
This sequence comes from Acutalibacteraceae bacterium, assembly GCA_045588995.1. Lineage (GTDB taxonomy): Bacteria > Bacillota > Clostridia > Oscillospirales > Acutalibacteraceae > UBA737. The sequence continues at coordinate 7,104 of JAZNFF010000035.1, forward strand.
AGTTTTTCCGCAATTCTACGGGCACGGCCATAGGCATTATCGGAGTGAACTATGAAGGAAAGGGCATCTACCGTATCGCCTGCTAACATAACATCGAGTTTAACAAGTTTCGATTTTTCGTAACCGCAGGTTTCATAGTCATAACTTGCGTACCCTTTGGTGCGGGATTTTAAAGCATCAAAAAAGTCATAAACAATTTCACCCATAGGCAAAATGTAGTGAATATCAACACGGTTGCCCATATACTTCATATCAATATAGGTGCCGCGTCTTTCTTCACAAAGTTGCATAATGGTTCCAACAAAGTCATTTGGCGAATAGATATGCACGTTAGCAACGGGCTCCAGCGCTTCGGCGATTGTTGCAGGGTCGGGGTAATTGGTGGGGTTATCCACCATAACCGAACTGCCGTCGGTAAGGCGGAATTCATATTCAACGCTGGGAGCGGTTGTGATAATATCAAGATTATATTCGCGCTCCAATCGCTCCTCGATAATTTCCATATGCAAAAGACCTAAAAATCCGCAACGGAAACCGAAGCCCAAGGCAGTAGAGGTTTCTGCCTCGAAAAGAAGGGAGGCATCGTTGAGCTGAAGTTTCTCAAGGGCTTCGCGAAGGTCGGGATACTTGGCGCCGTCGGCGGGGTATATACCGCAGAAAACAACGGGCTTTACGTTTTTATAACCGGGAAGCGCCTCTGCGGCGGGGAATTCTGTCAAGGTGATGGTATCGCCGACACGCGCTTCGGAAACGGTCTTTATAGATGCGGCAAGGTAACCAACTTCGCCTGCTTCAAGACAGTCGCACGGCTCAAGATTTGTCGCCCTTTTTCTGCCAAGTTCAACGATATCAAAATCGGCGCCCGTAGCCATCATTCTAACGGTGTCACCCGTTTTTATTTTTCCGCTTACAACTCGGAAGTATACGATAACGCCCTTGTAGGCATCGTAGTATGAGTCGAAAATAAGGGCCTTAAGGGGCTCGTTTCTGTCGCCAACGGGGGCGGGAACGCCCTTTACGATAAGTTCCAAAACTTCCTCTACGTTAAGTCCCGTCTTGGCCGAAACCAAGGGGGCCTCATCGGCGGGAATTCCAATAACATCCTCAATCTCCGCTTTAATACGCTCTGGGTCGGCGGAGGGCAGGTCGATTTTATTAACAACGGGTAGAATTTCGAGACCGTGGTCCACCGCCAGATAGGTATTGGCAAGGGTCTGGGCTTCAATGCCTTGGGAAGCGTCAACCACAAGTATAGCGCCTTCGCAGGCGGCAAGGGAACGGGAAACTTCGTAGTTAAAATCCACGTGTCCCGGAGTATCGATAAGATTAAGTTCATATTCCTTACCGTCTTTGGCGGTATAATAAAGGGTTACGGCGTGGGCCTTAATGGTAATTCCGCGCTCCCTTTCCAAGTCCATACTATCAAGTATTTGTTCTTCCATATCCCTTTCAGAAACCGACTGGGTAAGTTCTAAAAGGCGGTCGGCAAGTGTTGATTTACCGTGGTCAATATGGGCTACAATACAGAAGTTTCTTATATTTTCAAGAGGATACGACAAGGCAAATTTCTCCTTATAATCTATTATTTATATATAATAACATATCTTACGGCATATTACAAGCGGCAACTTCGTTCTAAATATAGAATTTAACTGTTGCCAAGATATTTACAAACTGTTAAAATATTATTGAAATGTGTCGTATATCATCATTGTTAAGAGGTGAAGAATATGGAGAAGAAAACAATACTTATCGCCGATGATGAGGAGCGGATAGTCAACCTCATTAAAGATTTTCTTTTATCCGCATCCTTTTCGGTCCTTACTGCCTTTGATGGAAAATCGGCGCTGAATATCGCCCAAAACGAGAAAATCGATTTGGCTATAATCGATATTATGATGCCCGAACTCAATGGTTGGGAGGTTACCCGCGAAATAAGGAAATTTTCCGATATCCCCATCATAATTCTATCGGCCAGAAGTGAAGAATTTGATATGCTCGAAGGTTTCGGCAGCGGAGCCGATGAATATGTAACCAAACCCTTTTCCCCCGCAGTGCTCGTAAAGAGGGTGGAAGCGCTATTAAAGCGTAGCGAAAAAATGGAAAACGGGGCTAATAAAAAGGGGCTCGATATTGATGAAGCATCCTTTACCGCCTTTCTTGACGGAGCGCCTTTAGAACTCACCCTAAAGGAATTTAAACTGCTTTGCACCCTTTATAAAAATAAGGGTTTAGTGCTTTCAAGAGATCAGTTGATAGACGCGGTATGGAACTATGATTTTGATGGAGATAACAGAACTGTTGATTCCCATATAGCGCGACTTCGCACCAAACTCGGTGTTTATGGCGCCGCCAATCTTAAGACCATATACGGAATGGGGTATAAACTTGACATTTGAGGAGAAAAAAAGCGGCTTTCGGGGACTTAAAAATAAACTTTGGTTTAATCTGTTTTTGCGAATTACCGCTATTTTTGCCGTTTTTGTAACCGTGCTTACGGTGGCTAACGGCACCCTGCTTTCCACCTTTTACGGATATAAACAAAAAAATCTTTTAATTAGCCAGATAAGAAGAATTTCAAATATAGATTTGAACGATAGTTCTTCGGTGAGCGGAATGCTTTCCGAGTTTTCCGATAGATACGGTTTTGAAACGGAAATATACCTGAAAAGCGGAAAGATTTTATATACTACCCGCGGTAGTCAGATGATGGATTTTCTTATTATAGGTCACGATAAGTTTGCTATGTCCCACGAGGAATTAATCCCCACAAAAAAGCAGGTTTTCGCTGATGGAACAGTATTTGAACAGGCGCAACGCCCTTTTGATAAAGATGAATTTATGCTATGCCGCAAGGAAATTTCAGATGGTGTTTTTGCGGAGATAAGGATAAAGACAGAACTTATAAAATCTTCTGCCAATATGGCGGGAGAGTTTATAAGCATAGTTGCGGTAATCTGTTTTGCCCTTTCGGTAGTTTGGATTTTCTTTTATGCGCGAAGATTTTCAAAGCCCTTGGCCCAAATGAGTGAAACCACCAAGCAGATGGCAAAACTCAGATTCGAAAGAAAACTTGAGCCCACGGGGGATGACGAAATAGCCGACCTTGCCGTATCTATAAACACAATGTCGGATTCCCTCTCTTCCGCCCTCAAAGAACTGAAATCCGCCAACGAAAAACTTAAAAGCGAAATTGAAACGGAAAGGCAACTTGATGTTATGCGTAAGGCCTTTGTTGCCAATGTATCCCACGAACTTAAAACGCCTCTTGCCATAATTAAGGGTTATGCCGAGGGACTTAAACTAAATGTAAATTCCGCCTCGAAGGATGAATATTGCGATACAATTATTGATGAAACCGACCGAATGAACGGCCTTGTTTTGAGCATTTTGGAGCTTTCGCGCTATGAATCGGGGCAGATTCCTTTAAGCAAGGCGATTTTTGATATCGGTGTTCTCTCATCGCAAATGCTTGGTAAAATTTTCGATGGCAAAACAATAGAAACCGAAAACCTCATACCCGAAAACACTCTCATTTTTGCCGATAAAGAGCAAATTCGCGAGGCCCTCGGCGCATATCTTGAAAATGCCCTTTCCCATACGAACAAAGGCGGAAATGTCACCTTAAAAGCCGAGAAAAACGGCGATAAAATAAGGGTTTGCGTTTTAAATACAGGCAGTCATATAGACCCTGAAATTATGCCGCAGATATGGCAAAGTTTCTATAGGGGAGATACTTCTCATAAAAGGGAGGAGGGCCGCTTCGGTCTGGGGCTTTCCATTGTGGCGGCGATTATGAAGATGCACGGCGAAGAATATGGAGTTTATAATACCGAAAACGGTGTTTGCTTCTGGCTTGAAGTGCCCAAAAACCCTGAATAAGAAAAATCCCGACTGTTTGTCGGGATTTATTTTTTAAAAAAGTATGTAAAAAATGTCGAATATGTGTTATTATAATAGAAAATCCTCAAAAAAGGAGAAAAAATGGAGAAGATAAGGCGTTTGCTTAAAAAAGCCCTTCTTTTTATACTTAATCCAAAACTTATTTTATGTCTGGGGTTCGGTTGGATTATCACTAACGGATGGTCCTATGTGGTGCTTACCATCGGCACACTTCTTGATATAAAATGGATGGTGGCGGTAGGTGGCGGATATGTGGCGTTTTTATGGTTTCCAATGTCACCCGAAAAGATTGTCACTGTTGCGATTGCTATAGGGCTTTTGAGAATTCTTTTTCCCAACGATACCAAAACTTTGGGAGTGCTCAAACAACTGAATCATAAGGTGAAAGCAGAGTATATGAAGTTAAGGAAAAAAAGCAAAAAAACCAAGAAAACCCCTACTTACATAAACGGCGCGCCGTTATATAAATGCGATGAAAATATTTATAAATTGGAAGTGCCGTTTTATAATATTTATACCGCTGTATTTATGGTAAAAAACGGAGATAAAACAATCATTATAGATACCGCAGATAAAGTGGAAGATGCAGAAAATTATATTCTGCCCGCCCTTAAAGAAATCGGGGTTAAAAAGGAAAGCGTTACCGCCATACTTTTAACCCATACTCACGGGGATCATACGGGCGGTGCGGCACGTCTTGCGGCAGCGTGTGAAAATGCTAAAATATATAGTTTTGCCGACCACAATCCCTACAGTAAGGACCGTGAATTTAAGGTTATAAATGATGGCGAAATTATAGAGGATTGCATTAAAGCGGTCACCCTTAAGGGACACGAAAATAACAGTGGCGGTTACCTTTGTTTGCCTTCAAAAACCTTTATTTCAGGCGATTCTATCCAACTTTACGGACTTGATGTTTACGCTATGGGAATAGGTTTTCCAAAAGAATATTTATCATCCCTAAAAAAACTATTAAAAATGGATATGCGGAAAATCTTAGCGTCACACGAATATTCTCCCCTCGGCAGTGAAGCGACCCGAAAAAGCGAAGTAAAAAGGTATCTCAGATGCGCCAAAGAGTGCCTTTTGGATTTGGTGGATTTTGTGCGAATGAAATCCAAGGAAGGTATCACCGATGCGGGTGATTTGGAAGCGCTTTTTATAAAAGAAAGAGCCAAAATATATGAAGATTTCCCCACTGCAAATTTTAAAAATGTAATCGAAGCTGTAAAGCGAGAATATATGTAAAAAAAGACACCGCAGAAATAGGGTGAGGTTCTTAGCGGAGAGTTTGACAAATACCGCTAAATGCGAGCATCGCATTTGACCGGTCAAACGCAAATGGGCTATGCCCAAACCCTTATAACAAGCAGAAAGAGCACACACGCAAGGAGTAAACCTTATGTGTATGCTCTTTTTTTGCCGGTGAAGTTTTTGCTTTCGCAAAAGTGATGTTGTGCAGATGCAGGACATCCGGCACAGTGAAGTTGCTCGCCAAGGCTCGCAGTGAAGTTAAGTTTGCCCCCACTCCGCCGCCAGGCGATACTTCACTCACGAAGTGAACTTCACTATCGAAGATAACTTCACTTGCCCGAAGGGCAAACTTAGTTTTAGCGTGTTCTCCGTTAAAGAGAACACGCTAACACGGGTGGGCTGTTTACCTCTTGGAGAGGACCTCGGACTCGTAGATGTCCACCTCGCGGATCCAATCCATTCCCACAGCGGTGCGGCATCTCTCGCAATATTCGTCCCAGACGTCGCCGAAGGGGAAGGTCTTGAACTCCTCTGTAAGAGAGAGGACCTTGGTGTAGTCCGCCTCGTTCTGATACTGCTCCAGCTTGTCGTGGGGAAGAAGTAGGGCGTTGAGGAGAGCCTTCTGCATATTTCTCGCACCGATGACCCAAGCGGCAACGCGGTTGATGGAGGCATCAAAGTAGTCCAGAG
>JAZNFF010000036.1:0-2365 GCA_045588995.1 Acutalibacteraceae bacterium
TGATGGCAAGAAAAATAAGAATTCCGCCTATTGCCCACATAACGAGCATCTGCCATTCAAAATTATTTACGAGATTTTCATAAAGAATTTCCATAGTGTTCTCCTTTCTGTTTGGGGAGCAAAATAAAAGACTCTTACTGCAAAAATACAGTAAGAGTCTTGTCATTTAATAAAGCGGCGGGTTTTAAAAAACCGTATTGACGACCGCATTAACGATTCCTCGCTGACTACTCCCTCTTAGATCAGGAATATTATACCATAAGCAAATTTATTTTGCAAGGTTAAAATCACTTTTTCATTTCAAGATACGGGAGGAATTCATAACCCATCTTTTTATAGACATTTAATGCCCTTTCATTTTCGGCTTCAACCTCTAATCTGAATAGACAATCGGGATATAATTTTTCAATAAATTTAAAGAAACTGCTACCGAGACCCATACCCCGATATTCATCTTTAATGTACAAATCCTCTACCCATATACAAGGTTTGCCAAATTCGGTTGAAAAGCTTTTAGCAAGCATACCGTAACCGATAATATCACCGTCTTTTACAAAAACATAACCTTCAAGATAGGGTGACTCACTTATACAAGCATCGAGATTTGCCTCAAAAATTTCTTCCGAGCCATTAGTTGAAACCATAGGCGAAGCATAGAAGGTTCGCATCATATCGATAACTAAGTTTTTATCTTCACTTTTAATTTTTCGAATTGTTGGCATTATATATCTTTCCTTTTGTTTAAAATCAATACGAAGCGGTATATATTTTGAGTGTTTTGAACTTGATGACACTAATGAATGGTGCCTGAAAACCGTAAACCTTTGTATTAAAAATTATTTTTCTGTTTCTATTTCCTTAATTCCACCGGAAAAACAAATTTCACCTTTATCCAGCACATTATTAAATTTTTCACTAAATTCCTGCAAGGTCATATCATCGGGAATGAGAATAATACCATCAATCTTTAATTTTTTCATATTTATTTCTCTTTTAGTTTGCTTTTCGCTGTCCTTATTGATGCAATCAACAAAATGCGAATAGTAGAACAAGTTTTATCAATAGATTTATAGGTTACTTCATCAACATAGTCCGATTTCAAAAGCATTTCAAGCCATTTGCCTGTTTCGTTTGCTTCTTTCAAGGCAATTTCGAGTTTAGCAATGAAGTCAGCACGGCTATGACCGTATTTGCTTTCTGCGATATTAGCGCAAACACTTGTCGCACTTCTGGCCATTTGATTTGAAATTACGGTTTCGTGTTTTGACCTTAATTCCTTTGTTAATTTCAAAACATCAACCGATAGCTTCATGGATAAATCAGAAAGTTTATCCTCTTTCATTGCTATCACCTCACTTGCTGTATAGATTATAAGCTTGTGTCAAATTGGGAACAAATTAGCCTCCCTTGCCCTAATAAAGGGAGGACGACCGCAAAGGCTCCCTTGCCTAAAGGGAGCTGGCAAAACCGTAGGTTTTGACTGAGGGATACTTAGCGGTGGAGGGATTTTCTTAATCAAAACTTTAAGCTGTTAATATATTTTTCCGCTTCATCAATGACTGTTTCATACCATTTAGGTAACATTTTTTTGGCTATTTCATATTCAACCCATTTATATTCCTTAATTTCATTACAATCTATTTTTATTCCACCTTTGTGTTCACAAAGAAATAGCACAACCGTCTTTTGCTTATTATCAGGCACATCATATTGTATTTCCATTTTGAAATTTGGTTTAAATTCAGCCTTTATACCCACTTCTTCATATATTTCACGCTTTGCGGATTGCCTCTCTGTTTCAAACGCCTCGCTATGACCTTTTGGCACACTATACAATCCTGACCTTTTTTGTAAAATGCAAAGGTATTCTGTTTTATCATTTATCTGTCTATAAATAATTGCGCCGCAAGATTTTTGATATATCGCGTCAATATAAGTTTCATAATACTGTTCCTGAAAGTGTATGTAATGTGCAATTTCTGCTTGATTAAAACACACACCCTCTGGTGCGGCTATAAGTTTATCTTCAACATCATTCATACGATAAACAACACCAATTATTTTAGCAACATAATCAGTTATAGGTTTGTCAACGCCAAGCAAATATACATCAAGTTCTTCACCGTCGCCACCAAACACTTCAGGGATATATCCATAATTGATAGGATATGTTAGAGCATAATTTTCCCTTTTATGTACATAACCTATGGGGCGGTCTATTTTAATATTAACCATCTTACCAAGATATGAATTAACAAGAGTTTTCCTTTGTTCCATATTCATAACGGTTTTATATCCCTCCGTCACGGCTTTGCCGTGCCACCTCCCTTTAGGCAAGGGAGGCTCTCGTTTTCAACTTGTGGCA
>JAZNFF010000037.1:0-4624 GCA_045588995.1 Acutalibacteraceae bacterium
GGTCTTTACTATTTTGGGATTATGAAAAAAGCCTCTCCTTTTGCACAATTTTGTGCAGTAAAAGGAGGGGCTTTTTCGGCGCATATCCGTTATGGATATGCATTGTCGTTCACGGAAAATACAGCAAAATGCACTAAGTAAGTCTGAGCCTTTTATGCAGGTTGATCATGGAAATGGCGAATAACTGCCATGCTTCCAATGTTGTCTGCGACGGGTCACCCTCACGGATACGCAGAGTCCTGCGGATTTCCTTCGGGATAACCACCCTGCCCAAGTCGTCAATACGCCGTACAATCCCTGTTGCTTTCATATATAAAATCTCCTTTAATTTCAAATCGTGATGTTAGTATTTGTTAATGCGGAAGAAATATACACTGTTTGTTCTTGATTATAGTTGAATAATACAAATGAAAACTAACCTAAAGAGTTATTGATGATGAATCAAGGCGATGCTATAATATAATTGCAAGTTGACTTGACTACAAAAAACGAGGTGTTACTATGACCGACAATATAAAAATTGGAAAAATGATCGCATTGTTGCGTTCTCAAAAAGGTATTACGCAAGCAGAACTCGGCGAACGATTGGGCGTGTCTTTTCAAGCAGTCAGCAAATGGGAACGAGGAGAAACACTTCCTGATGTGTCTCTCTTAACTGACTTGGCTGATGTGCTTGAAACAACAGTAGATTTTCTTCTTCGAGGCGGAGAAACTAACGTAACCTTTAAGGGGAAAATCAGCGTGGCAGATATGATAGAGGGTATAAACTGTTTGAAAAACATGGGTATACTATTAGGCAAAGAAAATATTATTTATCGTCACGCCATAGATGGAATTAACCAAGGTATGAATACCGACATCGAAGCGGCATTTCAAGATGATTTTATTTTTGAAGCGTTTGTTGCTGAAGCAATCATACAAAAACTAAAAGCGGGATATTTTGTGGATACCACTGATGTCAAACGCAACTTTAAGCATGAACATTTTAGAAATATCGCTCTCGATCGTGCGGGTAAATATAACATCAAATAAATTCAATTGCAGCAAAAGCGGAGTGGAAATTTCACCTCGCTTTTGCTATGTATTGGTTAAAATATGCTGTTTTTGTCAAAAATTTTCTTCAAAAACCGCCCGAAATCCCAGTGTTTATAAAGCTTTATCTCACTTGGTGTTATTATACCTCATTCATCAATTCTTCTAACTATTCCCGTGGCTTTCATATATAAAAACTCCTTTAAATTCAAATCTTGTTGTTAGTATTTGTAAATGGTAGAAATTTATACTGCGTTAATTCAGTTTTATTTAATGAATAAATCTTGACATTTTAGGGAATAATAGTTATAATAAACTCATAAAAAGTTCCCTAAAAGGAGTTTTGGTATGAACAATTACCCTGAAATACAAGAACTGTTACAACAACGTGCTGACTTATATGCTCGCCTTAACTTATTGGCTTATGATGGTACACCTGAAATTAAAGAAAACAAAAGCGGCAAGTATTTATATATCCGCAAACGTGTGGGCAGCAGAGTAACCTCCACCTATGTTGACGTATACTCCGATGCTCTTTATCAATTATTACTTCGCAACAACGCCGAAGCAAAGGAACTCAGAAAGCAAATTCGCAAAGTTGAAAAAGCGCTTGCCCAAATTGGTTTTATTGAAAACGAATTATCCCCCGACGTAATGCTTAACCTTGACTTTGCCCGAATCAATATGAAATTATCAATATATGAGCAGGCAGTTTTGGAGGGCGTGGCAACCTCTTTCCCACAGACCGAGGATATTATCGAGAATGGTAAGGTAAATGGTGTTACTGCAAGTGATGTGCAAAAAATATTAAATCTGAAACACGCTTGGGAATTTATTTTGGATAAAGATGTGCTACAGGTAAAAAGTGACTATTCTATTCTTTGCCATATTGCAAAGCTTGTAAATGAGGGCTTTTTTGAAAATGGTGGAAGAATCCGCGGTGTGCCCGTAACTATCGGCGGAACTTCGTACATTCCGCCGTTGCCGATAGAAACCGTTGTTATTGAAAACATTTTATCAATTATAAAATCGGGCTCTGAAGCAATTGATATTGCAATCGAACTTTGTTTATATTGTATGAAAACACAAGTTTTTAACGATGGCAATAAACGAGCATCTGTGATTTTTGCAAATCATTATTTAATTTCAAAAGCGGGCGGTTTGCTTGTTATTCCCGAAGCGCAAGTGCCCGAATTTAAGCGATTACTAATTAGATATTATGAAGATAAAGACACTGGTGAAATCAAAACGTTTTTAAAACAAAACTGTCATAAGAATTTTAGATAATATAACGAGAGGTGAATTCACCTCTCGTTATATCTTTCCACCACATTATGTACTGCAATGCATAACTTGTCGCAAAGTGTCAATGTTGTATGTAAAGGGTCGCCTTCACGAATCCGCATCGTTCTTCTGATTTCTTTGGGGATAACCACACGACCAAGGCCGTCGATTCTTCTCACTTTTCCTCTTGCGGTGCCCGACTCTGCGCTCACTCTCATCGTGGCGCAATCGTCGACCGCGGCGCTTCGTTTTGCTCGCTGTATCACCCACAGAGTGCGCTCGCAACCTCACCTGTTGCTTTCATATATGCATTTCTCCTTAAATTACAAATTGTGTTGTATATTACGAGCGAACGCGAGTAACAAGGTTCGCTCAGGTGTCAAAATTTCCAATTTTGGAAACACCGTGTGGTTCTTATTATCTGTAATTGTGGGAGATTTATACTGCACGAATTTACTTTTTAAGTCTGTTGTGATATAATAAATTAAAGGCGGTGATTTTGTGAAAAACAAAAAACAAATAATAACAATTATTCTTTCCGTTCTTATAACTTTAGCAGTTGTTTTTGCTATATTGTTTGGTATAAAGATGTATCAAAACAAACTTGTTGAATCAGGTTATAGCGAAACACCAAACCCTGCTAATCAATATGCAAAAGACGTAACTATGATTCAATTGATTGCTACTCCAGAAAAATATGACGGTCAACTTGTCAGAGTAATAGGTGTCGGCAATCTTGAATTTGAAGGCAATTGCATTTCGCTCAACAAAGAAGATTTAAAATACGGTGTTGGCAATTCCATTTGGATTGAGCTTGGTGAAAAAGCAATTTCATACGAAGAAGCACAAAAATTTAATGGCGAGTATGTAATCATAGAGGGTGTTTTTGATAAAGACGATTGTGGTCATATGGATATGTTCTGCGGTTCAATCAAAAATATCAGTCGGTATGATTTGTGGGACTCTTATTTGGTTACCCATTCAATGATTACACAGCAAGCAAATAAAACATACTCATATGAAATCACCGATTATAAAGGTAAAATTTTAGATTATGAAGATAATTTAACACGGGAACCCAAACGAAAAAAAGTGAGCACTGATGTTGTCGGTATCTGTGTTCAGTCAGGAACAGGATTGTCAACCAATTATGCAAAATATTATGATTTAGAAAATAGCAAAATTTCAGAAACATTCTATTATGTTCTGACTGCTAAAGACGGTTATGTAGTATATGGAGATTATAGAGATGGTGAACATTTTATTGTTGTTCAAGATATATTTGATAAAGAACAATACTATAAAGAGTATAAATTAGAAAATGTTTCGCCTGTTGCGGCTGATTTTGTTGTTGACGGTTACTTCAATACTAAAGGAAATGTCAACATTACATATTTATCCGGCGATGACTACACAGAAACGAACTACACAATTGTAATATTACCCAAAGGCAAAGCGAGGTGAATTTCACCTCGCTTTTGCTATGTATCGGTCAAAATATGCTGTTTTTGGTCGGAAAGGCGGGGCTTAACCCCTGCCTTTCCGTTTTCTGTACTATAGAGAAATACGCTCTCGAATAGATTTGATAAAATCATCTTCCTTATCTTCAGAAAAAAGGATATCAAGTATTTGCGATGCTTTGCTCAGATAAGCAGGATCATTTTCGGTTTCATAGAGAGCAGTTAAATGATGTGCAATAACCCAAGCAATCGGAGTAAGTGCTTCTTTTGCAATCTTATGTCTTTCCTCACCCTTCAGGAAATATACAAGAGCATTTTCGCGTGCTTTATAAAGATTAGGCAGTTTCCTTGCTTGCTCCAATGCCTTGTCAAATTCACCGACTTTCCAATATGCGAAACATATGTTATAGAGTGTTGCGCCACGCACTTCAGAATCTTCGCCGTACCGGAGTATTTGTTCCTGTACGGCTATGGACTCTCTTAAATATCTAAGTTTTTCATCGTCTGTTCCGCCCAGTTTCTCAAGTGATGTAGATAGTTGGACAAGCAAGAGTGCATTGTTCGGAAAAGTCTTCAGTGCTTGACGCATTAGTGCGACATTCTCACTATGTAATCCATTTTTGTTGTTTTCAGTCCAAACTTTATTGATTTCATCGTACTTATCGTTCTTTTCAATCTCGCTCATTCCAAGCAGTTCATCAACACTCATCTCGAAATAATTTGCTAATGCAGGCAACATTGTTATATCAGGGTATCCGTCTCCTCGTTCCCATTTACTTATAGATTGAAACGAAATGCCGAGGTGAGCAGCTACTTCCTCCTGAGTCAAGTCGCGTTCGCGGCGTATA
>JAZNFF010000038.1:0-61990 GCA_045588995.1 Acutalibacteraceae bacterium
CTTATGGGACTTATGATTCCCGCCCCTTCGGTAGTAACCGATAAGTTTTATGAGAATTATAAAATCTCTCCGCAAGCGGCTACGGAATATTATTATAATTTAAGCCGCAATAGTGATTACATAAGAACATATAGAGTTAAAAAGGATATGAAATGGGAAGCCGAAACCGAATATGGCACTTTGGATATTACGGTTAACCTTTCAAAACCCGAAAAAAGCGCCAAAGATATCGAGGCAGCTAAAAACGCACCCGCTTCAGATTATCCGAAGTGTCTTCTTTGTAAAGAGTGCGAAGGATATTCGGGCAGGATGAATTTCCCCGCAAGGCAGAATCATAGGGTTATTCCCGTTACTCTTGACGGTAAAGAGTGGTTTTTCCAATATTCGCCTTATGTTTATTATAATGAGCATTGCATTGTTTTTGACGGTGAGCATATTCCTATGGAAATTAATGTGTCTACCTTTAGAAAACTTTTTGATTTTGTTAAAATGTTCCCCCATTATTTTCTGGGCTCCAATGCGGGTCTTCCCATAGTGGGCGGTTCCATTTTAAGCCATTCTCATTATCAGGGCGGCCGATATACCTTTGCTATGGCTAAAGCCCCCGTGGAACAAGAGTATGTTTTCGAAGGATTTTCTGATGTTAAGGCGGGAATAGTAAAATGGCCTATGTCGGTTATTCGGCTTTCGGGCAAGGATACCGAAAGAATAATTGCTCTTGCCGATAAAATCCTTAAAAATTGGCAAAATTATTCCGACCCCGAGCGCTTTATATTCGCCGAAACCGATGGGGTGCCCCATAATACCGTTACCCCCATCGCCCGTAAAAACGGGGAGAATTACGAACTTGATATAGTGCTCCGCAATAATATCACTACCGATGAGCATCCTCTGGGCGTTTTCCATCCCCATAAGGAACTTCATAATATCAAAAAAGAAAATATCGGTCTTATTGAGGTTATGGGTTTGGCGGTGTTGCCGTCGCGCCTTAAGAGCGAACTTAAATTTTTGGGCGAGAAACTTGTGAGCGGTGAAAAAATAACCGAAGAAGAACTTATAAAGCATATTGATTGGGCCGAAGAGATTAAGGCCAAATATGGTGATATAAACAGTGAAAATGTGGATAATATCCTCAAATACGAAGTAGGCGAGGTATTTAAAAGAGTTCTTCTTGATGCGGGTGTCTTTAAAAGAGACCAAAAAGGACAAGACGGTTTTAACAAGTTCATAGAAAGCGTAAAATAAATGTTTATAAATGTTACGGTTCAGGTTGTTATTCTTTTTATATTGATTCTTTTGGGCGTAGTTCTCGCAAAAGCAAAGATTTTAAATGAAAATGCCTGCAAGGGTATGACCGATGTAGTGCTTATTTTGGCTACACCCTGCGTTATTTTGCAGTCATTTATAAGGGAGTTTGATAAATCCTCCCTTAAAACTCTGCTTATGAGTTTTCTGATTGCTACGGGCTCTCATATTTTATTTATAATCGCCAGTAGAATTTTTGTAAAAGACGATAATAAGCGCAAAGAAAAGGTTTTGCAGTTTGGCATAATTTTCGCCAACTGCGGATATATGTCCATTCCCTTGCAGCAGGCGCTTTTAGGGGATGACGGTGTGTTCATCGCCTCTGCGTATGTTGCTGTGTTTAATATATTTATGTGGAGTTATGGGCTTTATCTTATGGGCGGAGATAAAGTTAAAATAAGCGCCGTAAAGATGATAGTTAATCCGGGTATAATTGCGGTAGGCATTGGGCTTATTGTATTTTTACTGTCAATTCCCGTGCCTCAAATAATAAAGGCGCCAATAGGTTATCTTGCCGCTTTAAATACGCCGCTCCCAATGATAATAATCGGTTATTACCTATCAAAGAGCGATATTTTAAAAACATTTAAGGATATAAAGTGCATATTGGCAATGTGTTTGCGGCTTATTGTGTTACCCTTAATAGCGCTATTTATTTTGTGGGTTTGCAAAGTTAAGGATACGATATTAGTTTCCTCTGCAATTTCTTTTTGTTCCCCCGCCGCTGCTGCAACCACAATGTTTTCGGCTAAATACGGCGCCGATACCGAAACCTCGGCAAATTTAGTTTCGGTAAGCACCTTGATTTCTATAATCACAATGCCCCTTATCGTAACCTTGGCGCAGTATATTTCGTAATATAAATTTGTTTAAAAATAAATTAATATTTGCAAAACTAAATCCCGATTAGCTTGGCTAATCGGGATTAATTTTACTTATAAGTTAAAGATTTATTTTTTGAAAAAATTCTTTTTCTTAAGGAAGAAGAATGCGCCCGTACCACCGCCGATTAAAACTAAACAAATGATAACGGGAAGTATCCATTTGTTTTGCGCTTTATCGGTAGTTGTCTTTTCAATATCAGAAACAAGCGCATAATGTGAAAAATGGTTGGTAGCGAAGGTTATGGTATCATCGCAGGTAATATCCATAGTTTCTATGGCGCCATCTTCCGCTATATACAACACATTCCAATTTTTATCCTTATCTGGATTAGGAATGGTTACCAGCGCATTGCCGCCGAGTTGGTGAATTTCATTATCGCCAACGGTCAGTTTTAAGTCAAGCAGTAAAGCCAGGTCTTTATCCTTAAGGGCTTTTTGTTGCTCATCGTTTAGGTCCGAGAGTTCTTCGTGAATTGAATGGAGGGAAGCTCCTTCGCCGTTTGCGACGCCGCAGAGGGATGTGATAACTGCATTATCCAGCTGGATGCTAACATCTTCGGGGAAATCCACCTGAATTGCGCTGCCCGTGGTTACGGCTTGCTGAAGGGAATCGTTGTCGATAAGGAAAACATTCTCCGAACCCGTAACGGTAAAGGGCATTATTTTTACGGCGGGGATGGGGGTATTATCATTGATGCCGGGGGAAGTCGAAGCGTTGTTGTCTTTAGATGATGTGTCACCCGAGGATGAGGCGGCGCCCACATATTTATAAACAACGGAATATCGGGTTTCATATTTACTTATGTAATATTTTCGACCCGCCTTTAAGTTTACGGTAAATGTGTATTTGCCTGTAATATTGGATTTATAATAGGTAGGGTCTTGGTCCAGGTCATACCCAATAATAAAGCTCATATTTACTTTTTGGTCGGGATGAATTCTTTTTGGAGTAATGGTGAATTCGTATTTTCCTGATTTGGCAGGTGTAAATACTGCCGCCGTGCCGCTGCGACCTACAGTACCGTTTACAGTAAAGGTTTTGCCCTCTTCTAAAACGGGTGGCTTGGCGGTGGTATCTACCTCTATTGAGGTGGTAATGCTTCCGATTTTTGCGGTAACGGTGGTCTTTTTCCCTTTCTTTTTTGCCTGCAATTCAATGCCACCATTATAGGAATTTGTTATTTCAAAGTCCGCCGTGTTGCTGATACTCCATTTAACTCCGTCAAGATATCCCGCGCATACAGGGTCAGAATCAATGCCGATGGTACACGAATTATCGGTAAGGGTAACAATATATAAACTTACGGATTTTACTGCTCCGACCTTTTCGAAACGGAATTTACCGGTAGCAGAGGTTTCACCGTTTTCAAGTCCCCTATACAATCTGACACTAACAGTATATTTTTGTCCGCCGGTCAGATTGAAAATATATCCTGAAACGTGGTCGGGGGCTGTAAATTCGGAATGAAGGGCACTGTTTCCTTTTTTATCGAAAACATCGAATATAAATCTGCCGTCACCGAGCACCATATATTTGCCCGATTCGGAAGGGGTGAGATGATAAGTGGCTTCTTGGTTAAGTTTCAGGGTAACAGAGTTAAGGATATTTGCGCTCCAAGTATCAGTAGGAGCTTCGCCCTGACGAATCCAAACGGTATCTGTAACGGTCTGGTTGAAGCCACGGGCTCTGATGCTGATAAGGTAGGTATTACCTTTTTCTAATCGGTAAAGGGTTCCGCGCTGAGTGGTGGGGATATCGGTATGCCAATTGCCAAGTTCTTCGGGATGATGACCCTGTTGGGTAGTTGTTTTATAGGTGGGGGATAGGTCTACCGAAATGTCATCGGTGTTGTGACCGAAGCAGTATGTATCAGTGGCTTTGGCGGTGAACAAAAAATATGCATAATCATCTATAGTAACATTAACGGCTTTTTTCTCGTCTTCCTGAATAAATGGATGGTCGGGGAGCAGATATTTAGTATCCCATTTTACAATGGAAATTTCGCCGGTATAGTTCACACCGTAAAAAGAAACTACATATTCCTGACCTGCAGTTAGATTCAAAATATAGTATTCGTAACTCTCACCCATCCAGTGGTCTCTGTCAACATAAATATCATCAATGGTACGAACCGAAATTGAAATATAATTGTTGTTTACGTAGGGGAGTTTTATCGCATATTCCTTTGTTTCTGTGGGAATATAGCGATAAGATGTCCACTCGTCATTGGGACCATCACCTTGCGTAACGGTAACGGTTTTTGTGGTTACAGAAGATTCCCATAAGGGTATATTGGTTGCCGCTGCAACCGAGAAATTGGAAAAAGATAATATAAACATAAATAACGCGAGGCATAATGATAATTTTCTTTTCATTATAATACCACCTTTTTTATTATATAAAAATTATAATAGAGATAACCTTTCAAGTCAATTATTAATTACTAACAAAAAATCCATATATAAATCAGGGCAATAAAAACCGCCGCAGATTTTAAACTGCGGCGGCTATTTTATTTATTTCCTATTTCGTTTATATCGTAGGGTGTTGTCTGGTAAACGAAGTAGTTAAGCCAGTTTGTGTAGAGCAAATTGGCGTGGGAGCGCCAGGAAACAAGGGGCTCGTTTTCGGGGTTATCATCGGGGAAATAGTTTTTAGGCATAAAAATGGGTTTGCCCTCGCCTAAATCACGAAGATACTCGGCTTTAAGCGTTCCTGCATCATATTCCGAATGACCGGTAATGAAGATTTGCTTGCCACCCTTCGTGCCAACGGCATAAACCCCCGCTTCCTTGGAAGAAGCAAGAATTCGAAGGTCGTAAACCTTTTCGATATCCTGGCGGTTTACCGTTGTGTGACGGGAGTGGGGAGCCATAAACACATCATCAAAACCTCTGAACAAAATCGACTTTTTATATTCAACGGTATGAGGAAAAACACCGAAAAGTTTTTCGCTTAAAGGTTGTTTATCAATGCCATAGTGATAATAAAGTCCCGCTTGCGCGCCCCAACAGATATGGAAGGTGCTGTGAACATGGGTTTTGGTCCATTCCATAATTTCGCAAAGCTCATCCCAATATTCCACTTCTTCAAACTTAAGGTGTTCAACGGGAGCGCCGGTTATAATCATACCATCAAAAGTTTCACTCTTCACATCATCAAAGGTTTTATAAAAGGTGAAAAGATGCTCGGCAGAAGTGTTTTTTGATTGATGGCTTTTAGTATGGATAAATGTAAAATCCACCTGCAAGGGAGAGTTACCGAGAAGACGGGAAAGTTGGGTCTCGGTTTCAATCTTTTTGGGCATAAGGTTTAAAAGTAAAATCTTTAAAGGTCGGATATCCTGAGTTATGGCGCGTTTTTCGGTCATAACAAAGATATTTTCCTCTGCAAGAGTTTTTACTGCAGGTAGATTATCGGGGATTTTAATAGGCATCCCAATACCTCCATTTTTTAAATTATATTACATATTATCAAGGGCTTGCTTGATATCGGCAATAAGGTCCTCGCTGCTTTCGATTCCGCAAGAGAAACGGATAAGGTCAGGTGAAACACCTGCGGCAATCAGTTCGTCATCGTTCATCTGACGGTGGGTAGCGCTTGCGGGATGCAAACAGCAAGTTCTCGCATCGGCAACGTGGGTTTCAATAGCGGCGAGTTTTAAATTCTTCATAAAGGATTCGGCCGCTTTTCTGCCGCCCTTAACGCCGAAACTTACAACGCCGCAAGAGCCCTGAGGCATATACTTTTTAGCAAGGTCATAGTATTTATCGCCCTCTAAGTCGGGGTAGGTAACCCAAGCGATACGCTCGTCACTCTTTAGGAATTTGGCGACCGCAAGACCGTTTTCGCAGTGCTTTTTCATACGAAGGTGTAAACTTTCAAGACCTAAATTAAGAAGGAAGGCATTTTGCGGTGACTGGATAGAGCCGAAATCTCTCATAAGTTGAGCGGTGGCCTTGGTTATAAATGCGCCCTCAAGTCCAAAACGTTCGGTATAGGTTACACCGTGGTAACTGTCATCAGGTGTGCAAAGACCTGCATATTTTTCGGGATACTTTGTCCAGTCAAACTTACCCGAATCAACTATACAACCGCCAACACCTGCGCCGTGACCGTCCATATACTTGGTGGTGGAGTGGGTAACGATATCTGCGCCCCACTCAAAAGGTCTGCAGTTAACGGGGGTTGCAAAGGTATTATCAATAATAAGGGGTACGCCGTGAGCGTGAGCCGCATTGGCAAATCTTTCGATATCAAGCACCGAAAGGGCGGGGTTTGCAACGGTTTCACCGAAAACGGCCTTGGTGTTGGGTTTGAATGCAGCCTCAAGTTCTTCGTCACTGCAATCGGGAGTAACAAAGGTAAACTCGATTCCCATCTTCTTCATTGTAACAGCAAAAAGGTTATAGGTGCCGCCGTAAATTGCAGAAGAGGCAACTACATGGTCGCCGCAAGATGCAATATTGAAGATAGAATAGAAGTTTGCTGCCTGACCTGAGGAGGTAAGCATAGCGGCGGTGCCGCCCTCCATATCGCAGATTTTAGCGGCAACAGAATCATTGGTAGGATTCTGAAGTCGGGTATAAAAATATCCCGATGCCTCTAAATCGAAAAGTTTACCCATATCTTCGCTGGTAGCATACTTAAATGTTGTGCTTTGAATAATGGGAATTTGGCGGGGCTCACCGTTACCGGGGGTATATCCGCCTTGAACACATTTTGTTTCAATATTGTATTTACTCATAATATCATACCTCACGAGTGATAAAGTTTTTTGGTTTGGTATTGGGGTTCGCAGGTAATGTTAACCCCGAGTTTTCTGAATGTCTGCTCATCAACGCGGGAAAGAATTACGGTAGAATGGGCTTCAAGGCCGCGCAGTTTTTCTATCTGGTCGAGGGCCTTTCGGGCTGTATCATTGGTTACAGCGCAGATAGAAAGAGCGATAAGCAGTTCATCTATATGAAGGCGGGGGTTATGGTTTCCGAGAACTCCCGTTTTCATCTTTTGGATAGGTTCAATAATGGTGGGGGAAAGCAGTTCAATATCATCGGGAATGCCGCCTAAAATCTTCAAGGTATTAAGAAGCATCGATGATGATGCGCCGAGAAGAGAAGAGGTTTTACCCGTTATAACGGTGCCATCGGCAAGTTCGATAGCAGTAGCGGGACCGCCCGTTAAATCTGCTTTCTGAAGCGCGGCTTTAACTACGGGACGGGCATCCACCGTAACATCCAACTGATTCATAAGAAGTTCGATTTTGGCAACTTCTGATTGGTCGCCCATACCCTGCCTTACGGAGCAGAGGGCGTTATAGTAACGACGAAGAATTTCTTGCTTAGCGGCTTCTTCTACGGCCGCGTTATCCTTAATAGCAAAGCCCGCCATATTAACGCCCATATCGGTGGGACTTTTATAGGGGGATTCGCCGAGGATTTTTTCCATCATAGCATTAAGCACGGGAAAAATTTCAATATCGCGGTTATAGTTTACCGCGGTTTTGCCGTAATATTCCAGATGGAAGGGGTCCAGCATATTAACATCCTTAAGGTCGGCAGTTGCGGCCTCATAGGCAACATTTACGGGGTGCTTTAAAGAAAGATTCCAAATGGGGAAGGTTTCAAATTTAGCGTAACCTGCCGCGATACCTCTTTTATGTTCGTGATAAAGTTGGGAAAGGCAGGTAGCCATTTTACCGCTACCGGGACCCGGGGCGGTAACTACTATAAGTTTACGAGAGGTTTCGATATAATCATTTTTGCCGAATCCTTCATCGCTTACGATGAGGGGAATATTGGCGGGATAATCGTGGATAGGATAGTGACGGTAGACATTAATACCCAAATTTTTAAGCCGTTTTTCAAAGGCGAGGGCAAGATGCTGACCCGTAAAACAGGTGATGACAACACTGCCCACAAAAAGACCTATATTTCTAAAGGCATCAATGAGGCGAAGGGTTTCAAGGTCGTAGGTAATTCCGAGGTCTCCGCGGCGTTTATTTTTCTCAATGGCATCCGCATTGATAACGATAACGATTTCCGCATCATCCTTAAGATTTAAGAGCATCTTAACCTTGGAGTCGGGCTGGAAACCCGGGAGAACTCTTGAAGCGTGATAATCATCAAAAAGTTTTCCGCCGAATTCCATATAAAGTTTTCCGCCGAACATATCTATTCTGTCTCGTATTTTTTGAGATTGAAGGCGGATGTATTCGCTATTGTCAAATCCTATTTTCCCCATTTTATTACCTCTTTGCCTGAGAATATGATTTTAGATATATAAAATCATAATAAGTATATCAAAATAAGCGCGTTCTTTCAAGTGTTTTGAGAAATATTTTAAAATTTTTATGCATAGCAATTACTGATAAAGTAATTAGGGGGACCATATATGAAAAAAACCATAAAATTTTTGGCATTATGTTTAGCATTTATATTAATTACGGGGTTTTACCCCGTAAAAGTGAGGGCTGAAAACGCCAATTTGGAAATCAAAGGCAAATCGGCAATACTTATGGAGCCCTATACAAAAACCATCCTTTATGAAAATAATATTGATGAAAAAACCGCCCCTGCATCCATTACTAAAATTATGTCCCTTTTACTTGTGATGGAGGCGATAGATAATAAAACTTTGAGTCTTGAGGATGTGCTTACTTGCAGTGACCACGCCGCAAGTATGGGCGGCTCACAAATCTGGCTTGAACCGGGGGAATCAATGACGGTGGATGATCTTTTAAAAGCCACGGTTATCGCATCTGCCAATGATGCTACAGTAATGCTTGGAGAGGCGATAGCAGGAAGTGAGGAGGGTTTTGTTTCCTTGATGAACGAAAAGGCAAAAAAACTCGGTATGAATAACACCAATTTCATAAACTGCACAGGTCTTGATGCCGAAGGACACTATTCCACCGCCCACGATGTTGCCATAATGTCTTGCGAACTTATTAAACACGAACTTATTAAGCAGTATACAACCGTCTGGATGGATTCCCTGAGAGGCGGAGAAAGCGAACTTGTAAACACAAATAAATTAGTCAGATTCTATGAAGGAACGACGGGACTCAAAACGGGCACCACTTCCACGGCGGGCTACTGTCTTTCGGCCTCGGCTATGAGGGACGGAACGGAGTTGGTGGCAGTGGTTATGGGAAGTGAGAGTTCAAACGATAGATTTGAAAGCGCAAAAAAACTATTAAATTATGGCTTTGCCAACTTCGCGCTTACCGAAATTCATCCCGAAAAAACCGATGCGTTTTCGGTGGAAATAGATGATGGCGAAAAGAAGAAATTTGCGGCTTTGGCAGATGGTTTTTTAAAACTTCTTTTGAAGAAAAATGAGGGCGGCGAAATCAAGCAGGAAATAAACTTAAAAGAGGATATAAAAGCGCCTGTGCGAAAAGGGGATAAAGTGGGCTCTATTGATGTTTTCTTAGGGGAAGAACTGATAGGCAGCATAGATATAACCGCGGCGGAAAATGTGGGAAAAATGAATTATCTCACCGCTTTAAAATGGCTCCTTTCGGGACTTCTTACCCTTTGATTATTGTAATATTAAAAATATTTAAATACTTTAATATTACTACTTGAAAAGAGGGGAAAAATATAGTAAAATGGAATTACGAAAAGGAGATATTTTTACAATGGCATTAAATTTTAGTTACAAATACGCAGAAAATTTTCTTAAAGAGGAAGAAATCAAGGCCCTTGAGCCCGAGATTTTATCCGCCCATACCGCACTTAAAGAAAAAAGCGGCAAGGGCAATGATTTCCTCGGTTGGATGGAACTTCCCTTTAACTATGATAAGGATGAGTTTTCCCGCATAAAGAAAGCGGCCGAAAAAATTAAAAATGATACCGATGTTTTTATAGTTATAGGTATCGGCGGCTCATATCTCGGCGCCCGTGCCGCAATAGAATTTTTGAAAGGCACCTATTATAATTCTATCGGGAAAGGTGTCCCCGAAGTTTATTTTTCGGGCAATAGTATTTCGGGCAGCGAACTTTCCGCGCTTTTAGAAATATGCGAAGGCAAAAGAGTTTCGGTTAACGTAATTTCCAAATCGGGAACTACTACCGAGCCCGCCGTTGCTTTCAGAGTATTCAGAAAATACCTTGAAGAAAGATACGGTGAAGAGGAGGCCGCAAGGCGTATCTACTGCACCACCGATAAAGCAAGAGGCACTCTTAAAAAGGTTGCCGACGAAAAGGGTTACGAAACCTTTGTTATCCCCGATGATGTTGGCGGAAGATTTTCTGTTCTGACTGCCGTTGGTATTCTTCCTATAGCCGTTGCAGGCGGAGATATCGATGCTCTTATGAAGGGCGCGCAAGAAGGCGCAAAGGATTACGATATTCCCGATATGGATAATAACCCTTGCTATAAATATGCCGCAGTTCGCAATGTGCTTCATAGAAATGGCAAATCGGTTGAAATCCTTGCCAACTATCAGCCCCGTTTTACTATGATGGCCGAGTGGTTTAAGCAGCTCTACGGCGAGAGCGAAGGCAAGGAGCAAAAGGGAATTTTCCCCGCTTCCGTAACCTTCTCTACCGACCTTCACTCAATGGGTCAGTATATTCAGGATGGCACCCGTCTTATGTTTGAAACCGTTGTCGATATTAAGGATAACGGAAAAGATATAGTTATTGAAGAAGCCGAAGATAACGGTGATGGCCTTAATTTCCTCGCAGGTAAAACAATGTCCTTCGTTAACGAAAAGGCCTTTGAGGGAACGGTACTCGCCCATGTTGACGGCGGGGTGCCAAACCTCGTTATAACCTTATCCAAGGCCGATGAAGAAAACCTTGGCCGCCTTATCTACTTCTTTGAAAAGGCCTGTGCCGTTTCGGGTTATGTTCTGGGAGTTAACCCCTTCGATCAACCCGGCGTTGAAGCATATAAGAAAAATATGTTTGCCCTTCTCGGAAAACCGGGATATGAGGATTTGAGAGAAGAACTTATCGCTCGTATTTCCAAATAGGCAAATAAAAATCGGGACACAAACCGCGGATGCGGTATTAGAATAAAGGAGATGTTTAGTATGATTAAACTCATTATCGGAAAAAAAGGTTCGGGTAAAACCAAAAAGTTAGTGGATATGGTAAATATCGCCGCTAACGAAAGCTTGGGCAACGTAGTATGCGTTGAGAAGGGAGACACCCTTACCTATTCCGTAACACATAAGGCAAGACTTATTGATTCTGATGCTTTCGCCATCAGTGGCTACGGCGAATATTACGGCCTTTTGGCAGGTGTTAAATCGGGTAACCACGATGTAACTCATATCTTTGGTGATGCTACCCTTCGTATCGGCACCCGCAATTATGATGAACTCGCTGATTTCCTCGCAAGAGTTGCAAAGATTGATGACGTTGAATTTGTTTTCACCGTTTCTTGCGATGAAGCAGACCTTCCCGCAAAGATTTTTGAAATAGCTGAAAAGTGCTAATTTAAAGAGAAAAACATATAACCCCGCTTTCACCGAAAGGTGCGAGCGGGGTTTATGTTTGCAGGGAACGGCCAATGTGATGTTCCGTTCCGGTTATAAGTTGTGAACTATGAGCGGCGTTGCCGCGTTATGATTTGCCCGTGGCAAAGTTTCGGTGTGTTTCGCACAATACAAAACAACAACCCCGAGGTTAAATCTCGGGGTATTATATTCACGTTAAGTCACCAATTTTTATAAAAGTATAAATTTATTATACTATATATTTGAAAGTTTTTCAAGACGTATAGGGCAAATACTCCGTTTTGAACATAAAGCATAATCCGATTTCAATCAATTTGCTAATATCATCTTTTTTTATGTTTTGGTATAATAAAAAAGGAATAAATTTCCAAATAAACAAATAGGAGATGTGAAATTATGAAAAAGAAAAACAGGACTACAAATTGCAATAGAAAACTACTTAAAACAATTTCAGTAATACTTTCTCTTTTGATGATTCTCACAGTTGTTCCTATTATAACTTATGCCGAAGAACCGTCGGCGGATCAAAATTTTAATTCAGGCGAAGTAATCGCCGAGCAAAGCACGGATATTATCGGCGAAATTATAGAAAAAAGGGAGTTCGATACTAAACATTTTTTAATGAAGGACGGCAGCATAGTTGCGGCTAAATATACCATTCCCGTTCACTATTATGATGAAAACGGAGTTCTTCAAGATGTGGATAATAGCTTATCTGAAGAATTAGATGCCGAAACTGGAAAAAATCAACTCACAAATCAAAAAAATACTTTTGATATTAAATTTTCTAAAAAAAGCAACGGCAACAAACTTGTAACGTTAAAAAAAGATAATCACAAGGTTTCTTGGGATTTAGTTGGCGCGAAAAAGGTTTCTGCGGAATATTCTGATTATTCGGGTGACCAAACCAATGACCCGATGATACTCCAAAAACTTACAAGCAGCGTTAAATATAGCGATATCTTAAAATCGGTAGATATCGTTTATTCTGTTGATGCTTCTAAAGTTAAGGAAAATATAGTTTTAAAGGATGAAAATGCTCCTGAGAGTTTTGCGTTTTCATATAAATTAAGCGGTTTAAATTACAGAATCACAGAAGATGGGGATATTGAACTATACGATAAGAAAACACCAGATAAAACCGTGTTTACCATTGAAAAGCCGTATATGTATGATGCCAATAAAGCATATTCGGAAGATATTTCGATGGATGTTAAAGAAAAAAGTAATGGTTTTGAAATAACTCTTACCCCTAATAAAAATTGGATTAACTCTGAGGAAAGAGTTTATCCTATTATAATCGACCCAACCGCCGGTTCGAGTACCGTAAGAAGCGATATATGGGATATTGATATGATGCAAAATCAGTCACAAATGTTTAGCTGCAATGCCGAGGATTTGGTTGTAGGTGTTGACAATTTGGGACGCATTTTTCGAAGTGTTATCAAATTCAATAATATGCCTACAATAGATATGAATAGCGCGATTGTTAATGCTACATTGAGCGTTACAGCATATCCTGGCATTATAAATGATGATGATGTAGCACCCCGGCCTCGTCCTTCGGGAAATCCAATAGTAAATATTCATAGAGTAACGGCTTCTTGGCCCGAAACGACAGATTGGAACACTACTGCCGATGATTATGACTCGATTATCGAGGATTATTTTACTTATAATACAACCGATTCGTACTTCTTGACAGATATTACAAAAGTTGTATCGGGTTGGTACAAGGGAACATATGAAAATTACGGCATAATGCTCAAAAGTGCCGATGAAACAACAGCTAATCGTGCTATGCAGTTCACGTCGTCTGATTGGGGATGTGAAGATAACGATGTTCACAAATCATATCGTCCGGTGTTGATTATAAATTACAGAAATACCCTTGGTCTTGAAGATTATTGGAGTTATACAACTCAAGATATGGGCGGTTATGGAACAGGTTATGTAAATAACTATAATGGAAATCTTGTATATGTCCACCAGGATACAAGTTTTAATTCTATCATTAACGGATTCGCGCTGTCTCACATTTATAATATGGGTGCAACATCTGGTGACACTGGGCGGTATGGCTATGGTTGGCGATTAAATCTTGTGCAAACACTTGAACCCGTATCGGTGGCTGGAAATTCCTCTGTTAAATATGTATATACGGATGGTGACGGTACAGAGCACTATTTTATACAAAAAAGTGACAATACAATAACGGACGAGGACGGTCTCGGATATACATATACCGAAATCACAGGGGGTGAGCTTACAAGCCAACTCACCCATAAGGACGGTACGGTTTTAAAATTCGACCAATGGGGATATCTGCGCTCAATAATTGATAATAATGGCAACTATATTACTCTAAACTATTCTCCCGGTCCTACTTCTGATAAAAATCACCTTACATCCATAACAACATCATCGGGTGGAGTGTTTAGTCTAAATTATGACCAGAATTATATTTTGACCAGTATAGTTGACAATGCCTCAAGAACGACAAGATTCAATTATTCAAACGGGAATTTAGCATCGATAACGTACCCAGATGGAACAAATGTAGGGTTCGAGTATTATGAAGCCGGAATAGCAAATGGTGTGGCTGTACGTTGGTTAAAAAATGTGGTCATACCCGACGGCTCTAAACTTGAATACGCATATTATATGGAAAACGGAAAAATTCATCAGGTGAGCCAAAAGGGTAAAAATGGTACATTGGGAGAAGCTCTCACCTTCCAATATGAGTATAATCAGACATATATTACAGATTCTGACGGGTATAAACTAACGTATCAGTTTGATACGGCGGGCAGACCTACCGGAGTATATGACAGTTACGATAATATCTATAATCAAACATATACCGAAACCGTAACGAATGGGTCAGGTATGTTCAAAAACAATAAACTTGAAAAATCCACAAACGGAGCCGTATATGTTAATAACCATCTAACAAACCCTGTTTTTTCGGAGGATTTGGCGGGATGGTATCTCTATGACCCTTTGATAATGGAAGCAGGCGTTGTGAATAATGTAGGTTTGTTATCAAGCAAAAGCGTAAGAATACACCGAACTTTACAGCAAGATAGTACCTGCTTTGTTCAAAATTTCACGGGAAAACAAGGCGGAATATATACCTATTCCGGTTATATAAAGACAGAAAATGTAGTGTCCCCAACCGGTGGTGCAGGACTTGAACTTGTTACAAGCAAAAACCGTTTCGTATATTCAACACCCCTTAAAGGAACTACGGATATAGAGGTTAACAACGGATTTCAATTTGTAAGTTTAACCGTTTATCTGGAGCCGGATGAAACTATTAACCGCGTATCTGCAGGTCTATATGTAGGTTCGGGTACTGTATGGATAGACAGTGTTCAGCTTGAAGAAGGCGAAGCATCAAATCCGATTAACCTATTAACTAATTCGAGTTTTGAGCAAAATGGAAACGGAAGCACGCATGCTAACGGATTTGCTAATAATGCAAATGGTTATGTTACTTCGGCCGTTTCTAAAGATGGGTCAAATTCCGCTTGCATAAACGGAAATCAGTCGCAAGATTATAATTTTGCTCAAGCAATTGTAACAAATGGAAATGCAGGTGATGTTTACTCCTTTGGTGCTTATGTTAAAGCAACTGCAGTGCCTAATACTATTGTTGAAAGCAAAAACCTTAAATTATCTGTCGCTCTTAGTTGTACCGATGGAAGTGTTCAATGGGAACATATAGAGTATAATCATATTTTAACCGACTGGCAGTTCACAAGTAACGTTATAATAGCAGAAAAGCCCTATTTTGCGGTAACCGTATATCTCTGTTATTTTGATAACTGCAATACCGCCTATTTTGATAATGTGTTTCTTTATAGAGATACCATGCAAAGTTATCGATACGATAATAACGGAAATGTCATATCAACTACGGATTATGCTCAGCAAAGCGAAACTTTTAAGTTTGAAGGAAACAATCTTTCTGCTTTGATATCGCCCGATGGCAGTGATTATGAATATCTCTATAATAGCCAAAATAACGTTAAATCATCCCGCAATTCCCAAGGTATCGCTTATGATATACGATATAACGCTCAGGGAAGCGCCGTATCGGCAGATGTGATTTCTCATCCGTATTCTTATACCTTGTCAGAAGGTATGACGTATTATATTCGTCTCGGCGGAAGCGGCAAATATTTAACCGTTGAAAACTTTGGAACATTTAATGGCGCCAATGTTATTCAGGCGTATTTTACAGGCGAGGACAATCAAAAATGGACCTTGGCCGCAACCGAGGATGGCGGATATACACTACATCCGGCTCATTATATCGGAATCTGTTTGGATATAACCGATTATAATGATTATGAGCTTGCCAATGTGGCAATTAACGAAATTAATGGCAGTACGGCTCAAACCTTCTATATAACTCCTAAATCAGCATATAACTATACTATATCGCCAAAGTGCTCAGCAAACGGAAAAATACTAACGGTCAATTTTTCTCACGAACAAAATAATGTTACTATTCTCACGCCGCAAGGGGATAATAATGCTGACCAATCCTGGTTTTTTGAATGCACATATCCTTCCCCATCTACCACCATCTCGGATGGCAGCGTGTATATGCTAAGAGCCCGAAGCAGCGGTCAGTATTTAACGAGTGGAATATCCGACGGCAGAATTGTTCAAAGTTATATGGATATGGAACGTCCGCAAAAATTTATCGCAAACAATTACCAAAACAGCGGATATTATACGCTTTCTCCCTTTAACGATTCCAATGCGCTGGCGCAGGTAAGCACTGCGACAAGCGCGACAAATGGCAGTCCGTATCTGGAAATCGGCGATACCACTATAACGGATAGGAAGTTGTTTAAGTTTGAGTATGATTCCTCATATAAGGGATTCTGTATAATCCCTAAATATGATGAAACCTTGACACTTACCGTTCCGAGCTTCAGCACCTCGCCCGAAACGGAGCTTGTTTTTGCAACAAAGGGCTCGGCTATAAATCAGTGTTTTGTAGCCGAAAAAATAAATGGCATAATAACCTCATCGGCAACGTATCAGGACAACGGAAATTATCCTCATACCGTTACGGATTCCTTGGGTAATACAACCACCTATGGCTATGATTTCTCTCGCGGATTGCAAACCTCTGTAACCGATGCTAAAAATAATACTACTTCGTATCAGTATAATGCTCAGAACGACCGATTAAATTCCGTAACCGCTGCGGGCAAAACCGTATCCTATGAATATGATACAGTAGGCGCTCTTAAAAAGATTACCGCACCGGGTGGCACTGCCTATAATTTTAATTATGATGAGTTTGGCAGAACAACCAATATATCGGTTGGCTCAAGAGTTTTAAGCGCTACCGAGTATAAGGATAATAAGTCATCACTTATATCCAAACTTACCTACGGTAACGGCGCATATCGCGAATATAATTATGATGACCTCAAACGCTTGACGAGTGAAAGCATTAATGGTACAATAACAAAGAAGTATCTTTATGATAAAAAGGGTAATACCGTAAGAACACAAGATTTACTTTCAAACGTTATTACCAATTTCCAATATGACCTTATAGGTCGTCTTTCAGGTGTTAAGGCCTCTAACGGTCATCAATTAAATTATTTCTATGATGAATATAACCGCCTGAAAAAATATAAGTATACTAATAACATTACTGATTTCTATACCGAGTTTACCTACGGTAATAATCCAATGTTCATCAGAAATGATGGGTATGTTTATTATGTTTCCCTTAACGGAGAAATAAAACTTTCATATAACTATGATGAATTGGGAAGATTGTTTAGCAGAACGATTAATTCCACTACGCCATTCTCAACCGAATATACCTATATGGATGGCGCTACTACGGGAACAACCTCTACCGTTATTAAAACCATTAAAAACGGCAATGATACGCTCGAATATTTATATGATGATGTAGGAAATATTGTAAGTGAGCTTAAAAATGGCACTGTTCTTGCAAATTATACTTACGATGCCTTAAATCAGCTTACAATTGCAGATGTAAACGGCGGTCCTATGTATTATTACACCTACGATAACGGCGGTAATATTACGCAGGTAAAAGAAGACAATATAGTAACCAAGAATTATACCTATGGCGATACCGAATGGAAAGACCTTCTGACCGCATATAACGGTCAGACCATTACCTATGATAATATAGGCAATCCCTTAACATATAGGGATGGGTATACATTTACCTGGTCGGGCAGGCAACTTACAAGCGTTTCTAAAAACGGCGAGCTAATCGCTACTTATACTTACGATGCGGATGGCAATCGAACAAGCAAAACAGTAAACGGTGTTACTACCAAGTATTATTGGTTGAATGGCGTGTTGCAAAGTGAATATGAGGACGGGATATACTATGTATATCTTTATGACGAAACGGGAAGACCTTACGGTTACGCCATAGATTTCTTGGGTATAGTAGGCGTTTGCTATTATGTATATAATCAGCAGGGTGATATAATTGCCATAAGGGATGAAACAGGGGGATTAATGGCTGAATATTCCTATGGTCCTTACGGCGAAACTATAACAACACCGTTGATGGATGAATCGTTCTTTTATGCGTATATTAAAAACCCATTAAGATACCGCGGATATTACTATGACGCGGAGACGGGATTCTATTTCTGCAATAGCCGTTATTATGACCCTGAAACTTGCAGATGGATAAATGCGGATGGGTATGTGTCTACGGGCGCAGGATTATTGGGTAGTAATATGTTTGCTTATTGCAATAATAACCCCATTACATTATCTGATAGTTCAGGCACAAGACCGATTTTAAGTTCTTCTACCTCAAGCGAAACTGCCGCAGAAAGAAAAGCCGCTTGTGAGTATATGAATCGAACAATTCAACTAAAATATGTGAACAATAATCCTGTTATGCCTATACCAACCTCTAATTTCAAAAACGATTATCCCTATTATGCAAGCGGTGACGAACACGGAGGTAGAGATATTGAAGCTCCAGAAGAAACCCCGATACATTCTGCATTTTACGGAGTTGTAGTAAAACCGCAAAGTGATGAGAGTTATGGAATCAATATAGTGATAGAATCAGTAATTGACGGGAAAAGATATAGGACCATATATGCTCATTTAAGTGATAAACAATCCATTAAATGGGATGTGGGTGATGAAATAAACAAAGGTGATATCATAGGATATGTCGGCATGACAGGGAAAACGTATGGCCCTCATTTGCATTTTGAAGTTAGGATGGAACCATATAGAAGTTCGACAGACAGAGTTGACCCAAAGTCGTTTTTTTGAGGTGATAAAATGAAAAAAATATTTGCTTTGCTTTTGGTTGTTTGCCTATTATTTGTTTTGACCTCTTGCGAAAAGGCGCCGAAACCGGATTTATCAAACAATGA
Source organism: Acutalibacteraceae bacterium (assembly GCA_045588995.1). Lineage (GTDB taxonomy): Bacteria > Bacillota > Clostridia > Oscillospirales > Acutalibacteraceae > UBA737. The sequence goes on from JAZNFF010000038.1 coordinate 19,096, forward strand.
TGATGTAAGCGAGATTGTCATGGATAAAGATAATGAAAGTGAAAATGAGGATATCATAGATAATAATAGCGAAAACGTCATTATCCAAGACAACGAAAAAATTGAAAGCAATGATGGGAAAACACCTTACGGGGAATCGTATATGCTTTCAGATATATTAATGCTCAAGATAACCCAAAACTTTTTTTTGACATGCCCGTTAGAATTTAACGAAGGCGATGCCGTTCCCTTTAAGGATGTATTTTATTATTATACATTTGCTGCTTGCTATACCTTTGATGAGAAATGCATTGAGCCGGAGTTGGTAAAATACTACGACACTAAAACGATGGATTTTTCTGTTCCTCATAAAATAGTTGATAATTACATTGAAAGTATTTTCAATACAAAAGCCGACCCTGAATCCGTTGAATATTATAATAAAGATACAGGAACTTACGATTTCGATAGGCATCTTGGCGAATTTTATTATGATATGGACGTCATCAGCAAGAAAAGAATCAGAGGTAGCAAATACGAGTTTACCGTGCTTTTAACCAATAATGTTGGTACTGGTGAAACTATAACAAAAACTTTCGTCGTTGAATTGAATGCAGATTCCTATAAAATCCTTGCACACAAAAGCGAAAAGAAGACAGTAAACACAGGGGACGGTTCTGTGTATTGACGAGCTCTCCGAGATAAGATAGCAAAAAGCCTCGACCTTCAAGGTCGGGGCTTAGTTATTTTATACCATCCTATTCAGTAAATAAGTCGCGAGATTTAAATATCCTGCAAATGTTACCCAAAGTATATAAGGGATATATAAAAGTCCTGCGGTTTTGTTTACTCTATAGAAGGAAATAGCGGTCAGTATAATTAAAATCCAAAGAACCACAAGCCAAATAAAAGCGAAAAGATAGTTATCCATATTAAAGAATATGAAGGACCACATATAGTTAAAAAAGAGCTGAATTACATATAACCTTTTTTGAGTTGTTATATCCTCGCCGCTTTGCTTTATCAGATAATATGAAATTCCCATAAGGGCATAGAGAATAGTCCAAGCAATAGGGAAAAGCCAACCGGGAGGGGAAAGGGGCGGTTTGTTCATATATTTAAATTTTTCCATTCCGCCCGAAGTAAGCCATCCAACGATAGCGCCGATTATAATGGGTAGAGCAATATAACCTATAAGTTTCTTCCAATCTATTTTCAAAAAATCATCTCCAGTCAATGTAAGTATATGAATTTTTTGAAAATTTATAACTTTTAAAGGTAAATAATGATAGGTTTGATTCCGCCATCTACAATATCTATAACCGCATATGAGGGCCTGCTTTCCCGTGGTCTTGAAGGGGAGCCGGGGTTAACAATGTAAACCTCATCTTCATAGGTTACAATGGGGATATGAGTATGCCCGTAAAGAGCGATACTGCATCCGCAGTTTTTGGCAAACTCTAAAAGTCGGGTTTTGCCGTATTTTACAGAAAAATTATGCCCGTGGGTATAGAGGATATTTTGGTTTTCAAGTTTTATAATATCGTAATCGGGGCAGGAGCAAAAGCCATCGCAGTTACCCCTCACGATATGAAATATTCTATCCTTATATTCCTTTTGCAAATCTTCAATATCCGAAACTACGTCCCCCAAAAAGAAAATATGCGTAGCTTCGGGTTGGTTTCTTATAATTCTATCGATTATAAATGAATTTTTATGGGTATCGGAAATAACAAGTAATCTCATAACAGCGCCTCATAAATTCTGAAAATTTTCATAGTATTAAATGGAGGGATTTATATGAATAATAATTTTGATGGTATAAATAAAGAAAAACTGATAAATTCTGTTATCGCAAATTCGGGCGGGAAAATAGATAAATCTTCGATTTCCGCCGCCCAAAACGGCGATCTTTCGGGAATTTTATCCGCCCTTAGCGAAAGTGACCGAAGTAAACTCGAGTCGGCTCTAAAAGGAGATAATCTTAAAAAGATGCTTTCAAGCGAAGATGCGAAAGCGATTATAAATAAAATGCTCGGCGGTGGAAACTAAATGGATGATATAAGCGAAAAGTTGGCGGGGATTTTAAACGACCCCGAAAGTATGGAAAGGGTACGGCGTATGGCAGAGGGGCTATTAGGCGAACAATCCGCCGAAGAAAAAAAGACCTCTTTATCCGTAGGAGAAGGTATGCCCACGGCCGATGAAATGCAAAAAATAATGCATATAGTCACTATGCTTAAATCCAAAGGCAACGATAGCAGAACAAAACTGCTTTTGGCCCTTAAAGATAATTTGAGTCCGCCCAAGAAAGAAAAGGTAGATACCGCCGTAAAAATACTGCGGCTTATAGATATATTACCTCTGCTTAAAGAGAGCGGCATATTTAATTTTTAGAGTTGATAACTATGGCAGAGCCAAATTACGAATTTTTATTAAGACAACAAGAGGCCCTTGAAAAAATGAGGCAGATGCAAAAATCTGCCCAAAGGGGACGCAACGCAGTACCTCCTTCACCCGCCTTTTTAAAGGTGGGGGAGGGCTCTTTACCTAATAATACACCAAAAGGAAGCCTAAGTGAAGAAAAAAATTCCGAAAATAAAAAGGATATAGGCGCCATAGGTTTTGCGGAAGGAATTTTATCGGGCGGCGGAGAATTTTTAAACTCATTTTTAGGAAAAATCGGCGCCGACCCAGATATTCTTCTCATAATCGGACTTTTGCTCATTTTACAGTCGGAAAAATCGGATAAACTATTGCTTTTGGCCCTTTTATATATACTTTTGTAAGTCATATTCATAAAAGTTACATTTTTCGACGAAATGTTGCATTTTTCGTACATTATGTAAACCTGGACAACCCATAAAGTTATCCAACTTATCCACCGAATAATCAACATTTTAGCGGTTGAAAAGTGGGATTTTGTGGATAAATCGCGGTTTATACGGTGGATAACTCGGTGGAAAAGTTGAAATGTTTAATATGCAAATATAAAGTGAATAAGAAATTATGTAAATAAAAAAACGCAAAAAATTCCACGAAAATTAGAAAAAATAGGGTAATTTTTAACGGTGTTTTTGTATTTTTTTATACTTATTGCAAAAGATGCGGAAAAGTGTTAGAATGGATTTGAAAAAAGGGGGGATTTTATGCAACTGATTATAAGCCACGGAGCCGTGGATTTATCGGGTGAACCCATACTAACCGATATTAATATGGAGATAAATAAAAATAGTAAAATTGCGGTTGTGGGAAGAAACGGTTGCGGTAAAACCACCCTGCTTAAACTTATAGCGGGTGAGTATCCCCTTGCAAAAGGTACAGAGAATACACCCACCATTTCGGTTTCGGAAAATTTTAGCATCGGCATTCTTGACCAGATGACATTCAGCGATGAGAATCGCACTATGGTGGAAGAAATCCGTTCGGCGTATAAAGATATTTTGGAAATAAAATCCGCCCTCGATGAAGCGCAGAGCAGAATGGAAGAAAATCAAAGCGATGAAAATATAAAAAATTATTCAAATCTTCTTGATAATTTTATTTCCCTTGGCGGTCACTATTTTGAAAGGGAATATGAGGGCGCCATTAAGCGTTTTGGCTTTACTGATATAGAAAAGCATAAAAAACTTTTCGAATTTTCGGGTGGACAAAGGACCAAAATTGCCTTTTTGAAACTTCTTCTTTCAAAACCTGATTTACTGCTTTTGGATGAGCCAACCAATCATCTTGATATTGATGCGGTTTCCTGGCTTGAGGATTATATCAGAAATTATAATAAGGCGGCCCTTATAGTTTCCCATGACCGAATGTTTTTAGATAGAACGGTAAATCAAGTTTACGAAATAGAATATGGTAAAAGTTATAAATATATAGGTAATTATACCGAATTTGCAAAGCAAAAAAGGGAAAGAGATGCCATCCTTTTAAAGCAATATAACGCGCAACAAAAAGAAATCGCGCATTTGAATTCGGTGGTTGAACGTTTCAGATATAAAGCCACCAAGGCGGCAATGGCTCAATCTAAAATCAAACAGATTGAGCGAATGGATAAAATTGATGCCCCCGTATCCCATGATGAAAAAACCTTTAAAGCAAATTTGGAGCCGACTGTCAGAAGCGCTAAAGAAGTGCTTGAGGTAAAAGATTTAAGTATTGGATTTGATAAACCTCTGTCCACCGTTAATTTTTCTATGCTTCGCGGTGAACGGGTTGGAATCATCGGCGGGAACGGACTTGGTAAATCCACTCTTTTAAAAACCATTGTAGGTAAAATTCCTGCTCTTTCGGGCGGTTATAAAATGGGGGCTATGGTGAGGGTTGGTTACTTCGACCAGCAACTCGCCGCCGCCAAGGGAAACGCCACTGTTTTTGATAGTTTCCAAAGCGAATTTCCATCTATGAGCGATTTTGAAGTGCGAAGCGCCCTTGGTGCATTTCTTTTTTCGGGAGAAGATGTTTTTAAAACCCTCGATATGCTTTCAGGCGGAGAAAGGGTGCGTCTGGCATTATGCAAACTATTCAGAAAAAATCCCAATTTTCTGATTCTTGATGAGCCCACCAACCATATGGATATCGCTTCAAAAGAGGCCTTGGAAGACCTGCTCCTTGATTATGAGGGGACGCTTCTTTTTGTTTCACACGATAGATACTTTATTAAAAAATTGGCAAATAAACTTTTGGTTTTCAAAGAAGGCAAAACCGAGTTTAAGGATATGGGTTACGAAGAATATCTATTGGAAGAAAGGGAAAAGGAACCCGAATTGCCCATAAAAACCGAAACCGAAAAACCGAAAAAGAAAACCTTCACCACCCCCGCCAAAGAAAAAGCAAAAAAGGAAAAAGCCCTAAAAAAAGCGGAAGAGCGGGTAGCAGATCTCGAACAAAAAATAGAAGAACTGAAATCCGAAATAGAAAGTCCCGAAAACAGTTCCGATTATCTGAAACTTTCGGAACTCGGAACTCAAATGGAATCCCTTGAAACCGAACTTTTAGAAGCCCTTGCCGAATGGGAAAAATTAGCCGAATAAAATAACACACGCCCCCGAGTTTTAAACTCGGGGGCGTGGCGTATAGAGAGGTAAAAATCATAAATTTACTATGCTAATCTTCTTCAGGCATATCATCCACAATATCATACAAGTCCTGTGGGTCATCGTCGACACCCTTTGCCTTCAGAACTTCAAAATATTTTTCAAGCTCGCTACCTTCAGGCACTATTGCAATAGGTGAGTAGCTTTTGTAATCGCCTTCGAAGATGTGATATGCATATTCACCTGTCAAGGGAATAAGTATATAGCTCGATTTTTCAGAAATAACATGCTGGCCATAAAAAGTAGTATTTGGATGGCTGAGATATATCTCTAAATATCTTTCTGTTGCTCTTATAGCGTTTAGGTTAGCGTCGGTTATACCTGTATCTAACCTGATGATATCTTCTTTATGATAGAACCATTTCTCAATATGTTGCATAACCTCGTAATTAAAATTATAATCACTATATTTTGATGATTCGCCTAAAAGTGTTTCGCCTGCATAAGCTTTTATTTCACTTGCAGAACTAACTGTGCTTCGCCATCTTTTTTCTTCCTCGGTTAGAAGTGTAAACTGAACAGACTCAAAATACGGCTTAAGCCCTCCTCCGCCATATGTGGGACCACTCCAACTATGAGGAGAATTAATGGTGTTGTTAAAAATCCAACCTGCATACTCCCCCGTAACCGGAATAAAGAGCGTTCTTACTTTTGGACTAATAACACCGCCGTGGAACTTGATTTCATGGTCAAACTGAAGCTCTATAGCCATTTCGTTTTGTTTTATAGGCCTTAAAGTATCGGTATCAGCAGCTAAACTCATACCCGTCAAAGATTCCTCATATTTAAACCAATTTTCAATATGCTGTGCAATTTTAAGGTTTAATTCCTTATCGGTGGAAACGGCGGTGGCGCCATCTTTATAAAAGGTTACGGTAGTGGGGGCTATAACGGTGCTTTCCCAATCGCGTACCTTTTTATCAAGGGTTACACCCTCAAAGATTTTTTCAAGACCGCTACCTTTTAATTTGCAAGGTGTGTTCTTGTAATCGCCATCTAAAGAGCCGCTAAAAAGGTAATAGGCATATTCGCCTGTAAGCGGAATTAAAATGCGCTTGGATTTTTCAAGTTCTATTTTGCCTAAAATATTCAGTTTATCATAATAGTTAATATCAAACTCGAGTTCAATTACAGTTTCATTTAATTTGGTTTCCCAAATAAATTTACGGGTTACTTCCATATCTACCGTAGGCAGATTATCATGGGTGTAATCATAAAATAAATTTTCAATTTCTTTGGCTGCTTTTCGGCGAAGGTTTTTGCTTGTTACACTTGCTTGCATACCGCCTTTATATAGGGTCATACTTTTGGGTGTAGGTATAGTGCTATCGTACTTTATTTTATCATTGGAAGATGTTGCATTAGAATCGTTTTCATCTTCAACCTCGATATACGAGTACCACGAGCTATATGTATCCGACTCTTTTCTGCAACCTGCAAGGGTGCTCAAAACCATTAGTACGCAAAGCAAACATAAAAAACATCTTTTCACAACATTTCTCCCCTTTCTTGTTTCTATACTTATTATATAATTTTATGTAAATTCCCGTCAATTAAATTTCCTTAAATTTACATCCTGTTTACAAAAAATTTACGGATTATAAAAGAAAAACGCGAAGGATATTCCTTCGCGTTTTTATGTTTTAAGTAAAAATTAACCTTCGGAGATTGCTTCAACGGGGCAACCAGCTGCGCAAGCGCCACAGTCAATGCACTTATCGGGGTCAATCTCGTAATGAGCATCGCCTTCAGCGATAGCATCACAAGGACAACCGGCAGCGCAAGCACCGCAGTTAATGCATTCATCAGAAATTTTGTAAGCCATTCAAAACACCTCCATCAGCTTCATTGAATATATTTTAACAGTATTTCTGTCAAAAAGCAAGATATTTATTCCATTATCTCCTCTTCTTCGTCCTTTTTCTTGCGTTTTGGACGGGAAAGGAGCTTTACAGCGCTCCTATGCACCTTAAAGGGCGCACCCTCACTGTTTTCGGGTTTAACAAGAAGATTGCCTGTTATAAGATTGCAGTCAACCACCGTGCCAACACCCTCGGCTATCTTAACCGTTGAGCCAACCGTGGGGGTGATGCTTAAAAGATGCTCATAAGATTCCTGCTCATATTTAAGACAACACATAAGCCGTCCGCAACTTCCGGAAATCTTGGTGGGATTAAGGGATAATCCCTGCTCTTTTGCCATTTTTATTGAAACAGGTTGAAAATCATCTAAAAATCTCTTGCAGCAATAGGGCTGACCGCAGATACCGATACCGCCAAGCATTCTCGCTTCATCGCGGACACCTATCTGGCGAAGTTCAATTCTAGTATGGAAAGATGATGCCAAATCCTTAACAAGTTCTCTGAAATCAACTCTGCCGTCAGCAGTAAAGAAAAAGGTGATTTTACTTGCATCAAAGGCATATTCAACCTCAACAAGTTTCATATCGAGCCCGTGTTCCGCTATCTTCTTTTCGCAGATGGCGAAGGCATCTTTCTCTTTTTCCTTATTTTCTTTTATGCGGTTTAAGTCCTTATCACTTGCGGCCCTCAAAACTTTTTTGAGTTCGCCAACTATGGATTCATCCGATACTTCGTGGTTGCCTTTGGAAACAAAGCCGAAGGCATTACCGCCCGAAGTTTCAACGATAACGTTATCGCCAATATTATAGGTTTTTCCATCGGGACTGAAGTAATAGGCCCTGCCGCCTTCTTTAAATTTAACAGATATGACTGATGTCATAAATTTCCTCCGATTATTTGTTTAGATTTACAAACTACCGCGCTGAAAAGCAAGGGTAGGTTGATATTGGTTTTTAAAAGTTTTTGCCATTCATTTATGGCTGAATAAAGATTGGTAAGGGCGCGCGCTCTCACAATTCTGCCAAAATCCTTTTTGAGATTTCGGGATATTTCGATTTTTAAGTGTTCGAAAAATAAATCCGTGCCGACTCTATCCTTTTCGAAGGGGATAAAGAGGCGCAAAAGTTCATATTCGCTACCCGAAAAAACAAGTTTCATAAATTCTTCTGCGGCCGTTTTTGCCTTATTTGCGCCCTTGCTTCCAAGCAGAGAAAGGGCGGCGCCGATATTATTTTCGGCCGTTTTAACCGCTTCGGCGATTTTATCATCATCAAAAGTTTCGCCTAAAAATTCCTTTACGGCGGCTTTTGAGGTTTCAAAATCGGGCGGGGTGAGGGATAGGCAAACGCATCTTGATAGAACGGTTGGAAGAAGTTCTGTTCGTGAAGTAGTGATTATAATAAAAATCACGGCCTCGGGGGGCTCTTCCAAAATTTTCAAAAGGGCGTTTTGCACCGGCTCGGTCATCCGTTCGGCAAAATCCAGAATATAAACTTTTTTATTGGCCGCATGGGGCTTTATATATGCCTCGGTTCTGATGGCACGTGCTCTGTCAACCGTTATGCTTTTCTTGTTTTCCTCGGGAGAAACAAAAATTATATCGGGATTATTTAAACTCTTTGCGGATAAACACATTTTGCAGTTTCCGCAAGGCCTGTCGGTGCCTTCGCAAACGGCGGCGGTGGCTAAAAATTTAGCAAGGGTATGTCTGCCCGTACCTTCGTCGCCTTCAATAATAATAGCGTGAGGTATGCGGCCGGTATATAACATACTTTCAACCGCGGTTTTCACGTTCCCATTGGCTTTAAGGGGAAATATCATAAAACAAATCCAACCTTTTTCATGGCCTTAAAGTAGGTCTTTCTTGCTACCTTTTCTGCCGACTGGGCGCCCTCGCGGAAGATGCGCTCAAGTTCGCCTTTATCGGTGATTATTTTATCGTAATTTGCTTTGATGGGGGCAAGTTCATCGGCAACGGCTTCGCCAACGGCCAACTTAAAGTCACCGTAGCCCTTGCCTTCAAATTCCTTTTCTACCTCTGCGGTGGTTTTGCCGGTAACGGCGCTATATATATTTATAAGGTTGCTTACGCCCGGTTTATCTTCGCTCACGCGAACACAGGAATCGCTATCCGTAACCGCTCTTTTAAACTTGCGGATGATGGTGTCTTTATCATCGAGAATAGCAACCCATGCATTGATATTTTCATCCGATTTAGACATCTTCTTGGTGGGATCCTGAAGGGACATAACGCGGGCGCCGATTTTTGGAATATAGGGCTCGGGTATTTTAAATACATCACCGTAAAGATGGTTAAAACGAATTGCAATATCGCGGGCGATTTCCAGATGTTGCTTCTGGTCGGCGCCAACGGGTACGAAATCGGGCTTATAGAGAAGAATATCCGCCGCCATAAGAACGGGGTAGGTGAAAAGACCTGCGTTTATATTATCGGCGTGTTTTGAAGATTTTTCTTTAAACTGAGTCATTCGGGAAAGTTCGCCGAATTGAGTGTTGCAAGAAAGGAGCCAGGAAAGAGCGCTATGCTCGGGCACGTGGGATTGAATAAACAATGTGGATTTTTCGGGGTTAAGTCCCAATGCTAAAAGCACGGCGGCGGTGGAATAAATCTGCGAGCGGAGTTTTTGGGGCTCCTGCTTCACGGTGATGGCGTGAAGGTCGGCCACCGCATAGGTGCAGTTAAATTCCTCCTGCATATAAAGCCAGTTCTTTAAAGCGCCAAGGTAATTGCCGAGAGTAAGCATACCGCTGGGCTGAATACAACTGAGCACTGATTTTTTATTTTCATTTTCACACATAAAAAACATTCCTTTAAGGTTATGTATTAAATATTCATATTCAAACTAATATTAACACATTTTATTTTAAATTACAATATTTAAATATATATACCACTAAACAAAAAATTGGCAAAACAAAGTACGTATTTTGGGACACTCAAAAAAATATAATAAAATTACAAAAAGGGGCTTGACAAATTAAAATCCCCGATATATAATAAAAATACAGAAAACGAACAAATGTTCGGCGGAGGTAATTATGAGTTTTCGTGACGTTTTATTAACAGTATTTGAGATTGCCCTTGTAACCTTTACTATATGGGCGGTTTTCCATGAGGATAGATTTATTGCGTTTGAGGATAGAATTAAAGCCAAGTTCCGCAGAAGTAAATTCAGAGTAATCAAGGGCGGCAACAAGGTTTATTCTTACGAGCGATTTTAATTTATTTCGTCTTCCTTTTCTTAACTTATATTTTATGACAGAACCAGCGCCGTCCTTTTGGGCGGCGCTGGTTCTATTTTAATAATTTATTTTATTGTTTTGCCAATGAGTCCTCGGATTTTACTTTTATTTGTGAAGCAAATTAAAAGAACCGTTAATTCAACTGCGGCTAAAATGGCTGTACCGAGGATACGTGTAACAAAAACGGCAGGAAAGGCATCAATTCCGCCTCGGTAAAGAAGTGAAATCCAAAGGGTATTAAGCCCTAAGGAGCAGATTAGTTTATTTATAATGACCGCTGTTGTGACATTAATGATAGTAGCGTTTTTGTAAAGAAAAAGGGCAAGGATAAGACCGTATAGGCAGTTGGTAAGGGTGAAGCCCACGAAATATGATCCGAAGGGAAAGAGGAGGGCGCCTATGAGGTCACCAAGTCCTGCAACCGCAACGGCATAAGGAGCGCCTAAAAATGAAGCCGCAAAGGCAACGGTAATAAAACCTAAACTTATTGTCTGATTCCATACGGAATAAGAAACAAATCTTTCTAAAATCACATTTAGCGCAACCAGAACTCCTGACATAACAATTTTAAAAAGTACGGAATTCTTCTTCTGCATAATAAAAAACCTCCTATTACCCAAACTAAACGATAATAAGGAGATTTTTGGTCTTCATATTATTGTCAGCGGGATGCGACAACCCGACCGCAGATTTTAAAATCCTTCGTCCGCAAGGCAACTCCCCGTCCTCGCGGCACTTCACGCCGAGTCATCTACTCTGAAATTATAAATATATTATACACAAGATTTGCGTAAAGTCAATTCATATAATGAAAATAAATAACTTTTTAAGGTTGACAATTTATAATGTTTATGTTAAAATGGCTTAGTCACAAATGGAGAGGTATCGAAGTGGTCATAACGAGGCGGTCTTGAAAACCGTTTGGGGGCAACTCCACATGGGTTCGAATCCCATCCTCTCCGCCATTTAATAAAATAATGAATATTTACTTTATCAATACGGAGATGTACTCAAGTTGGTGAAGAGGCGCCCCTGCTAAGGGCGTAGGTCGGGTAACCGGCGCGAGAGTTCGAGTCTCTCCATCTCCGCCAAATAAAAATACCAACCCTTTCGGGTTGGTATTTTTATTTTTAAGATATTGATGGAGAGACTCGAAAAGCCCGTTTGCAAGGCAATTTGGACAGTTCGGGGAACTGTCCAAAAGGGCGGGTGCGTGTCGGTGCCGTTGGCACCGAGCGAGTCGTCCGCAGCAAAGCAGAGAATTTATAGTGAGAATAAAATACCAACCCTTTTGGGCTGGTATTTTTATTTTTAAGATATTGATGGAGAGACTCGAAAAGCCCGTTTGCAAGGCAATTTGAACAGTTCGGGAAACTGTTCAAAAGGGCGGGTGCGTGTCGGAGCCAAAAAATCGCCTCTATCCATTGGAGAGAGGCGGTTTTTCTTTAATAGTTAATTTCAAATATAGAACGATAATCATCGCTTATTCTCATGGAAACATAGTCGCTTTTGGTGATGATTAAGTGGTCAAAGAGATTGATTCCCAATTGTTGCAAGGTGGAAAACAACTGCTTTGTAATATTTATATCGGCGGTGCTTGGTAGTGCAAGACCGCCCGGATGATTATGGGCGATAACCAGATTTGTGGCCTCGTAATTAAGGGCTAATTTGATAATATCTTTTATGGGAATTCCAACCGAGCCCACATCCCCCTCGTTTAGAAATTTAAAGAATAAAAATTTACCGTCACTATTCATACCAAGAACAGATAGGTTTTCTTTATTCACACCTAAATAACGGGAATAGATATAATCGCCGATGGATTCAACGCTATCGAAATCGATAACGCGTTCCTGCCTTTGAAGATTATAAATGTGGAAAACTTCTTGATAAAGTTTAAGCATAGCGGCGGTGCTTTCGGAAACACCGTCTATCTTTATAAGTTCATCAAAGGGCGCATCAAGAACATCGGCAAGGGAGCCGAATCTTCTTACGAGGGCGTGAGCAATGGGATTTGTATCCTTTCTCGCGAGAGAATAGAAAAGCATATGCTCAAGGATTTGGTGGTCGGGCGTGTTTTCACTATATCCGTTTTCTAAAAATTGTCTGCGCACACGCTGTCTGTGGCCTTCGTGTAATTTATCAGGGGTACTCATCATAACTCCTAAATTATTTATTTTCTCTTTTTATAAAGAGGGCGAGTTTTGAAAATTCATCAATTGAAAGTTCTTCTGCTCTCGCTGTAGGGGATATACCCGCCTTTTCAAAACAAGCAATGGCGGTAGGTTTATCCAATTTATATCTATTGGTCAGAGCATTTATTAGAGTTTTTCTGCGCTGATTAAATCCTGCTTTGATAATATCAAAGAAAAGTTTCTCATCTTCGGTTTTTACTGCAGGGGACTTTCTGATATTAAGATGCATAACCGCCGAATCAACATTTGGTGCGGGTAAAAAACAATCTCTTGGTACTTCAAAAAGAATTTCTGCATCGGAATAATATTCTACAACCGCCGTAACGGCTCCTGCCTCTCGGTTTCCAAGGCGGGAGCAAAGACGCTCTGCCGCTTCCAGTTGCACCATAGCGGTGATGGAAGATATATTAAGTTTGCTTTCAAGCAGAGATATAATAATGGGCGAAGTTATATAATAGGGAAGGTTTGCGCAAACGGCAACCTTTTCGCAGCCCTCAAATTTTTCGGATATAATTTGGTTGAGGTTAAGTTTTAAAACATCACCAAAAACCACTTCGACATTATCAAACTCGCCGATGGTTTTCTCAAGAACGGGTTTTAAGCGCTCATCAATTTCTATGGCAACAACTTTTTTTGCCCTTTGCGCCAACTGATATGTAAGTACGCCTGCACCGGGACCGATTTCTATAACACCTGTGTTTCGGTCGCAACAGGCATCTGCCATAGCGGGACAAACGGTTTCATCAATTATAAAATTTTGTCCGAGAGATTTTTTGAAAACGAATCCCTCGCTTCCAAGGATGGCCTTAACATCCTTTATATCGGCAAGATTCATATTTTACATTCCTTAAATACATATAATACAATTATTATAAGGTAACATAAATATTTTTTCAAGAAAATTTTAGGTGACAAACGGAGGAATATATAGTATAATAAAAACAATAAATATTTGGAGTGAAGATTTTGGATAACAGATATTATGATGGCGTAATTAAAGAAATGAAGCCCTTCTTTGATGAAGCGGGCTTTGTTTTAAGAGAGGGCGGATTTTTCCTTGCCGAGACCAAGGCCGCAAAGGTAGAATATAACGAGGGAGCGCAGAGCTATGAGCTTTTCGTTGCCGACGTAGCGGAGGGTGAAATCGGCGAGTATGCAAAAATCACCTCTTGGCTTTTTGATGATAGCCAGACCGAAAAGGATGCCGAGAGCGTTGGTATCGATTTCGTAGATACTTTAAGAAAGAATATGGGTATTAAAGTTAAGCGAACGGCTGCAGGGGTTAGCGTTGAACTTCCCACCGCAAGCAAGAGCGGCAGTATGGACATTAGCGGCTTTGCTAAAAAGGTTCTTGATGTTTTCCCCGCCTATAAGGAAGAATATAAAGCCCATGTTGCTAAATACGGCAATTTCCTTTATATGAATTTCTTTAGCGATACCCTTGTTTCTCAAATCCGCGAGATTTTGCAGTCGGGAAATAAAAAAGCTCTTAAAAAGTTGTATGACCTTTTGGATAATGCATATAATACCGGAAACGGCGAAACCTCAAATATCGTGGTTGCCTGCATCAGCGCCGCCGTTTGCAGGGATGAGGATTTAAAGGCAAAAGCTATGGAGTTTTTAGGTGAGGATAAGCACCTTAAAAATTCCGTAACCGCATTTATCCCCGTTCTTTTAAAGGATAAAAAGTTAGCCGAAGCATTTAAAATCTAAAAATGCTTTAAAATAATTTTCAGGAGGATTTATTATGTGGCCCGTATATTTAATTGCAGGAATATTGGCGATTATACTCTTTGGATGTATTAGAATTGTACCCGAAGCTACTCAATATGTTATTGAGCTTCTGGGTAAATACAGAACTACTTGGAGCGCAGGAATTCACCTTAAAATTCCTGTTATCGAGAAGGTTGCCAAGAAAATCACATTAAAAGAGCAGGTTATGGATTCTCCTCCTCAGCCTGTTATTACAAAAGATAATGTTACTATGCAGATAGATACGGTTGTTTTCTTCCGTGTTTTTGATGCCCGTCTCTTTGCTTACGGTGTTGTAAATCCTATTAAAGCCCTTGAGAATCTTACTGCCACCACCCTTCGTAATATCGTTGGCGAAATGGAACTTGACGGAACTCTTACTTCCAGAGATATAATCAATACCAAAATGGCAGAAATTCTTGATGAAGCAACTGACCAGTGGGGTATGAAGGTTTCCCGTGTTGAGCTTAAGAATATTATTCCGCCCGCCGAAATTCAGAATGCAATGGAAAAGCAGATGAAGGCCGAGCGTGACCGCCGTGAAACTCTCTTGCAGGCAGAAGGTCATAAAGCCGCCGCCATTACAAGAGCAGAAGGCGATAAGCAGGCAATGATTCTTGAAGCCGAAGGCGAAAGAGATGCTAAAATCGCCAGAGCGGAAGGTGAAGCAAGAGCCATTTATCTTGCCAAAAAAGCCGAGGCCGATGGTCTTATCGCCCTTAAAGAAGCAGGCGCTGATGCCGCGGTTTTGGAGCTTAAAAAGTATGAAGCGCTCGTTAATATGTCTAACGGTACCGCATCAAAACTCATTATTCCTACCGATGCGGTAAACGCTGTTACCAATAATGCTATATTCACCGAAACTACGGGACTTGGCGATAATGTTAAAGCAACCGAGAAACCCGCCAAAAAAGCAAAAAAGGATGAATGTTGCGACTAATGACTGCTTGTGGAAATAAAAATTATAAGGTAGGGCTAATCCTTTTCTCTATAGGGGAAGGATTGGCAATACTTGAGGCCATAGGCCTTCTTATATACGATATAATTCTTAATTATAATGATAAACTTTATGGTTATGCCAATTGGCAAACCATAATATATATAGCCGTATCGGTTTTATTAACCGCCGCCGTTATTATCTTTGCCGCGCTTACTAAAAAATCGGCAGAAGAAAAGCAAACGAAAATATTTTCTATTCTTCTTATGATTTTTTCAGGCGTAGCCATTCTATATGGAATTTACGGCGTACTTAATAATATAATGACCGATATGAGTTATTACTATTTTACCGAAATTTCGGAAATTATCAGTTACGCGGCGAGGCAGTTGCTACTGCTGATAGTATCGGGCAACGGATTTATAATCATCGGCGCCGCAATATTGATTTTCTTTGGATTTAAGAAAAGACAGGTTAATTAAAAAACAAAACCCGAGTTTTAACTCGGGTTTTATTGTTTATTTATCGGATTTTAAGTTTACTCCCCAAACGCCTAAAACTATGGGAACGCATAAAAGTATCTGAACTACGGAAAATTCTTCCTTTAATATTAATATACCCGCAATTACCGAAACCACCGTTATAATATTGGAAAATGATGATGAACGGACAACGCTAATACGGCTTGTTGAATAGTTATAAAGAATAAATGCCATAACCGAAGAAACGATGGATAGATAAATTATTGATATAATAAAATCGGTGCTTTTAAATGCGGAAATAAGACTGCCTATATATTCGCCCTTTAGCGCCGAAAACGCTAATATATTAAAGCCGATAAATCCTACAAGGAACATAAAATATGTGCGCTCGAAGGGTGAAAATTCCGCAGATTTTTTTCGGCTTAAAATATTGAAAACCGCGGCGGAGATAACCGCTAAAAGAAGGAGCAAAATGCCTAATAGGGTGGTTTTGTTTCCATCGTTAGATAATACGCTCACTGCCCCTACGCCTATAAGGGAAACGGCAGAGCAAATAATTTGCAAAAGGGTTGGTTTTTCCTTTAAAACCGCGGTGGATAAAAACATTACCGCTACGGGAACCAGAGAAATAATAAGTCCCGAAAGGGCAGATGAAGTAAGGGAGATACCGTAAAGCTCAAAAATAAAATATAAAAATGGTTGGGCAATGGCCATAATAAGCAGTCCGCCTAAGCGTTTGCCTTTAAGGTTGATCTTCACAAACCCAAAAAGAATAAGCAGGTTGAGAGCGGCAAAAGCCAAGGTAAACCGCACCGCCAAAATTAGTAATGGGTGGGCAACCGATAGGGCGGTTTTAGAAAAAAGAAAACTAAAACCGAATATTAAATTGGCAGAGAGCGCCGCCAGCATACCTTTAAGTTGATTTTTATCTGTCATATCCTTCACCGCAGACATTATACCAAAAAAATATATTAACCGCAATATATTTAAATTTTTTAAAATTTTCTTGACAACGAGCATCAAAGTGGGTATAATACTCTTGCTGTCGAAAGAATATTGGGGAATTGTGTAACGGTAGCACGACAGACTCTGACTCTGTTTGTTGGGGTTCGAATCCCTATTCCCCAGCCAAAAATAAACCACCCATCAGGGTGGTTTATTTTTGGCTAAAAAGGGGAATAGGAATTCGAACAAGGGCGGTTTGCGAATGCAAATCGCAACCTTTCGGTGAATGGTTGCGAAGCCCGTGGGCAAGCCGCACGCGGCGCGATAGCGCACGGCAGTGCGCGGAAAAATCCCTACAAAAATGAAACCACCCAAACGGGTGGTTTTTATTTTTGGCGAAAAAGGGAATAGGGATTCGAACAAGGAGGGAGCGAAGCGGAAGAAAAGCGTTCGGGAAACGTTTTTCGCCGACGTGGGCAACGAGTGTAAGCGAGGCGATAGCGCACGGCAGTGCGCGGAAAAATCCCTATAAAAATGAAACCACCCAAACGGGTGGTTTTTATTTTTGGCAAAAAAGGTAATAGGGATTCGAACAAGGGCGGTTTTATCCATTGCTTTCGCAATGATGATATACAAAACTCTGTTTTGATGATATGCAATTTCTTACGGATTTGCATAATTTTTTTAAAACTATAGCCCCGCGAGCGCTATCTATTAATATAAAAACAGCACCTTTTCCACGAGGAATCAGGTGCTATTTTTTAATAATCTCTATTATTTCGTTTATATCACAATTAAGAGCGATACAAATTCGTTCCAAAATGAAACTATCGTATCGTCTGACCTTGTTTTTATAATAATTGTCAATAATTTGGTATTGGATACCGGTACGCTTTGCAAGTTCGTATCGGCTGATATTATGTTTATCAAGTGCCTTATCTAAACAAATTCTAATCACAAAATCACCTCTCAAATATATTTTAATAAATATATATTTCGTTGACAATTCATACGATTGAATATATACTCATATAAGTATATACGCATGGATCTGTATTATGTGCTGATAGAAATTTATTTTTGTCAGCTGAAAAGTAGTTGTTATGGTGTTTTCATCGCCGATTTTTATACCCAAAATTTGAAACATAGAGCTCTTGAGGTGAATGGTTTATGAAAGATAATAGAGCAGAAAAAATGATTTTTATTGCCGTAATAATGTGTAAATATAACTATGAAAACAATGAAACTATTTGTAGGCGAATAAGTAATTATGATTTTCAGGCAAATACCACTATTACACATAATGATAAGTATATAAAAATTAGCACAAAAACATGCATTGAAGGGGTATATAATGTTTTATTTTTATTTCCAAACGGCACATCAAAACTGAATTTTGAATTCGATTGATATATATTAAAAAATATTATATTATGGAGCTATGAAGGCAAGCCGCACGCGGCGCGATAGCGCACGGCAGTGCGCGGAAAAATCCCTATAAAAATGAAACCACCCAAACGGGTGGTTTTTGTTTTTGGCGAAAAAGGGAATAGGGATTCGAACAAGGGCGGTTTGCGAATGCAAATCGCAACCTTTCGGTGAATGGTTGCGAAGCCCGTGGGCTCCGGCTCGGTTACTATACCGCTTATGAAGAAAACGGGCTATAAGCCCGAATTTGCCGCCGCCGCTGAGGCATCTGCTTCTACGGGCGGACAAATAATGCCCCCATTATGGGCGCCGCCGCCTTTTTGATGGCGGAAAATATCGGCGTTGGATTAGTGGGAATAGTGCTTTTGGTTCAACTTCTCACAAAAAAGAAGATAAAAACATTAAACGTATAAATTTGTATTTTCGTAGTCAAAACTTTACATAAAAGCCGGAAAAACACTTGTTTTTGTAAAGTTTCGCACCTTTTGGTTGCTTTTTATGATTTTTATATAGCGGTATTTGTAAACTTTAGTTGACAAATACCGCTATATTGTTTTACAATATAATCATATTATATACCAAATCAGGCAGGAGGTATTTTATGAAGTATATAGTAAACGGAAATATAATATTAAAGGATAAAATAATGGAAAATTCCGCCATTGGTTTTGAAGGTAAAATTTGCGAAATTATAGATGAAAAGCAGGTGCCGGATGGTGCCGAGATTATAGATGCCAAGGGCGGTTTTGTTGCTCCGGGTCTTGTGGATATTCATATTCACGGTTATTTGGGCGAGGACACATCGGACGGTAGCGCAGACGGCATTAAAAAGATGGCGGGCGGTATCATTAAAAACGGCGTTACTTCTTGGTGCCCTACTACTATGACGGTTAGTATGGAAGAAATTAACGCGGCTCTCAATGTGGTGCGCTCCTTGAAAGAGGGAAGCAAGAGTTGGTGCGGTGCGGAGATACTTGGTGTAAATCTTGAAGGTCCCTTTATAAATCCCAAAAAGAAGGGCGCTCAGGCGGAAACTCACATAAAAGCGCCCGATGCAGATTTTATTATAAATAACTCCGATATAATTTCTCTTGCGACTATGGCGCCCGAGATGGAAGACGGTTGCGATGCCATAAAGAAAATAAGGGAGAACTGCGATGTTAAGGTTTCTATCGGTCATACCGATGCTACCTTTGGAGAAGCTTTATCGGGTATTGATGCGGGCGCAACTCATATAACCCACCTCTTTAACGCTCAAACCCCTTTGCATCATCGTAATCCGGGTGTGGTTGGAGCGGCGCTTCTTCGCGATGTTTACACAGAGCTCATTTGCGACACTTTCCACGTTCACAAGGGTTTGTTTGAATTGATTGCAAAAATCAAGGGGGATAAGTTGGTGCTTATCACCGACTGCACCCGCGCGGGCGGTATGCCCGACGGCGAATATACGCTTGGCGGACAGAAGATTATCGTAAACGGAATAGAATGTCTTTTGGAAGACGGAACTATTGCGGGTAGCGTGTTGAAACTTAACGATGCGGTTAAAAATGTTTATAAAAATACCGAAATGCCATTGTGGCAGGTGGTAGCGGCGGCAAGTTTAAATCCCGCCAGAGCCATTGGCGCAGATGATCGCAAGGGCTCTTTAGAAATCGGCAAAGATGCAGATATTATTATTTGCGACAGTGAATTCAATGTTATGAAAACCATCATAGGAGGCAAGGTTAAACATGAAGCTTAAATATGAAGCAAAATTAGATAAGGGCTTTGAGCCCATGATTTTGGTGTTTAATGATTTTACCGATAGAGCCAAGGCGGCAAATGGTGAAAAATTGGTAATAGGTATCGAGCGTAACCAAGGATTTGTTTCCGCTTTTTCTATGACGGTTTTCCCCGATAACACAGGTCACGATGAAGAAAATCTCAGAGTGGTTGAGCGTGTTGTTAAAACACTTTTATGGGTTAAGGGCGGCTACAAAATTATTATAGCGGGCTCTAAACTTATATATGAAGGCATATCGAAGATTTACGCCGCCGAAGGCACGCGCGCTTTCGATAATGATTTTATGTCCGGAGTTTATGAGAAAAATTTCGAGTGTGTTTGGGCGCCCATAGAGAAGGCCCCTGTTACTAAAGAATCCGCCACCCCCATAGGCCGCCATTTAGACGGATGCCGCATCGGTTTTGATGCAGGAGGCTCCGACCGTAAGGTTAGCGCGGTTATAGATGGCGAGAGCGTATATTCCGAGGAGGTTGTGTGGTTCCCAAAAATCAATTCCGACCCTCAGTATCAGTATGATGGAATTTTATCTGCTATGAAATCGGCTGCAGAGCACTTGCCCAGGGTTGATGCTATAGGAGTATCATCGGCAGGTGTTTATATTGATAATCGTATAATGGTGGCATCCCTCTTTTTAAAGGTTTCCAAGGAGGATTTCGAAAAAAGAGTTAAGAATATGTATATTGATATCGCCAAGGAGTTTGGCGAAAACGTTCCCCTTGAGGTTGCAAATGATGGTGATGTTACCGCCCTTGCGGGAGCTATGGATTTAGATGATAATTCGGTTTTGGGTATCGCTATGGGCACAAGTGAAGCCGGCGGATATGTTGACCCATCTGGTAATATTACGGGTTGGCTCAACGAACTTGCCTTTGTGCCTGTGGATTTTTCAAAGAACGCTATGGTTGATGAATGGTCGGGAGATATCGGTTGCGGAGTTAAGTATTTTTCTCAGGACGCCGTAATAAAACTTGCCCCCGCTGCAGGAATAGAACTTGATGAGGCGCTTTCTTCCGCCGAAAAGTTAAAGGTCGTACAAGGACTTATGGAAAAGAACGACCCCCGCGCCGCCGCTATTTACGATACCATCGGTGTATATTTCGGTTATGCCATTGCTTATTATAGTTTGTTCTATGATATTAAACACGTGCTTATTATGGGCCGCGTAACCTCGGGAGAGGGCGGAGTTATTATTCTTGAGCGCGCAAACGAAGTGCTTCAGAACGAATTCCCCGAGCTTGCGAAGAAATGCAAGCTTCATATTCCCGATGAAAAATCAAGAAGAGTAGGTCAGTCGGTTGCGGCTGCAAGTTTACCCGAAATTAAAGCGTAAAAATATAAATTCAGAGGAGCGACAAAAGTCACTCCTCTGAATTTTTTACTATTGTTTTTTATTGAAAATCAAAATATAATATCAAGCAATATACTGCTCCATTTTCCTATGAACGGAATAAAAATGAGAATATATGAAACGGCGGTTTCTACGGCTCTGGTAGCGAGATGACCTATAACAACCGCGCCAAAGGATGTTCCTCCCTCATTATATTCGGCGTGGTTGATAATATGCCTTTTGTAAATGCAGTTGGCGAATAATCTAAAGCCGAAATTTAATATATTGCCTATAACCATAGTCCACACCCATGCATTGAGCAACTTCTTTTTAAGGGCATCATAATCCCTTGAAACTCTTTTATATTCAGTTGTCATTTCCCATTGGCTGTTACCGTTTTCATCTGTATAATGATAATAATCTTTGTCGTTATTTATGAAATCTTTTCTTACCTCGCGCACGACCTCGTAGCGTTTGATATCTTGACTGTGGATTACGGGAACTATAACGGAAGCGAGGACCGAAAATAAAATTAAAACTGCGCTATAAATTATAGCGACCTTATACATTTTGCGGTAAAAGAACCAATGTACGCCAAAGAGAAAGGCGCAAAGATTAAACTGGATAAAGAATTTTTTATCGCCCGAACGGATAAATTTTTCCCTATAATAATCATAATTTTTGCCTACAAATTCTCTGACGGTGGAATTATCTATACCCTCAATGACCGTGGTATCATCGATTTTATCATTACTGAATTCATAATAACACTTTTTGCAATATGTATCATCTTTGCCTACAATCGCTCCGCAGTTGCTACAGATTTTCTTTTCGTTTGCAAAACCGCTGTCTCTTTCGTATTCGTTCATAAGGTCACCACCTTGATTTATTTATATCAATTATACATTATTTTAAGGCGGTTTACAACAGGATTTAATATAAACAGTTATAAAAACATTAACAAACCGCAAAAAGCAATGATATTTCTTATAGAAATCTGAATTTAAGTGATTTATAATGTTTGTAGATAGCAAAGGAAGCAAGAGAGGTGTTTTTATGAAAAAAGACTTTTTTGCAAAGGATTGGGGAAATTATTTACCACAACCCATATGCGAAGATGTTCCCGAATATGAAGGTTTTTATAAAAAAGCGTGGCAACTTGCCCACGACCATATAAAGCATATAGAAGATATGCCCCAAACTCCCTATATGGATGAGGCATATTGCGATACTGTACTTTGGATATGGGACACCTGCTTTATGTCTCTTTTCTGCAAGTATGCGCCTGAGGTTTTTCCTGGTGTTGAGAGTTTAAATAATTTTTATGATATTATCCACGGCGCCAAAACTATGCCCTTTATAATTCCCACCGAGGAAGAGCCCTGGTGGACCGGGGCAAAAGCGGGCGTGCCCAAAAGGATAGATATTCAGTACGCCGATAATCCGCCTCTTTTTGCCTGGGTGGAATATGAAAACGCCCTTATGCACGGTGACTGTGAATATATAAAGGATTTGTTATACAATAGAAAATCACTTCAAATGCATTATGAATTCCTTGAAGAGTTAAAAGAGCCCAAAACTTTAGAAGGTGTTGGTGTTCCGACCTCCTGGGCAAACGAGGCAATCGGATATAAATGGGAGGGCGGAAAAAGCGGAATGGATAATACTCCCCGCGGCAAAACCACCGAAAAGGCCCTTAAAGAACGCCCCAATAACCCCGATATGCTTTGGGTTGATGCGATTTGCCAGCAAGCTCTTTCGGCAAGGAGTATATCTGCGCTTTTCTTCATCGTGGGCGATGAGGAAAACGGGGCTAAATGGCAAGAAAAATATAATCAAAAGAAGCACCTTATAAATGAATTATATTGGGACAAAAAAGATAAATTCTATTACGATATAGATTTTAATACCAAGGATTTTTATAAGGTTATGACCATTGCTTCTTATTGGGCACTTACGGCAAAAATCGCCGATAGTAATCAGGCAGCCGCAATGGCGGAGCTTATCCTTGATGATAATAAATTCGGCGGCAGTATGCCCCTGCCCTCTCTTGCAAGGGATGATGGAGATTTTGACCCCTGTGGCAGATACTGGCGAGGCGGAGTATGGCTTCCCACCGCTTATGCCACATTAAAGGGATTGACCGGGTACGGCATTTTTGATATCGCCCATAAAACCGCCCGAAAAATTCTTGACGGTATGCTGAAAACCTATTCGGAATTTTCGCCCCATACCATTTGGGAATGTTATTCTCCTTGCGAATTTATGCCCGCCACCGACCATAAAGGCGCGGAGTTCGGCAGAGAGGATTTTTGCGGATGGTCGGCGTTGGGTCCCATTTCAATATATATAGAATACGTCCTTGGCTTTCATACCGTTAATGCCTTTGATAGAGTCGTTGAGTGGGAAAAACCCCGAGATTTCCAAAAGAAAATCGGAATTAAAAATCTCCGCTTTGGTGAAATAGTAACCGATATTGTAGCAGACGGTGATATTTGCTCTGTAAAGTCAAACGGGAATTATACCCTCAAAATCTGCGGAAAAACTTACGAGATTAAAGAGGGAATAAATAAATTGAATATTTAAAAAATAAATCCACCAAGTTTTGCTTGGTGGATTTTGATTTTACTCGTGAAGGCAGGGGTAACCTGCTTTTTCGTGGGCTTCTAAAAGTTCATCGCACAAAGAGACAATTTCATTTGCCGAAAGGTTTGCGGAGGTAAGGGGGTCCATTAATGCGGCGTGGTAAACCGATTGCTTATCGCCATTTACCGCGGCTTCAATGGTGAGAAGTTGGGTGTAGATATTTGACGCGTTCATAGCCGCAAGCTGCAAAGGCAGAGGTCCCGCATAGGTGGGGGTGATGCCTCGCTTATCAACAAGGCAGGTAACTTCAACACAAGCATCATCGGGAAGATTTGGAATAAGTCCGTTATTTATAACATTTCCGCCGATGCGGTATGGCTTATCGGTAACCATGGCTTCCATAATGTAAGATGCATATTCTTTTGAACGGGTGTGTTCAACATTTCCACCGTTTAATATCTCTTCCTTTTCCTTTTTCCAATGCTCTATCTGTCTTACACAGCGGCGGGGATATTCATCAAGGGGAATTTTAAACTGCTCTATTAAATCCTCACGACCGGGCTTGATATAAAGCGGGTTATATTCTGCGTTATGCTCGCTTGATTCGGTACAGTAATAACCGAATTTATCCATATATTCAAGTCGCACCATATTGGAGTGAATTTCCTTGGCATTTTTCTCTTTGGCAAGGCGGCGCATTTCGGGATACAGGTCATTACCGTCCTTATCCTTAAACTCTAAAAGCCATGCCATATGGTTAATACCCGCAATTTTTTCGGTTGAACCTTCAAGAATTTTCTCATCAAGTCCCAGAGTTCTTATAAGAGAAAGGGTACAAACCTGAACGCTATGGCAAAGACCAACCGTTTTAACCTTGGTGTATCTCTGCATATAACCTGTGATGATAGCCATAGGATTGGTGTAATTAAGGAACCAGGCATCAGGACAAACTTCTTCCATATCCCGAGCAAGACCCTTAAGTACCTGAATGGTGCGAAGGCCTCGCATAATTCCGCCGATACCAAGAGTATCTGCAATGGTCTGACGAAGACCGTATTTTTTAGGAATTTCAAAATCTATAATGGTGCAAGGGTCATAAAGACCAACCTGAATAGCGTTTACAACAAAGTCAGCGTTCCTTAAAGCGTCTTTTCTGTTTTCTACTCCGCAGTATTTTTTGATGGTTGCGCGACCCTCGTTGATGGTCTTGTTCATCGCATCAATAAGGATATAGGATTCCTCAAGGCGCTCGGGGTCGATATCATAGAGAGCCACCTCCATATCGTGAAAGGGCTCGCAAAGCATAGTATCTCCAAGCACGTTTTTTACAAACACGGTGCTGCCCGCGCCCATAAAGGTTATTTTCATAAAACAAAACTCCTTTTTTAATTTGCACACATCATAACATAAAATTTTTTAAAAATATATTGTAAAAAGTGCTTTGTGTGTGGTAAAATGTAACTAAAGGTGGTGATAACCTTGCGCAATATAATAAGTTGTGTTCTGCGAAATAGGCAGTTTAAGGATATAAATCCCGTGGATTTCGGTGTTGAACAATGCGTTCCGGGATATAAATACGGTCCCCACGTGCGCAAATATTTCCTGTTGCACTTTGTGCTTTCGGGGAAGGGAGTTTTCATCAAAGACGGGAAAACCTATGAACTTTCGGCGGGAGATTTTTTCTTCATATATCCCGATGAGGTTACTACATATATAGCAGACCAAAAAGACCCTTGGAAGTATATATGGGTTGGTTGTACGGGGGAACTGGCAAAGCGATTTTACGAACTTGATTCTCCCGTAGGGAAACTTTCCGATAGAATTTTCCTTGAGCTTTACGGTATGCTCAAAGAGGATTTTCCCGGATGGGATAATATGAAGGAAGAATATATAGCGGTGGTTATTCATCGCATAATGGCGGAACTTTTTGCCCACCCTTCACCTCACAGACATTATATAAGTCGCGTTAAGGCCTTTATAAATTCCTCATATATGAAGAATATTTCGGTGCAAGGAATAGCCGATGAACTTTCCGTAGACCGAAGATACCTATCCCGAATTTTCAAAAGTCAGTGCGGTGAGAGTATAAAAGAATATCTCACCAAGGTACGCCTTCAAAATGCGGCAGGGTTCCTCATCAGCGGCTATTCGGTTAATGAAACTTATGAACTTTGCGGATACAGTGACCGCTCAAATTTTTCCCGAAGTTTCAAGAAAAAATATGGGGTATGGCCTAGCGAGTATGCTGCGAAAGGAGTAAAGGTATGAAGAAAAATCTAAATAAATTTGCATTGCTTCCCGCCATATTTGCTCTTGCCTGGCCTACGATGCTTGAACAGCTTTTGCATACAGCGGTGCAGTATATAGATACGGCTATGGTAGGTTCCCTCGGCACTAATGCAACGGCGGCGGTAGGCGCTACCGTTACGGTTAACTGGCTTGTGGGTAGTACGATTTCCGCTTTAGGCGTAGGATTTCTCGCATTTATTTCTCAAGCACACGGCGCAGGGAACAAGGAGAAAATTTCTGCCGCTTCCACACAGGCTGTGCTGGCGGTAATTGTATGCGGTTTGTTTTTTACGGCGCTTACCTTATCCTTAAGCCCCTTTGTTCCCGCATGGATGCAGGTGGCTCCCTCGATAAGAAAGCTATCGGCAAGATATTTCTTTATCCTTTATAGCGCTATGCTTTTCAGAACCGCCACCATAATTTTCGGTACGGTTTTAAGGGCGGTAGGAGATACCAAGGCGCCTATGAAGGCGGGAATTTGGGTTAATATAATAAATGTAGTATTGAATTTTGCCCTTATTTATCCTACGAGAACGATTTCTCTTGGAATTTTCAACCTTAAAATATTAGGCGCGGGAATGGGAGTTACGGGCGCGGCTTTAGCCAGTGCCGTATCCTTTCTCGCAGGCGGAATTTTGATAACCGTAAAGGTGATTCATCACCCCCTTTTAAATCCCCTTCATAGACCTTTAAAGCCCGATGTTTCTATATTAAAACCTTGCTTAAAAGTAGCCCTTCCCAACGCTTTGCAGAGATTTGGAACTTCGCTTGGATATGTGGCGTTTGCGAGTATGGTAAACTCTCTCGGCGAAATTTCCACTGCGGCCCATACCATCGCCAATACGGTTGAATCGGCATTTTATATCCCAGGTTACGGAATGCAGGCCGCGGCGGCAACCCTTGCGGGCAACGCTTACGGCGCCCGTGATAAAGAAAAAATGGTGGCGCTGGGTAGAAATGCTATTTTCATCGAAGTAGCGCTTATGATAATTTCAGGGGGACTTCTCTTTATATTTGCCCCTGCTATGATGCGGATTTTCAGTTCTGATGCCGAGGTAATTTCCCTCGGCGGTACGGTGCTTCGTATGGTTGCGCTTTCGGAGCCCTTTTACGGCGTTTCCATAGTGCTTGAAGGTATGCTTCAGGGAATGGGAAAAACCAAAATCCCATTTATATATAATATAATAGGTATGTGGGGTATAAGAATTGTGGGTACATTTATCTGTATAAAATTCTTCGATTTGGGACTCATATCCGCTTGGGGAGCTATGATAGTTCATAATATGTTTTTGTTTTTAATGTTTACCTTGTATTACAAATTCGGTAAATTCAATAGCATAAAGTAGGAAAGGATGAAAGAAATGATAAAATACGAAATTGAAGGCGGAAATCTACCGGTGGTTATCTGCTACCCCGAGGCAAATGAAACTCTTGTGACCGAGAGCGGCTCGATGAGTTGGATGAGCCCTAATATGCGTATGGAAACCAATACGGGCGGCGGTCTTAAAAAGGTTTTTGGCCGACTTATTTCGGGTGAATCTCTGTTTTTAAATGAATATACCGCAGAAGGCACTTCCGGTATGATTGCCTTTGCTTCGAGTTTTCCCGGCTCGATTATTCCTTATAGGGTTACTGAAGGCAACGGCATTATAGTGCAGAAAAGGGGCTTTCTCGCTATGGAGAAGGGGCTGGACATTTCGATTTATCTGCAAAGGCGCTTGGGTCGCGGATTCTTCGGCGGAGAAGGTTTTATAATGCAGAAAATCAGCGGAAACGGTATGGTTTTCCTCGAAATAGATGGCTACTGCAAAGAATACGAACTGGGAATAGGGGAGAGTATAATCGTTGATACGGGTTATCTCGCCGCTATGAGTGAGAGTTGTATGATGGAAATAGAAACCGTAAAGGGCGTTAAAAATATGTTCTTCGGCGGTGAAGGAATTTTCCATACAAGAATCATAGGACCGGGTAAGGTTTATATTCAGTCAATGCCTGTTATAAATACAGCGCAGGCGCTTTCTCCGTATATTACCGTAAATGACCATTCCGATAGGTCGGGAATTAATATAAATTTCGGAGATAATTAAAAATTTTTTGAATTATATTTAAATAAAATATATATTGTACGGGCGGTCTTTGACCGCCCTTTATTTTGTGGTTAAAAATAACAAAACACAGAAAAATGGTGTTTGTTTTTTTGAAAAACCAAAGATTTTTGTGGTATTTTTTTGAATTTTTCTGTGTTTTTTGTTTTTTATCTGTGAAAAAGTGTTGACTTTTATTGGTTTTGGGTGTATATTATATATGAAGTAATTTGGGAGGTTATCCTATGAATAAGGTTTATACAACTGAAATAAAGAAAAGCCCTCGTATAGCGGGACTTATTGAAGAATTATATTCAGTAACACCTACCATTGAATCTACCCGCGCGGAAATATTAACCGAGAGCTTTAAAGCTACTGAGGGTATGTCTATATATTTGAGAAAATCTGCGGCTTTTAGGGCGATGGCGGAAAAACTTCCCGTTGTTATAAGAAATGGGGAGCTTATCGTTGGCGGCAACTGTAAAAACCCGAGAGGTTGCCCTACCTTCCCCGAGTTTTCTAATAAATGGCTCGAAGAAGAATTTGATACCGTTGCAACCCGCAGCGCAGATCCTTTCTATATTTCTAAAGAAACTGCCGAAAAGTTAACGGAAGTTCATAAATACTGGCAGGGAAGAACGACCAGCGAACTTGCCACCTCTTATATGGCTCCCGAAACCCTTAGGGCAATCGAACATAATATCTTTACCGTAGGAAATTATTTCTATAACGGAATTGGCCACGTTAGCGTTGATTACGGCAAGGTTTTAAAAATCGGTTTTAACGGTATATATGAGTATGCTAAATCCGAAAGAGATAAATGCAATATATATGATAGCGATTATGCCAAGAGATATAGTTTCCTAACCTCTGTTATGGAAAGTTGCGAGGCGGCGGTTATTTTTGCGAAGCGTTATAGCGATGAGGCAAGACATCTTGCTGATAGCTGTACCGATATGACCCGCAGAAATGAACTATTGAAAATCGCAGAAATTTGCAATAACGTTCCCGCCAAGGGCGCTACAAGTTTCCACGAGGCGTGTCAGTCCTTCTGGTTTGTTCAACTTCTTATTCAAACCGAGTCAAGCGGTCACTCTATTTCTCCGGGACGCTTTGACCAATATATGTATCCTTATTATAAAAAGGATTTGGATAGCGGAAAAATAACCCGCGAGGAAGCGCAGGAACTTATTGATTGCGTATGGGTTAAACTCAATAGTTTAAATAAGGTCCGCGATGCTCTTTCTGCCGAAGGTTTTGCAGGATACAGTATGTTCCAGAACTTAATTGTCGGCGGTCAGGATAAAAACGGCGTTGATGCTACCAACGATTTATCCTATATGTGCATCACCGCTTCAATGCACGTAAACCTTCCTCAACCCTCTCTTTCTATGAGAGTCTGGAACGGCACACCCCACGATCTTTTGGTTAAGGCGGCAGAACTTACCAAAACGGGTATCGGTCTTCCCGCTTATTATAACGATGAAATTATAATCCCCGCGCTTATTTCCCGCGGCCTTTCTTTAGAAGATGCCAGAGAGTATTGCGTAATCGGTTGCGTTGAACCCCAGAAGGGCGGCAAAACTGACGGTTGGCACGATGCGGCTTTCTTCAATATGTGCCGTACATTAGAACTCGTTTTCACAAACGGTGTTGATAAGGGAGTTCAGATTGGTCCCCAAACGGGAACACTTGCTTCTCTCGATACATATGAAAAATTCTTTAATGCTTATAAAGAGCAGCAGGAATATGCAGTTAAGCTGATGGTTAATGCAGATAACGCGGTGGATATGGCTCATATGGAGCGTTGTCCGCTTCCTTTTGTTTCTTCTATGGTTCAAGATTGTATCGGCAAGGGCAAGTCGGCTCAGGAAGGCGGCGCCGTTTATAACTTTACGGGTCCTCAGGGCTTTGGTATTGCCAATGTGGCCGATGCGCTTTATGCCGTTGATGAACTTGTTTATAAAACCAAAACCGTAACCCTTTCCGAATATGCCGATGCTTTAAAGAATAACTTCGGTATGGAGTATTGCGATGGATATGCAAAATCCTTAACGGTAGATGTTGTTAAAGAAATAATGTCTAAGGGCTATGAAGTATCGGGCGATCAGATTGCCGAGATATTTGCCCAGATAAAGAGCAATAATATTTCCGAAGATAAGAAAAAGAAATATAAGGCCCTTTATGATAAAATCAAGGCATTACCCAAGTTCGGTAATGATATTGATGAGGTTGATATGTACGGCAGAGAGGCCGCTTATACATATACACGGCCCGTTGAAAAATACGAAAATCCCAGAGGCGGAAGATACCACGCGGGACTTTATCCCGTATCTGCTAACGTTCCTCTCGGTATGCAGACGGGCGCTACCCCCGATGCGCGACTTGCAGGAACGCCCGTGGCAGACGGTGTATCCCCTGCAGCAGGTTGCGATGTTAACGGTCCTACCGCTTCGGCAAACTCCGTAGCAAAACTTGACCACGGAATCGCCTCTAACGGAACTCTCTTTAATATGAAGTTCCATCCCTCTGCCCTTAAGGGCGCTTCGGGTATTGAAGGATTCATCTCCCTTATCCGCGCCTTCTTTGACCAGAAGGGTATGCATATGCAGTTTAATGTTGTTAGCCGCGAAACCCTTCGCGATGCTCAACTTCATCCCGAAAACTATAAAAACTTGGTTGTTCGTGTTGCGGGCTACAGCGCCCTCTTCACAACCCTCTCGAAATCCCTTCAGGATGATATTATAAACCGTACCGAGCAGGGAGGATTTTAAGAAAATATGTCGGATTACTCTAACGTAACGGGCAGAATTTTCGATATTCAGAAGTTCTCGGTGCATGATGGCCCCGGAATCCGTACCATAGTTTTCCTTAAAGGGTGCGCCCTTCGATGCCGTTGGTGTTGCAATCCCGAATCGCAAAAAAGCGAAATTCAAACTATGATACAAAACGGAAAAGAAAAAGTGGTTGGCCGCGATGTTTCGGTGGAAGAGGTAATGAAAACCGTAAAGCAGGATATGCCTTATTATAGGCGTTCGGGCGGCGGACTTACCCTTTCGGGCGGCGAAATGCTTTGTCAGAGCGAATTCGCCTATGCGCTTTTGCGCACCGCCAAAGAAAACGCCATAAATACCGCAGTGGAAACTACGGGGTTTGCAAAATGGGAAACCATAGAAAAACTTTTGCCTTATATTGATACGGTGCTTATGGATATTAAGCATACCGATTCGGAAAAGCATAAAGAGTTTACTACGCAACCCAACGAGCTGATACTCGAAAATGCCAAAAAAATTGCAGAAAATGCAAAGAAACTTATAATCCGAGTTCCCGTTATTCCTACCTTTAACGATACAGAGAGAGAAATCGGCGCCATAGCCAAATTTGCCGCATCGCTTAAGGGCGTGGATGAAATAAATCTTTTGCCCTACCATAGTTTCGGCAGAGATAAATATGAGGGACTTGGAAGAAAGTATATGATGGGAGATATCCCTTCCCCCACAGATGAACACATGCAAAAACTTAAATCCGTAGCCGAAAGTTACGGGCTTAAATGCAAGATAGGAGGTTAAGATATGAGTCAGGAATTATCTCTTCAGGATAAACTGCGAATAGTGCAGGAACTTGTTCCCGGTAAACAGATTACAATAGCCCATGTTATTGCCAATCCCGATGATATTCTTTATAAAAAGCTCGGTCTTGACCCCGCTATAGAATATTCAAAAACCGCAATCGGTATAGTTACTATGTCACCTGCGGAAACCGCTATCATAGCAGGAGATATCGCAACAAAGTCCTCAAATGTGGAACTTGGATTTGTGGATAGATTCAGCGGAACTCTCATTGTAACGGGCTCTGTTTCCGATGTTATCTCATCCCTCAATGCTTTGGTGGATTATTGCCGCGATACCTTGGGCTTCACCGTTTGCCCCATAACAAAAACATAATGAAAAAACTGATTTTAATGGGCAGAAGCGAGAGCGGAAAAACCACCCTCACTCAAGTACTCAGGGGCGAAGAAATAAGTTACGATAAAACCCAATACATAAAGTTTGAAAACACCCTTATTGATACCCCCGGCGAATATGCCCAAACTCATCACCTTGGCAGAGCGTTGGCTCTTTATTCCTATGAGGCGGATATGGTGGGACTGCTTATAAGCGCCACCGAACCCTATTCTCTTTTTCCCCCTTGTGTTACCTGTATGGTAAACCGAGAGGTTATCGGAATTGTTACTAAATGCGAACAACCCGATGCCAATCCCGATAGGGCAGAGAATTGGCTGAGAATCAGCGGATGCCAAAAGGTTTTCAGAGTTGATTCGGTTACGGGCTTCGGCATAAACGAGCTCATAACCTATTTAAATAAGTAAAAATACTTCAAGATTGGAGAAGATAAGATGAATATTGATTCAAAAAATGTAGAGCAAATTGTTAAGCAAGTGCTCAAAGAAATGGGCGGCGCCGCTCCCCAGAAATCATCAGCGAACGGCCCGATTCCTTCTAAAAGCCGCGCGGCAATGCTCACCGCCCTTGAGCATTACGATATCAAGGAATTCCCCATCCCCGAACTTGGCGATGATGATATTCTCGTTAAGGTTGAAGGATGCGGCGTTTGCGGTACCGATGCTCACGAATTCAAGCGTGACCCCTTCGGTCTTATCCCCGTAGTTCTCGGTCACGAGGGCACAGGCGAAATCGTAAAGATGGGTAAAAATGTTAAGAAGGATAGTGCAGGCAAGCCCCTTTCAATAGGCGATAAGGTTGTAACCTGTATGATATTTAAGGATAACCCCGATATCACAATGTTTGACCTTAATAAGCAGAATGTAGGCGGCGCCGATGTTTACGGCCTTATCCCCGATGATGATATTCATCTTAACGGATGGTTTGCCGATTATATGGTAATCCGCGGTGGCTCAACCGTATTTAATGTAAGTGATTTGGGCCTCGAAGAGAGAATTCTTATAGAGCCCTGCGCAGTTCTTATTCACGCAGTTGAAAGAGCAAAAACCACGGGAATTCTCCGTTTCAATAGCCGCGTTGTTGTTCAGGGTTGCGGACCTATAGGTCTTATCTGTATCGCAATTCTTCGCACAATGGGTATCCAGAATATAGTTGCTGTTGACGGTGAAGATAAACGTCTTGCCTTCGCCAAGGAAATGGGCGCAGACAATGCGGTTAACTTCAAAAACCATAAAGGCATTGAAGAACTCGCAGCTGCGGTTAAGGATGCCTTCGGCGGTTACGAAGCCGACTTTGCATTCCAGTGCACCGGCTCTCCCGTTGCTCACAGCAATATCTATAAGTTCATCCGTTCGGGCGGCGGACTTTGCGAACTCGGTTTCTTCATCAATGGCGGAGATGCTACAATAAATCCCCACTTTGATATCTGCGCTAAGGAAATTACCACCGTTGGCTCTTGGGTTTATACCCTTCGCGACTATGCTACAACTTTTGATTTCTTAAAGAGAGCAAAGGGCATCGGTCTTCCTATGGAGAAGCTTATAACTCATAAATTCCCTCTTTCTCAGATTAATGAAGCTCATATCACTAATCTGAAGATGGAAGGTTTAAAAATAGCAATAATTAATGAATAATTACTTTTTGGAGGTGTAGGAAAATGGCACTTGAAGCATTAGGAATGGTAGAAACCAGAGGTTTGGTAGCCGCAGTTGAGGCAGCCGATGCAATGGTTAAAGCCGCAAATGTTGAACTTATCGGTACCGAAAAAATCGGTTCAGGACTCGTAAGCGTTATGGTACGCGGAGATGTTGGCGCAGTTAAGGCAGCAACTGAGGTTGGCGCAAACTGTGCAAGCCGTCTTGGCGAACTCGTTGCAGTTCACGTAATTCCCCGTCCTCACAGCGATGTTGAGAAGATTCTTCCCAAATTTTAATAGGCGGTGAAGAAAATGGCTGAAACGAAAAAAACAACAAGTGCAACCACCACCAAAAAGGTTGCAAGTGAAGAAAAAGCAAAAAAACCCGCTACCACAAAGGTAGAGGTTAAAAATGAAGCAAAACCCGAAAAGACAGTCAAGGAGGAAAAAAGAATGTCACAGGAAGCTTTAGGTATGATTGAAACAAGAGGTTTGGTAGCTGCTATTGAAGCTGCTGATGCTATGGTTAAGGCCGCTAATGTAGTACTTATCGGCACCGAGAAAATCGGTTCCGGTCTTGTAAGCGTTATGGTACGCGGAGATGTTGGCGCAGTTAAATCTGCTGTTGAAGCAGGCGGCGCTGCTGCTTCTTCTCTCGGCGAAATCATCGCTACTCACGTTATTCCCCGTCCTCACGGCGATGTTGAGAAGATTCTTCCCTCTATTAAGTAATATTCTTCCTATAAAATAATTGGAAGGCAGATTAGGTATGATAGTAGGAAAAGTTGTTGGCAGTGTGGTTGCTACCCGTAAAAACGAGAAGCTCACAGGTCACAAATTTATGATTGTAGAGCCATACAGTAATATGGACGGTAACGGAAGAATCGTTGCTATCGATAATGTGGGCGCCGGTATCGGCGAAGATGTTTTGGTAGCTTTTGGCTCTGCAGCCCGTATAGGTTGCGGAGTTAAGGATTCACCCGTTGATGCTGCTATCGTAGGTATCATTGATGATTCCATAGGACTATAAAAGCTTTACAATCGCTAAAAAAGGTAATAGGTGTCGCCCTTCGGGGCGACGCCAAAAGCCAATCTCATAAAAACGAACCTTGCTTTTGAGCGAAGGTCCCGCAAATGCGGTTTAATTTGAAAATAACTTTGCGGCATAGTCGCAAATAAGATAAATAACGGATAAATATAAACGAAAGGTTGCCGAAATCAATGAAAATGGATGAAAAACAGATAACCGAAATAGTTAAAAGTGTATTATCAAATATGTCTGAAGGCGCAACTTCGGGCGGCACAGATTTGAAGGGCGTTTTCGAAACAATGACAGAGGCGCTTGATGCGGTTAATAAAGCATATAAGAAATATCGTTCTTATAGTGTTGCTCAGAGAGAACAAATCATCTCTAAAATCCGCGAACTCACCCTAAATGAAGCCGAAGAAATGGCTAAAATGGGTGTAAGTGAAACGGGTATGGGCAGAGTTTCCGATAAGATAATCAAGCATCAGTTGGTTGCAAATAAGACCCCCGGTACCGAAGATTTGGCTCCCAGCGTTATGACGGGTGATAACGGACTTACCCTTATAGAAATGGCTCCTTACGGCGTTATCGGAAGCATCACTCCTTCTACAAATCCCAGCGAAACCGTTATCTGTAACTCCATTGGTATGATAGCGGGCGGCAATGCAGTTGTATTTAACCCCCACCCCAATGCCTGCAAGGTTGCAAACTATGCAGTTGACCTCGTTAATCGCGCAGTTATAGCGGCGGGTGGTCCCGAAAACTTGGTTGTATCCGTTAAAAAGCCCACTATGGACACTTCTAATGAAATGATGAAGTCACCTATAGTTCGTATGCTTGTTGCAACGGGCGGCCCCGGAGTTGTTAGAACACTTCTTTCTTCGGGCAAAAAGGCCATCGGCGCAGGCGCGGGCAATCCCCCTGTTATCGTTGATGAAACCGCCGATATTAAAAAGGCGGCAAGGGATATTGTCGCGGGCGCAAGCTTTGATAATAACCTTCCTTGCATTGCAGAAAAAGAGTGCTTTGCAGTAAACTCTATAACCGATGAACTTATCGCTTCTATGCAGGAGGCAGGCGCATATCTTATCAAGGATTCCCAGATAGATGCCCTCGTTAAGCTCTGCTTGGTTGAAAAAGACGGAAAATATTCCATCAATAAAAAATGGGTTGGCAAGGATGCAGGTAAGTTCTTAAAGGAACTTGGTATCAATTCCGATGCGCGACTCATCATCTGCGAAACCAATGCGGCTCACCCCTTCGTTCAGGTTGAAATGATGATGCCTATTCTCGCGGTGGTAAGAGTTGCTGATATTGATGAAGCCATCGAAAAGGCGGTTGCCGCAGAGCACGGAAACAGACATTCCGCTCATATTCACTCTAAAAATGTTGATAATCTCACCCGTTTCGCGCGCGAGGTTGAAACTACTATATTTGTTAAAAACGCTCCTTCCTATGCAGGAATCGGCGCAGGCGGAGAGGGTTACACAACCTTTACCATCGCAGGACCCACAGGTGAAGGCCTTACCGCCACCCACTCGTTTACAAGACAGCGCCGTTGCGTAATGGTTGACGGTCTACACATCGTATAATCGGAGGAAAATATGAACGCATTAGGAATGTTAGAAGTTTATAGCTTTACAACGGCCGTTTGCGCCGCAGATATGGCGGCAAAAGCTGCCAATGTTAAGGTTATTGCTTTTGATAGAACAAGACCCGGCAGCGAAAAGGTACCGGCCCCTCTTGTTATGCAGGTTAAGGTTGAAGGCGATAACGCTTCGGTTAAAGCGGCTATCGATACTTCAAGCGAATATGCTAAGAGCGAGGGTATGTATATCGCGTCTCACGTGATATCTCGCCCCGGCGACGGCACCGAGAAGATGGCATATCTTCTTGATATGAATAAGGATAAATATAATAAAAAACTGCCTAAAAGTTTTATGGGAGTAAAGGATGAAGCCCCCGATGTAGATTTTTCTATCGGACTTTTGGAGGTTTCGGGACTTGTTTGCTCCATAGTTGGCCTTGATGCTATGCTCAAAGCCGCCGATGTACGCTTGATTCATACTGAAAAGCGCCTTGGCGGACGCCTTGTAACCCTGATTATTAAGGGTAAGGTTTCGGCCGTAAAAGCCGCTATAGAAGCGGGTGTTAACGAGGCAAAACCCCTTGGTAAAGTTCACGGCAATGCAGTAATTGCCTCTCCCCACGGCGAAATTATGAAATTCTTTGACTATGAAGTAGAATAGTCAAGTTGGAGGGAAATATGCTCGCTTTAGAAAGACAAAAGAGAATTCTTGAACTTTTAAGTATTGAAGGCGCAGTAATGGTAAGTAAACTAAGCGCAGAACTTGGTGTTACTGAAGAAACCGTTCGCCGCGACCTTGAAAAATTAGAGGCGAAGGAAATGCTCAGAAGAACTCACGGCGGCGCGCTTCCTATGGATGAAGGCAACTATGAGTTTTCCCTTGAAAAAAGAAAAACATTAAATGTTGAGGCAAAACAGGCCCTTGCCCGCAAAGCAGTTCAGTATATCGCAACGGGCGATACTGTATTTTTAGATGCTTCAACCACCACCTTCTATATGGCCAAGGAACTCAAAGCTATGAAAAATATCACAGTTATAACCAACTCAATAAGGGTTATAAATGAATTAAGCGGTGTTGAAGGGGTTAAGGTTATCGCCGTTGGCGGAATTGTAAGCAATAACCAGTCACTTGTAGGCGCAATGGCTGAAAATTATATAACCGATAATTACTTTGCCGATAAAATGTTCTTTTCAAGCCGCGGTATAGGTGAGAATTCAATTATACTTGAGGGTAATGAGCAAGAGTGTTTTATAAAGCAGAGTATGCTTAAGAATTCCCGCGCTCACTATTATCTTTGCGATAAATCCAAAATCGGAAGAGTGGGATATATGCGGCTTTCTACCTTCGAAAACGTTCAGCATCTTATTACCGACGGTGAGGTTAACGGTTCGCTTAAAGAAACACTCGATGAATACGGTGTGACCGTAATTAATATTGGATAGGAGAATAAAAAATGATTGTTAATATGAATGAGGTCTTAAGGCCTGCTAAGAAGAATAAGTATGCGGTAGGACTTTTTAATGCCGTAAATTTAGAACTTGCCCGCGGTATCATTGCTGCCGCAGAAGCTACGCAGTCACCTGTTATTATGGGTACTGCTGAGGTATTGCTCCCTTACGGACCTTTGGATGAGGTTTCTTATTACCTTATTCCTATGGCAAAAAAGGCGAATGTGCCGGTTGTAGTTCATCTTGACCACGGTCTTAAATACGATACTTGTATTAAGGCACTTGAACTCGGTTTCAGTTCTATTATGTATGACTGCTCCACCGATTCCTACGAAGATAATGTTCGCAAGGTTAAGGAGATGGCAGATATCGCCCATTCCTACGGCGCTACTATCGAAGGCGAACTTGGTCACGTTGGCGATAATGAGGGCTCTGCTGAAGGTAGTGACCATCTTGCCGACCCCTCAAAGTTCTTTACCGATCCCCGTCTTGCTAAAGATTTCGTTGAGAAAACAGGAGTTGATGCTCTTGCTATCGCCGTTGGTAATGCTCACGGCGCATATAAACTTCCTCCGAAACTTGATTTTGAGAGAATCCGTACAATAGCTAATACCGTTGATGTTCCTTTGGTACTTCACGGTGGCTCAGGTCTTACCGATAATGACTTCAGAAAGGCAATACAGGAAGGTATCAGCAAGGTTAATATCTTTACCGATATAAATATTGCCGCGGTTGAGGCCGAATTCAAGAGATTTACAAGTATGGAAAAGGGCGTTATCGACCTTATTCCTGCCGCAGTTGAGGCCGTTAAGCAGGAAACTATGAAGAAGATGAAACTCTTCAGTAGTGACGGCAAGGCAAATGTAGGCGGCGGCATGTCGAATGCCGATATTGAAACCATAACAAAACTCGTTATGGCCGAAATCCAAAAACAGCTTAATAAATAAAAATAAACCTCCGAGACTTACTCTCGGAGGTTTAACATTTATGCAAAAAATTCTTTTAGGGAATTAAGGTATAAATCGGGGTCTATTATATAACTCAATCCGTGTCCCGCGCCTTTTATTCTCACCAATTTTTTCTTGGAAATGCAGGCATTATAGTTCCTTTCGCTCATTTCATAGGGCACGAAATCATCGGTATCGCCGTGGAAGAAAATCACGGGAATTTTACATTTTTTAAGGGCTTCTTCAGGTGTGGTTTCTTCTAAATTAAAATGTCCGTAAATACGGGCGCCCAATTTCACAAAGGGGTAGGCAAGGTTTTTCGGTAGTCCCATCTTTTCTATAACCGATTTTATAATATCCTTGGCGCTATTATAACCGCAGTCGGCAAGGACACCTATAACATTAGGGGGTAATTCTTCGCCTGATGCCATCAAAACGGTTGAGGCGCCCATAGAAATTCCGCAAATTATAATCTTCACGTCATCCCCAAAATGCTCAATCATAAAATCTATCCAGCTAAGGCAATCTTTGCGCTCATTTATGCCAAAGGTTATAATATTTCCTTCGCTATGGCCAATGCCTCTTTGGTCTACAAGAAGGGCGCTGCGACCGAGATGAAAACAACGCTGAACGCCGCCGCAAAGGTCCCTTTCGGCGCTTCCCCTATATCCGTGAAACATAAGTTCAATAGGGGCTCCCTTGGCGTATTCATAATATTTACCGCAGAGCTTGAGCCCATCAAAAGAGGTTATGCTGAAATTTTCGTGGGGCATATTTTTAACCTCTTCTGCCCAGTTGCGCATAGTATCACTGTGTGGCTTATAGATTTCGCCATCAGGCATAGTAAATCCTTTTATATCGTTTTTACGGTTAACAAAAAATGCCATACGAAAACAGATATATGAAATTGTCAGAATAATGGCGGCAATAAAACAAATACCGCATAGGGTCCAAAATAAAACCATAAAAGCATCTCCGTGAAATTACTGTTATTATTGTATCACTAAATCATTAAATATTTCAATATGATTTAAAAAAATAAAAGTGGGCTTGAGGTTTAACCTCAAGCCCGACAATTTATAATACGTACCCAGATACAATTCCCAAAACTGCGGAAAGGCAGATAATGAGTATGGGGTGCACCTTTTTAAAGGAAAGCACGAGAGAGATTCCTAAAATCGCAAGGGAAACATAAAGTGAGATATTTTTGAAAATTTCTAAAGAAAAACCTGTGGGAAAGAAAACAGTCGCCGCCATTCCAATAAATGCTGCGCCTATCAACCCTACTACAGCGGGTTTAAGTCCTGTCATACAACCCTTTACTATTTTGTTTTCTTTGAACTTATCATAGCATTTAGCAACTATAAGAATTATTATAAAAGAGGGAAGGACGACGCCCGAGGTGGCGCAAAATCCGCCGAAAATACTGCCGAAGACCCCTCCGAGAGCCGATTGACCGCCCAAAACAGAGCCGATATATGTGGATATATTTATGGCAAAGGGGCCCGGTGTGCTTTCGCTTACGGCAATAAAATCTATAATTTCCTGTTCTGCCATCCAGCCGTTATTAATTACCTCCGACTGAATAAGAGGTAGCATAGCGTAACCGCCGCCGAATGTGAAAAGACCTATTTTGAAAAAGGTTAAAAAGAGTTTTAAAAATATCATTTTTTGGCCCTCCTTTCAGCAATAAAAGAGGTTATAAGGCCAAATACCGCGCAACCTATAATGACATAAAGAACGCTTATATCCGTAAAGGCGGCAACGACAAAGGAAGCGGCCATAATAATATAGGCAACCGTGCCTTTGGGTACTTTTTTATACATATTCCAAAGTGCCTTTATAATAAGGGCCAAAACGCCGGCTCTTATACCCTGAAAGGCATACTGCACGGCAAGAATATCCTTAAACTCTTTTAGTAAAAAAGAGATTATAAGAATGATGGTAAAAGAGGGAAGAACGGTGCCGACAGTGCCGAAAAATGCGCCCCAGAATCCAGCCACACGGTATCCAACGAAGGTAGAAGAATTTATGGCTATGGGACCGGGGGTTGATTCCGCTATGGCGATTATCTCTAAAATATCGTCATCGGTAATCCATTTTTTATTTTCAACCGTTTCTTTTTGAATGAGGGGTATCATAGCGTATCCGCCGCCAAAAGTAAAGGCACCTATGCGGAAAAACACTAAAAATACCTCTAAAAGTTTTTTGAGTTTTTTCATGTTTACCTCGATTATTGAAATTTGTTTGTATTTATGGTATAATATGTATATAGTTTAAAACGAAGGAGATTTAATATGTCTGTTATAAAATTAAATAAAGAAAATTTTGATGAAATAATCGGCGGTGAGAAAAAGGTTCTTATAGATTTTTATGCCGATTGGTGCGGACCTTGCAGAATGGTTTCGCCTATAATAGATGAAATCGCAGAAGAAAATTCCGAAATCGCGGTTTGCAAGGTAAATGTTGATGAAAATCCCGATTTAGCAGGTAAATTCGGTATTATGAGCATCCCTACCATCGTTGTAATGGAAAAGGGCGAAATAATCAATAAATCTATGGGCGCAAAGCCCAAAGCCCAGATACTTGCAATGCTCGGTTAGTATTATAATATTTTTTTCGCAAGGTGTCAACAGGGGTTAAAGTATGGAACGAATTTATGATATGATAATTATAGGCGGCGGCCCCGCGGGGTATACTGCCGCTTTGTATGCCGCAAGAGCGGGACTTGATACCCTCATAATCGAGCGGCTCTCGGTGGGCGGTCAGATGACGCTTACAGGGGATATAGATAATTATCCCGGTTTTCCCGATGGTATCGATGGGTTTACACTTGGTATGAATATGCAAGTATCGGCCGAAAAGTTTGGCGCCTCCACATATTATGGCGAGGTTTTAAGCGCAGAACTTTCGGGCAAGATAAAAACGGTTACCACCGATAGCGGAAAACTTTTTTCAAAAACGGTGGTCATCGCTACGGGCGCAGACCCAAAGCGGCTCGGCATAGAAAGGGAAGAAGAACTAACGGGTATGGGCGTGCATTACTGCGCCCATTGTGACGGAAGATTTTATAAAGAGAAGACCGTTGCGGTCGTGGGCGGCGGAAACTCTGCCGCGGGGGATGCATTATATCTTTCGCGGCTTTGCAAAAAGGTATATCTTATCCATCGCCGAGACACTTTGAAGGCCACTAAAATATATCACGAGCCCTTAATGAAGGCCGAAAATGTGGAGTTTATTTGGGATAGCGCTGTATCGGAAATTTTATTTGAAGATGGTTTCAAGGGGCTCAAAATTAAGAATTTGAAGACAGAAAAAGTCGAAAATATCGTCTGCGACGGAGTGTTTATCAGCATCGGCAGAAAACCCTCCACCGAATTTTTAGGCGGACAACTACCCCTCGATAAGAGCGGATATATTAAGGCGGATGAAACTACTGAAACCCAAATAGATGGCGTTTACGCGGTGGGAGATGTGCGAACAAAACCCTTCCGTCAGGTAGTGACCGCCGTCGGTGATGGTGCTACGGCAGTCCATTTTGCAGAAGAATATTTGGCTAAAGGAGAATTAATATGACAGAAAGAATTAAAGCTCCCGATTTCACACTTAAAGATAAGAATAATAATGATGTTTCTCTGTCGGATTTTCGCGGTAAAAAGGTCGTTTTATACTTTTATCCAAAGGATAACACCCCGGGTTGTACCCGTCAGGCCTGCGCCTTTGCGGGACTTTACAGTGAATTTGAGAAGAAGGGCATTGTCGTTATCGGCGTTAGTAAGGATAGCGTAAATTCTCATATTAAGTTTGCCGAAAAGTATAACCTGCCCTTTGTTTTGCTTTCCGACCCCGACCTCGAAGCTATCAAGGCATACGGGGTTTGGCAGGAAAAGAAAATGTGCGGAAAGGTTTCTATGGGGGTTGTGCGTACCACCTTTATCATAGATGAAGAAGGATTTATCGAAAAAAGGATGGAAAAAGTAAAACCCGATACCAACGCCGAAGAAATTTTAGCGGAGTTGTAATCGAAATGATATTGACCTAACGGTCAAATGATGTTTGCGGTTTCGCCGCAAAACGATGTTGTGTTCTGCGAACACAAACACAAAAAGAGAAGGACTGCATTAGCAGTCCTTCTCTTTTTGGTGCGGGTGACAGGACTTGAACCTGCACGCCGAGGCGCTAGCTCCTAAGGCTAGTGCGTCTGCCAATTCCGCCACACCCGCATACGTTATTAACCTAACGCAAGGTCTATTTTACTTTAAAAACCGTATAAAG
Source organism: Acutalibacteraceae bacterium (assembly GCA_045588995.1). Lineage (GTDB taxonomy): Bacteria > Bacillota > Clostridia > Oscillospirales > Acutalibacteraceae > UBA737. The sequence goes on from JAZNFF010000038.1 coordinate 61,986, forward strand.
TCAAG
>JAZNFF010000039.1:0-16326 GCA_045588995.1 Acutalibacteraceae bacterium
TATCGGTGTTCTCTTTATGATTCCTCTTGTAATTAAGATTACAAAGAACTATGTTGACCGCAAGGTTAAAAACAAAGATGTTGAGCCCGTCATCTCCTATGATGAGGCAATTCAAGCAGAACACGCCGCCGCTATAAAAAACGGTGAAGAATAATTTTTGACAACTCTCTTGTTGTGCCCGAGTCGTAATGATTTTCAAAACGGCTCGGGCAGTTTTTATTGACATTTAATGTCACAAGTGGTATACTTTTTGCAAAGGAGTTGAGCGTATGAAATCAACAGGCGTAGTCCGTCCCGTAGACCGTATGGGCAGGGTAGTAATACCCAAAGAAATTCGCAAACAGCTTAATATTAAAAGCAATGTTGACAGTTTAGAAATATATATGGAAAACGATTCCATCATCTTGAAAAAATATCAACCCGCTTGTGTTTTCTGCGAGGAGATTTTAGGGGTTATTGAATACAATAATCATTATGTATGCCCCGAATGTATCAGAAAAATGATGGAACTCAAGGAACAAAGCGAACTTGATGGCGAGGTTGATTATGAGTAATAAACTTTCTTTTCAGAGCGATTATATTGCAGGGGCTCACCCCGATGTGCTAAAAGCCCTTTGCGAAAATAACCTTGAGGCCACCTCGGGTTACGGTACCGATAGATTTTGCTTAAGCGCCGAAGAAAAAATTAAAAATGCCTGCGGATGCCACGATGCCAAGGTTTATTTTCTCGTTGGCGGAACTCAGGCAAATGCAGTGGTAATATCCTCTATGCTTAAAAAGTATGAAGGGGTTATCTCGGCTAAAACGGGCCATATTCACGCCCATGAGGCAGGCGCCGTTGAGCATACAGGCCATAAAGTTTTGGAACTTCCGCAGACACTTGGCAAAATCAATGCCGATGACCTTCTGAATTTACTCAAAACTTTTTATGCGGATGAAAACTGTGAGCATATGGTTTTTCCCGGTATGGTTTATATTTCTCACCCCACCGAGTACGGAACTTTATATAGCAAGGCAGAACTTGAAAATATATCTTCAGTTTGCCGCCAATATAATATTCCTCTGTTTCTTGACGGAGCGCGCCTCGGTTACGGGCTTATGAGTTATGGAACCGATGTAACACTTGAAGATATAGCAAAACTTTGCGATGTTTTCTATATCGGTGGTACAAAAATGGGAGCCCTTTGCGGCGAGGCGGTGGTGTTCACCAAAAACAACGCTCCCGCTCATTTTATAAATCTCATTAAGAAAAATGGCGCCCTGCTTGCCAAAGGCCGCCTTTTAGGAATTCAGTTCGATGCTCTTTTCACCGATGATCTATATTTTAAAATCGGCCGTCACGCCATAGATATGGCCGAGAAAATCAAAGCTATATTTAAAGAAAAGGGATATCCCTTCTTCATTGATTCACCTACCAATCAGCAGTTCATCGTGCTTGAAAACAGTAAGATGGAGCAACTTAAGGAAAAGGTAAATTTCGGTTTCTGGGAAAAATATGATGAAAATCATACGGTTGTGCGTTTTGCTACCGGATTTAGCACCACCGAAGAAGAAATCGAAGAACTCTCAAAAATCATTTAACAGCCAAATCACAGGAGATATATTTATGAAATACCAAATTAGCATTACAAAAACCAAAAATCAAAGTCCCCGCCCCACCGATGAAAGTAAACTCGGTTTCGGCAAAATTTTCACCGACCATATGTTTCTTATGGATTATAGCGAAGGCGAAGGTTGGCACGATGCCCGCATAGTTCCCTTTGGCCCCCTGCCCACCCATCCTGCATCTACCGTTTTTCATTACGGTGCCGAAGTCTTTGAGGGACTTAAGGCGTATAGAAACGAACGAGGCGGAATTCAGCTCTTTAGACCCGAAGAAAATGTGAAACGCCTTAATAATTCGGCCGCCCGTCTTTGTCTTCCTACTTTAGACCCCGAAGGCGCATTGGATATTATAAAAACCCTCGTTGAACTCGAAAAAGATTGGGTACCGAAAAGCGAGGGCACTTCACTTTATATCCGCCCCTTCCTTTACGGAAATGATCCCCATCTTGGAGTTCACGCGGTTAAAAACGCCGTTTTTGCGGTTATCTGCTCCCCCGTTGGCGCTTACTATGCCGAGGGACTCAACCCCGTTAAAATCGCCATTGAATCTACCGATGTTCGCGCAGTAAGAGGCGGAACCGGTGAAGCAAAATGCGGAGGCAACTATGCCGCGAGCTTACGGGCAGGCCAAAAAGCAGAAGATAATGGCTATACTCAGGTGCTCTGGCTTGATGGTGTTGAGCGTAAATATATCGAAGAGGTTGGCGCTATGAACGTTATGTTCAAAATCGGCGGCAAAATCGTAACCCCCGCGCTTATGGGTTCCGTTCTTCCCGGTATTACAAGAAAATCCTGCATTCAACTGCTTAAAAGTTGGGGCTATGAGGTTGAGGAGAGACAGATTTCGGTCGATGAACTCTTTGATGCCGCTAAAAACGGTCTTTTAGAGGAGGCCTGGGGCACAGGCACCGCCGCCGTTGTTTCGCCCATCGGCAATCTTTTCTATGAAGGTAAAGAATATACCGTTTGCGATAACAAAATTGGGGAACTGACACAAAAACTTTACGATAATCTTACCGGTATCCAATGGGGCAAAATTGAAGATGACTTCAATTGGATAACCAAGGTTTGCGATTAAAAACAAATCGGCTTAACGGAAAACCGTTAAGCCGATTATTTTATGTATGAATAAGAAAAATACAGATGGCCGTAGATATCTTCATCTTCTTCGCATATTTTCTCTTGGGCTTTAATTATTTCTTCACCTAAAATCCACTCGGCAGCATCGGGCATAGTTTGGGTGCCAACCTTATAACTTGCAAGACCTATTAAAAGTTTCGCCTTGCTGCTTTTGAGTTCCCTTTTCCAAGAATCCAGAAGATTATTGAAACAGAATTTAGAGTCGGGATAATTAAAACCGAAATAGAGTTGCGGGATTATCCAATCAACGCAGCCGCTCTCTCCCCAAACTGTAACATCTGCATAACGGCAATTATAGTTTTTTTCAATATCCGCCGCGGGACTTACGCTAAAAATTATATCCTTATTTATAAATTTTATAGCCGTATATACCCCGCTGATAAGGGCGTTCACATTACCTCTGCGCCAATCCTCTATTGAAACGGGGTTTTCGGTAGAAGCACAGTATTTCTGATAAGAGGATATATCTTCTTGATTTAGGTCCATTGGATAAAAATAATCATCAAAATGTATGCCGTCAACGGCGTAGGTATTAAGTATTTCCCTTACCCCATCGGTTACAAGTATCCTTGCCTTATAGGAAGCGGGATTAAGATAAATTCCGCTTCCTGTTACAAGGAGTTCTTCCGATAAGCCCCACTTATACGCGGGGCTTTCTTGATTTATATTTTGAATATTATTGTCCGCCGTTCTCACCCTATAGGGATTGATCCAGGCGTGAAACCGTATGTTTTTTTGATGCGCCGACTCGACCATAAACTCCAAAATATCAAATTCTGCGCTTTTTACACTTTCAGCCATCGGAAAAAGCGAGGATGGGTAATAGGCATCGCAAAAAGCTCTTGTATGAACAAAAATATCGGTTATGCCCTTTTCTTTGCATTTTTCTATAACCTTTGAAAATTCATCCTTGAAATCAGATGCAAGCATACCGTTAAGTTCTCCGTAGGTTACCCATACCCCTTTATGATAGATACTGTTATCATCTTTTATTCTCTCTTGGCCTTCGTTTTCTTGGCAACCGCAAACAAACAACAAAATGCAAAGGCAAATAATTGCGGCTCGTTTCATATTATCTCCTTTGGCGTAGTTTAATTAACCTATGGGCGTATAATTAATTAATATGCCGCCCACCGCAAATCTATCCTTGCTTTCGAGAGAAATTTTAAGTCGGTTTGTTTTTCTTATGGGGATAATTATAGGTGTTACCTCGTAGCGCGTTGTTTTTGGTCTTATAATAACTTCACCTCTGTTTTCATCCCCCGATACCGCTATTTTGATATCGGAAGCGGGCTCTAAACCAATATGAATTTTATTTATGGTTTTTAAAGTATCCATACTTTCAAAATCCGTAAATGCGGTAGTAACCCTTCCCTCAATATCATATTCTTTAAATGATATTTCGCCGCTATCGTTCTGTTCTATAACTATATCCTTTTCACCCGACAACATAGCAATATACTGAAATTTTAGATTTTTACTGTTGCAAGCAAAGACAACATTTTTATTTACCTTATCGGCGGAAACCATACTTCCACCGATTTTGTGTTCCCAGAAATACCAAGCGATTTGACCGTTGTTTTCATTGGGATTGGCATATTTATAAGGAAATCCAAAATCCTTTATTCTATAATCCATAACCGCCATTTTATCGCCTAATATTAACATATAATATCCGCCTATATCAACGGCATACGCCTTTTTAAGCGCGGTTTCACCATAATAGTCAAGAAAGTTTTCGATATTTGAAGACACTTCATAAATATTATTTTCCTTACCGTATGTAGTCGTGGCGAGGGTGTAAATCTTACCCGCTGAAGAAAGCCAAACAAGACGGTTAGAGCAGTTGCGAAGGGTATCGGGGCAATCGCAACCGATAAAGGAATGTACCGCCGTAGCAGTCAGAGTATCATTATGCAAAAATCCCGCCTTTGCGCCAGATATGATACCATCGGGCGAATAGACATCGCCTACCGTAACATTGATTTTATATATTTCGGTAGGTTTAAATACGATAAATTTATTGCAAACAATTCCCATAGCCGTAATAGGCGCTGTTCTATCCCCCACTGCCACCTTGGCATTGGTCGGGAAATAAAGGGGCGCGGTTTTTCGGCAGGAATAAATTTCATTGACACTAAATTCGTTATCGCAGAAATACATTCTTCCATTATAACTTATGCACCTATTGGCGCCTACTATTTTACCCCAAGCATCAGGGATGGTTTTATATGCCGTTATCTCGATATTGTTGCCACCGTAACCCGACATATATGGCCATAAAAATTCCTTTTGTCCCTCGGTGAAATTGAAGATTCCCTTTGCTCTATCGATTCTGAAGGCAACGGTATGACCGTCATAAAGAAGAATGGTATTATCATATTCCGGTTCTACAAGCCATCTGAGATATTCGGTAGGTGTAATATAAATTTTGCATTCTACGAAATTGGCATCAATATCAGAAATGGGCAATTTAAAGGTCCCTGATACGCCATCGGTAGTAAAATATGCATTAAACTTAGGATTAAGCATATTAATAGCTTCTGGCTCGGTGGGTTTGGCATTATAAAACATAGTTCCCGACTCGGCTTCGGCATACTTATTGCCTCTGCCATTCATATAAATAATCGGCACATAGCAATCGGTTACTCCGAGTTCTGTCCACCCATCAAAGTTTTCGGTGATTTCATATATACGGTAAACCGTTTCGCTTCCCGACCTTACGGTAACAAAAGCATAAACACCGCCGCCCGTAGTAGAAGAAGCGTTGAAAAACATAATATTGGAAAATCTATAAAAAACCTCAGAACTTGTCCTTTGCAAACGAATAGCAGCCGTTTCTTCCAAACTTCCGTTATCACTTACGAAGAAAACCCTCAATAGTTCATAGGACATATAATCGCCATCGACCATATATGCAATGGCTTTTTTCTCATCCTTAATATAAACCGAACTTCCTGTCATTTTAAACGGCCAAACGCACTCGGAATATTCATCAATTTTACTGATGACGCTATTTTCTAATGCTCTTATTCCACTTCTTGTGCGAAGGGCACCGTTTTTGAACCATAAATTTTTACAGTCACTTAATTCGTTCTTTTCAATAAACTTTTCATCCTTAAGATTTACTCCGCCGAAAAGACCGCCTATACGGAACTGCTTTTGCATTTCACTTTTAATATTGCCGTATTTCATAAACTACACCTCGTTTGCTACAGGCAAGTTATCCTTAACGAAGGTTTTATTGCCCCGAAAGGCGCTTCTTTTGGCATTATAAATACTTGCAAAGAGTTGATTTTTGCCCCCATCGTTATCCGAAAGGGCCAAAAGCATGGCAGTACCGTATATAAGGGCATCTTCCCCGCTTTGTGAAATAGAAATTTCATCGGTTAGTTTTTCTATGAAAATATTAAGTTTCAAATCTGCAATAATTCGGTTTATAGCGGCCGTGGCCCTTGCTTTTAATCCTGTGCTATCCTGAATTTCACCGCTTGAATCGGTATAACCCAAAAGTTTCATTGCATTATCAAATATTCCGCTACCCTTCATTTTTGGCCTCCTTATTTAACTCCTCAAGGATTTCTTCCTTATCGGCTATGATTTCATCGGGCAACCTCTTTATAAGTTGCCGCTTACTTAAAACACCCTTTTCATAAAGCATTGTAAGCATATTTACTGTTTCTGCGGTTTCGCCCGTATTCATATCCTCCGCCTTCACCTTCGCAGAACAGATAATATCCGCATATCTTCCCGCATCAAAGGGCATATACCATATACCGCTCTCATCTTCGATTTTAAGCGAACGGTTGCCGTAATGGGTAAACCAGAAATCAACCCAGATAAGTGAAAGTTCACCTAAAAATCTATAGTATTTATCCTTTAAAAGTTGTAGCGGTAAAGTAGCGGCATTTAGCATCGTAGCAAGAGCCGCCGCGTTATCCGCTCTGCTATCTCCGAGGGCTACTTCATTGGCTCCGCTTTGTGTCAGGGTATTGGTTACAAGTTCGTTTACACTACCCGTAAGATTACTACAAAAATCAGGAGGAGTAACATACTTAATGGCTCCCGAAACATCCTCATTCGTGCCATAGACCTTGATTATTTGTCCCGGGTCGTTGGTGATATCGGCATTTACCGTATCCCCATTTACCACCATCATAGGCATACCCATAGTCATAGCAGACCATACATTTGCCGTTATCATTCGGTTTATGGCAATCTGATTGGGAATAAGATAGGTAATCTCACTTTCGCCATAAATAATTCCATCCTTTTCTTCCCAACTTATAGATGCCAGCGGATAGCGAGTAAGTTTAGTATCAAATTCTTCCCTTATGACGCAGTTTTCAGTAACCTTCACGCATTTAACGGTGGATTTGCCCTTCGCGGTGACCGACTTATAAAACTTAGTAAGCACCAAAACCTTGCCGTTTTTATCGGCCTTTAGGTTTCGCCCCTTTTTCTCACCCAATTCTTTTCGCAGAGAATCCGCATCCAGCTCACTTGCGACAATAATATACGGTTGCATTTGTATATTGGTGCAGTATGGGTCGGCAAAATAAACATTACCGATATCCAAAACTTCGCAATTTATATCCCCGAAATTATCGGCATCTGCATCCTTATCCCAATAGGTGTAAAGAACTCCCGTGCCGCTTATGAACGCCTTTTTCAGAACGGAAACCAGAAGCGAATCAAGGGAAACTCTATGGGAAACGGTTTTTCTGTAATCTTCAAGAACGGGCATAAGAAGATTAATTTCTTCCTCGTTGATTTTTCCTTCAAAACCATCCTTATTTTTAAGGATTTCTCTGCTTTTTATATTTCCCTTATTAATTTTATTTGAGGCGGCAAAACCGCCTGCCGAAAATTTAACCGAAGTTGGAGCCGAAATAATTTGAGAGATTTTATAATCCCCGATTCGTTTTATAACATTGTATCGCACGAGCGGGCGATCATTTCCGCAGTTTGCGCCGTACCATTGGTCACCGATATAAAAACGCTCGTTGATTTTACTCTGTTCATAAAGCCCTTTGCTTCCAAGCGCCTCTTTAAAATTAACTCCGTTTAAATATTCATTATATATATGTTTAGGTTCAAGATTCATTTTCTACCTCCCCGGTACTCAAAGTTTTTTGTTATAAAAGAGCCGCTTTTTTAAAAGCGGCTCCCATAAATTTAAACTAAACTTCTTCCACAGTTACACAGCAAACAGCGCTTTCCTTTGCGGGAATGCCATCTACCGTAATTTTAGCAAAGTAGTAGTGGGTGCCTGCGGTAAGGTCAGCAGGAAGAGTGAACTGCGCTTCGGTTGCATCGGCAATCTTCACGGCGCCTCCACCGTTTTCATCCTTACAAGAGTACCACTGATAACCAATCGCGCCGCCGTCACAGGTTGCGGTTACGGTAAGGGTTTCATCACTTTCGCCCATCGTAACATTGATGCTCTGTGGCTCTGCAGTAACTGTAACTTTAGGAGCAATCCAAGCCCAGATACTGTCAAGTCCGCTCTTCTTTACAAATACATCATAGTAAATGCGGTAATCGAACTTATAAGCATCGGCATCAAGATTCTGTTCGGGGGTGAAAATTCGCATCTGCTCGGTTTTCTTTACGAGGTGAGCCGCAGATTTGGGGCAGACAAGCATATAAACTTCACGGGCATTATGGTCGGGTTTAAAACCGCCCTGCGCGCCGTTATTGAAGGTGTAACTTGTCTTCATTCTCTCGTTAACTACGGGAATAATGGCAACACCATTTAGTGATTTAACCTTAAGATTAACTTCGCCCTGCTTGAAATCACTTACGGTTATCATACGTGAAATTTCGGCAGAATTTATAAGGGCCGCATACATTGAACTATCAAGGAATGCTACTAGTTCTTCATCAAAACCAACTACGCTCTGCACTTCGTTAATAAGGTTGCAAAGTGCCTCAAAGGGCTTATTTATATCACCATCAACGAGATTGGCTCTTGTTGCGGCAAGACCGGCAAGTTTAGAAATAACATAGGCATCGCATTCGGGAACAACCTTAGTGCGAACATATTCGCCCAAAATCTTACCCGCAAGGTTGGCAATGCCGGTTTCATCCATATCTTCGCGGTCAATCTGCAAAGAACGGGCGCGGTCCATAGCCATTGTATAGGAAGCGTTGCTTACGGTTATGGCGCCGCGGGTAAAACCTGTATCGCGGTCATAATCGGCAAGTCCCTGAAAATCCACATCGGGAATAATAACGGTTTTTGCGCCTACGAATTTGGTGGTAAGCGCATTATCTGCAAAGAAACCTGTTGCACTCTTCTGCGAAAACAAAGTATCGAGTTCATCAGAATATCTTGCAGCATTTTCTATTGAATTAATAGACATAAAATTTTCTCCTTATCAAATTAATTTATCCCCAGATTCCCTTTAAAAACATATTACGAACGGGGTCAACCGTTCCCGTATCTTCGGTTTTTAAAGATCCCAGAGTATGTTTATTTACTTCTTTTTTCTTTTCTTCCTCATCCCTCTTTTGCATTTTAAGGGAGTGAAGATGCCTCAAATACTCATCAAGTATTCGGCTGCCTTTTTCGCGGCTTCGCAAAACAACCTCGTCGGGCAATTGTTCGTATGCGGAAATTTCGGGGAAAAATTCTTTTAATTCCCCCAGTTGTCCGTCATCGTGGGCTAATTTTTCCTCCATACTCATAAAATTATCCGTAAGTTCCTCATTGCCGCCGCACTTGAGTAAAATTTCATCACGTCGTTCTTTTTTAAGGTTGCCTTCAACCATCGAAAGAAACTCACCTACGCTTTTACCGTTTTGCTGCGCTAAAACGCGAAGTCGGTCAAAATCCTTGGTTATCATATCGTATTTGAGACCTTTTTGAGCAAGGGATGCCGCTTCCTCTACGGAAAGTTCCCTTTCCTCTTTATTAAATTTAATAGGAATTTTAATACCTTCGTCCGAAGAAAGAGGCATGGTTTCCCCTGTTTTCGAAATCGTATTTTCTTCCTGCGACACAGGTTGTTCACAGTTATAACTTTCTGATTTTTCCATACTAAACTCCTTAAATTCAGTGCTATTTTATTTTTGTACCGAGCCATCATAGGTTAAAAAGTTTTCAAATTCACGGCTAATGCTTGTGTGCTTTACAAAAGGTTTAAATGGGGCTTTGACTCCGCCACCTTTTCCGCCAAATGTAAATCCAAGCAAAAAACCGAGCAAAAATGCGGCCGCGGCTACCGTTATAAAACTTATAAAACTCATATATCCCATCCTTTACTGAAATCTTTAGGGCTGATTCCCATTTCTCTTTTAATTTCAATTTCTTCTTTCTGCGGATGAAAAAATTTAACATCGTAAAAAGCGTATCTGAGTGCATCGCAAAGGTGGTTATCCGTATCCTTAGGCATCTTCATTCCGTTCTTTAAATTCTTATCATCATAAACATAGGAAGAAAATTCTTTTATGGTATTAACGCAATGAGCATCTATATAAATCTCATACTCGTTTATACCCGATATTCCGTTCAGAATACTGTCGCTACCCTTAACGGAAGGCATAATTCTTTGTATGCCAAGGCGCCGTAAATCATCATTGGATTTCGGCTCGGCACTATCGGCTCTTATACGCTCTTTGGCAAAGCCCCGTTTTTTAATTTCCTCGGCAATATGACAGTTGAGCATTCTTTTTTGATAAAACTCATCATAGATATAAAGAATCTTATCAATAGGGTTGGCGCGAAAAACAATAAATGCCGTAGGGTCATTGGTATAACCGTAATCAAGACCGAAGAAGTTTTTCCATTTATACTGCTCCTCTGTTTTGATTTGCGGCCTTCCTATCTGCCAATTTTCGAAGACAAGTCCTTCTGAAATCCCCCAGTTTCCAAGCCCCGCCACCTGATACTTCCTCATATTTCGGCGCTTCATTTTAGTAAATACCGCCCTATCGGTTTCATCCAAAAATTCATTTATGAGGTAATTGGTCGAAAAGGTTGCAGTATCCGATTGCGCAGTATCAAAAAAGCGTTTTTTGAGCCAGTGTTCACTGCTCCAAGGGTTAAAGGTTAGGGTTGTTTGCTTGAAAAGACCATCGGGGAGAGTGCCTCTTGGCACAGATAGGTCAAGCTTTTCAAAATCCGCTTCGTTTGCTATTTCGAAGGCCTCCTCAATCCAGACAAAATTCAGATACCCTTTAGGCACTGTGGTAGATGCCAGTTTAAGAACATCATCAAATCCGCGAAATATTATTTTTTGTCCCGTTGGGATATAGGTCATCTCCATAGGCGATACGGTGTTGTTCCATAGGTGTGATACTCCAAGTCGACTCTGGGCCCATTTGAGTTGCGCGAAGGTACTATCCCTATGGGTGTTCATAACCTGCCTCACTACAAGGAGGTTACTGTCTTTATACCGCATTATGCGATATATAAAATTGAGGGCGGTGGTGGTACTCTTTTTTGAGGCCTTGCCTCCTTTTAAAACTCGGTACCGCTTTTTGCAATTCCAAAATTCATCGTACCCTTCACCTACAACACCGCTTATCTTAATCGGCGATATCATCAATAATGGTCACCGCCCTCGTCTCTTTTGGAATTTCGCCTCCCATACCCGCGATGCTGCGAAGTTCCTTTATGGCAGCAAGGTCACCCGAAGATGCCTTCTTATAGAGCGCTATCATAACTGCGGCTTTTCTTTTTGGCTTTTTAAGTAGGTAGCCCTCATCTTTAAGAGATTGCTTTTCCGCCTCGGATAACTCCTCATTAAGTAGAGCGCGAAGTGAACTTTGGAAAAATTCATCTTTTTTCTTCATAGATAACCTCCCGTCATAAAATTCATCGGATTTTCTTCCGATATATTTACTATACTCCGCCAAAAAGTGCCTTTCACCGACTTGAAAAAGGGATAACTTTGGTGTATAATGATATTTGTAAAATTTTGCGAGGTGACTTCCAGTGAAAAATTATAAACGCTCGGCTAAAATTGCCCTTATAGCAACCTATGTTTTTATGGTTTTATTAGTTGTATTTACCGTAGCACTGCCTTGGATTATAAGATGGTATGTTGAAGTGCGCGGCCGCTCTGCCGACCTTTTTGCTACAATTATGCTCGCCACCTACCCTTGTGTACCCTTGGCGGCAATTACGCTTTTCTCTTTGATGAAACTTCTTAAAAATATTTTAGCGGGTAAAGTTTTCGAATTTGAAAATACAGGACATCTTCTAGCTATTTCCAACAGTTGCCTTTTAGCAGGTATCATAATGCTCGTTGCGGGTATTTTCTATATGCCCTTCTATATTGCAGGGGGCGCCGCAATTTGTATGGCACTTATAGTAAGAGCAATGCGGGTAGCCCTTCAGGCCGCAGATTATGAAGTTCATAAACATCAAGAGGAAAAGAGTGAAAAATAATGAAAAAAACAGTTATTTCGGTTATCGGCAAGGACTCGGTGGGCATCATTTCTAAAATCAGCGCGTCAGCCGCCGAATATAATGTTAATATAATTGATATTACGCAGTCGGTTTTGGAGGATATGTTCTGTATGGTTATGCTAACGGATATATCCGCCCTCTCTTGTTCCTTTAGCGAATTTTCTGATAATCTTCAGAAGCAAGGTCGCGAAATGGGGCTCGAAATTCACGTTATGCACGAAGATATTTTCAATTCTATGCACCGTATTTGAGGTTGAGTAAATTTATGATTAATCTTAAGGATATAATGGAAACCGTAAATATGATCAGGCAGGATAATCTGGATATCCGCACCATCACTATGGGTATTTCCCTACTTGATTGCGCCGATTCAGATGCGAAAACTGCTTGTGATAAAATTTACGAAAAAATGACCCGTCTTGCAGGCAATCTCGTTAAAACGGGTATGGATATTGAAAGCGAATATGGAATCCCCATTATCAATAAAAGAATTTCCGTAACGCCTATTGCTATGGTGGCCGCCGCTTCGGGCGGTGACCCCGTTATGTATGCTAAAACCTTGCAAAGAGTGGCTGACACTACGGGCGTTAACTTTATAGGCGGTTATTCTGCCCTCGTTCATAAGGGCTTTTCTGCGGGGGATTTACGGCTTATAGAGTCCATCCCAGAAGCCCTCGATATCACAAATAATATCTGCTCATCCGTTAATATCGGCTCCACCAAAGCGGGTATAAATATGGATGCGGTTAAACTTATGGGTAAAGTTATTAAGGATGCCGCCGTAAGAACTGCCGACCGTGACTGTATCGGTTGCGCAAAATTGGTTGTTTTCTGTAATGCCCCCGAAGATAATCCCTTTATGGCAGGCGCCTTTCACGGTGTTGGCGAGCCCGATTGCGTTATAAATGTAGGCGTATCGGGTCCCGGTGTTGTGCATTCCGCTCTTAAGCGTTGCCCCGACGGAGATTTAGGCGAAGTGGCAGAAACCATAAAGAAAACCGCCTTCAAGATAACCCGTATGGGTCAACTCGTTGGCAGTGAAGCTTCTCGCCGTCTTGGCGTTCCCTTTGGAATTGTAGACCTTTCCTTAGCCCCCACCCCCGCGGTTGGCGACTCGGTTGCGCGAATACTTGAGGAAATGGGGCTCGAAAATTGCGGTACCCACGGTACCACCGCCGCTTTAGCCCTTTTAAATGACGCAGTTAAAAAGGGCGGCGTTATGGCATCTTCCTCTGTTGGCGGACTTTCGGGCGCATTCATTCCGGTTTCTGAGGATGAGGGTATGATTGACGCGGTGAGAACGGGCAATCTCCGCCTTGAAAAGTTAGAGGCAATGACCGCCGTTTGCTCGGTTGGTCTTGATATGATTGCTATCCCCGGTGATACACCACCTGAAGTTATTTCGGCAATTATCGCCGATGAAGCCGCTATCGGTATGGTGAACTCCAAAACCACCGCCGTAAGAGTTATTCCCGCTATAAACAAAAAAGCGGGTGAAGAGCTTAACTTTGGAGGACTCCTCGGCTACGCTCCAATTATGAGTGTAAACTTAAACAGCAGCCCCAAAAAGTTTATTGATAGAGCCGGTAAAATCCCCGCTCCTATGCAGAGCTTGAAGAATTAAATCCGCCACGATAATTTTCCATGCATTATTTTGAGGGGTGAAACTATGTTTAAGCTGTACCTTAAAAAACTTTTATGGTGTATCATTTTTCTAATGATATTTGTTTTCATTTATTTTTTAAGTTTTAATTTGCTTTATACTGTTTCAAATTTTTTCAAAGATAAAAATATATTGCAGCAGATTATACTTTTTGGAATACCATTCATTTGCAGTTTAGTTTTCCTTTACTATTTAAGAGTTAATAATAAAAAATTCAAAACTGAATATTCATCAACGGATGAGCATTCTTTCTTAAAGGATGTTGCCTTTATATTGAAGTCAAAAAATTTTATATGCGAGATATTAGCGTTTAATACTTTTGGTGTGCCCTTTTTAATATGGATTGGAACATCCGAAAACGCGCCTTTGATTTCACTTATTATTGGTACTCTTCTTTTGATACTGTTAAGTAGTCTGGCTTTTGGTACTATTGATTTGTTAATTTGGCTTTTTGTGTGCAAAGAGTGGGTTAAATAAAGAAAAAAGGATTTGAGCGTTTGCTCAAATCCTTTTTCTGTTTTTCTTTTTCTCTTCTAAACATTCGGGCAATTTCAAGGTTTTAGCATATTCCCTATAAAAAGACCTTAACTGATTTACAGTGGGAACATCTTTCCTTATTCCCCCTGCTCCAAGCTTTTCAAGATATTCCGAAAATTCCTCTACTGCGGTTTTAAGTTTGCAGATTATATTTGTTCTTCTAATCTTTAAAAGTCGGCCTATTTCTTCTTCATTTAAACGTCCGCAGAAATATAGAACAATTAAAACTTTCGAAAGTTCTTCCAACTTAGAAAATGCGCCGCTATAATACTTATATCCCTCGCGGACTTCCCCCACATATTTTTCCTTTTCAATATCCAAGGGGCTCGTATCTTCGCCCTTCAAATTTTCTCTTATATGGGGATTTAAAAATGGTACGCATCTCGTTATTCCTAAACTTGCTATAATTTTATAAAATTCCTCATCATCACGGATATAACTGTTTTTTATCTTCTCGAAGCCCAAATTAAACGCTTCTACGGTAAATTTTGCCGCCTTTTCTTCATCCTCTATTAGCATAATCAAAAGATTGTATATCTGATTTTTATATTTATGAAAAAGCGCATTTTTAGCCCTCTTTTTTGATTTTGCGGCCTTAAAAGCCAAAGATTTTTTGAGCATATTATCCCCTTCCTTTCAATACACCTTATCATATATTTATTACCAACTTTTTACTATTTATTAAATTTTTTTAAAATTAAATTTAAAAGGGACTTGAGGCAACTCAAGTCCCTTAAATCATTTAAAGTTTTATATCTTCTTCTATTAACTTTGCGCGAAGTTCCTGAACCGCAAGGTTTGCGGGTTCAATTCCCTTCTTTATAGCAAGCGCCGAAGCGGTACCAACCGCCTGACCTGTTAGCATACAGGTGCCCTGAATTCTCGTGCTTGCGTGAGCCACGTGGTCAACGGATATACATCTTCCGCAAACCAAAAGGTTATCAAATTCGCGAGCCAAAAGGCAACCGTAGGGGATATCGTAGGAATCTCCCTTAATATCTCCGCCAACGGCGGCGGATTTGCCCTTGGGGTCGTGAATATCTATGATATATGAGCCCTTTGCTACCGCATCCTCGCGGGGCTTACAAAGAATTGCCTCGTTACCCGTAAGAATATATCTGCCTTTAAGGCGGCGGGTTTCACGGATACCCAAGGTATTGGCCGACTGGATAAGATAACTATCCTCAAATCCGGGAATAAATTTTTGCAAGAAATCAACTATCGCGATAAGTTGAAGTTGACCTTTGATTTCACCGTCATTTAAACTATCTGCATCGGAGCCGTCAACACCTATTACACGGGACATATTTATAACCGCCATATCGCTTCGCGGGCCTCTCGTGACAAGCACTCTGCCCTGCGGAGTGGGGATACTGTCATCCGTAACTTCAAAGCCATAAGTATTTGCGAATTCCCATTCCAAAAAGCGTTCTTTGGTGATACCAAGGTCGCCGAAACGAAGGTGTTTATTATCAAGAACACGCGCCTTTTCAAAATCGACTCCGCCCATAACAAAGAAAATGGATGCAGGTTGCATAACCTTTTCGTCATCCTCATAACCTTCATAATCTT
Source organism: Acutalibacteraceae bacterium (assembly GCA_045588995.1). Classification (GTDB taxonomy): domain Bacteria; phylum Bacillota; class Clostridia; order Oscillospirales; family Acutalibacteraceae; genus UBA737. Next base: position 15,939 of record JAZNFF010000039.1, read on the forward strand.
CATCGGAAAAATGGCGGACATTAAGGCCATTAGCCGTTAGGGAATCGAGAACTCCTTTTTCGCTTCCAAGTTGGAACTCGGCTCCCGAGGCGGCGATTAAATCACCGTCACCCGAAGCATCAATAAAGGATTTTGCTTCAATTTCAATAAATCCCGATTTATCGAGCAAAATTGCGGATTTGATTTTAGCGCCTTCGCTTGTGCTGGAAACGAGGGTTGTATGGAAACGAACTTCTACTCCGCTTTCAACACACATTTTAAGAAGAACATACTTGATTATATGTGGCGAAGCTATTGCCCAATGAGGATATTTTTTATCATTGCCCGCACAGTATTTCTGACCGAGTTCGCGGGTATTTATGCAGATTTCTCTCATAATACCGCCGAA
>JAZNFF010000040.1:0-8689 GCA_045588995.1 Acutalibacteraceae bacterium
CCCGTAATATAAATTATAAAATTGGGGATATAAGAAACGGCGAATCGAAAGTATCTTCGAAGGGTTGGCTTCTTTTTAAAAATCACATAGCAATTAAGGACAAAGGCACCTATATTCGATAGAATATATCCTACTATGGCCGCTATATTTTCCTGCATAATAAGACAGGCAAGGGATGAAAAGACCGCCAACGTAAAGGTATTTACGCACCCGATGGCGCAGTATTCAAGAAAACCGATACTTAAAAAAGTTCTTTTTAACATCAAGAGAAATTTTTTCACGCCATCCCTCCTTTAGTTTGGTATACATTTATTATACCAAATTATCGGAGAAATTACAAGAGAATATATTGTTTGCCCTATTCCGCAGAGATTTGTAAATTCACCATATTAACTTGCTTCAAATTCGCCCGATTGGGTTCCCACCGTTACGGTATAGGTTTCGCCCTTTTTGATTTCGGGATTTGAAATAATGATAACGGCGAAATCAAGTTCGGGTTTATAGGATATGAGGGTTTTACCGCTTGAATCTTTTAAAGTGATTTCCGTTCCCGCGGAGCCGTTACCTACGCTTACTGCCACAACGCCTTGATTTGAATCGCTGAAGGTCTGCGCCATACCCGATGCGCCCGTACCGATAAAGGTGCCGCCGCTTATTGTGGCCGTTTTATCATAATCCAAAGTTGCCGTATCGCCGCGAGTGGGTCCGACAACGGTTGTATTTCCACCGCTGATTTCCAATGTGCCGTTAGCGTCAATACCGTCACCCGAAGCATTGATACAAAGGGTGCCGCCGGATATTTTAATGCTGCCATCAGAGTTTCCCGATATTCCACCGCCCATTCCTCCGCCAAACATACCGTCGCGGCCGCCCGCCGTACCGCTTTGGTCGGTACCGCCCGCGGCATTTAGACCGTCATCGCTTGATTTAAGTTTAATGCTACCGCCTTTGATATCAATATGCAAGGCCTCCAGCCCTTCATAACTTTCGGAAATATCAATACTGCCCGCCGTTATAACCAATGTATCTTCGGCGTGAACGGCATCATCCCCTGATGCAATACTGAAAGCGCCGCCGTTAATGGTGAGAGAGGTATCGCTATGAAGCGAATCATCGGCGGAATTTATAGTAAAATTACCGTCCGAAATCAGCATACCGTTTTTGGCCTTCAATCCCTTCATACTTATGCCGCTCTCCGAGGTGTCCGCGGTACTGCTTGGCGCACTTCTGGGTCGCATTCCACCGGGCCTTCCGCCGCCCATAAATCCGCCGAAAGAATCGGATTGTTCTTTAGCGCCGTTTTCACTTCCGCCGCCGACGAGAAGTTCAATCGTTCCGCCTTCAATCTGCATATGGGCGCCCGCGTAAATTCCGTCACCTTCGGCCTCTGCCTTAATATTTCCGCTTCCTATATAAACGAAACCCAGAGAGGCATCATCGCTATTTTCGGCGCGTACTGCATCCTTGCCCGCATCAATATTAAGCGTGGCGCCGGCTATCCGAACGCTATCATTTGCATCCAGCCCGTGCGAAGCGGAATTTATAGTGTAATTTCCTCCCGTGATTACCAAATCATCTTTGCAGACAATTCCGTGTCCTATAGGGGAGGTGACCGTTAAAGAGCCCGTTCCGTTTATTGTTAAATCCTGTTTTGAAAACAGGACTCCATCAATATTGTTATCGTCTATAGCAGTGAAACTACCGCCGTTAGCAAGTGTATTGGCGCTGCCTTCAGCAAGGGTTAAAAACACCTTATCCGCCTCTAAAATATAGAGTGCGGCCGAGGTTTTGCTCGTGATATTAACGCCGCCGAAAACAAGTTGCAATTTTGCAGTATCAGGCGCGTCGACAATTAGCATACCGTCACTCAGTTCACCCGATATAAAATAGGTTGCCTCCTCGGTGATGGTAACTTTAGAGCCCGATATTTTGACGCTATCTGAACTTGCATCGGCTGAATTTCCGCTTAGTTTGATTGTAACCGCCGAACTTTCATCATACTCGGATTTATTATCCCGCTCGGTAAATATATCGGCTTCGGTTTTAAAAAATTCCACCTCTGCGGGAGCGGCGTTTTCGCTTCCTGATTCCGTATTATCCAAAGAATTTACGCCGTTTGATTCTCCGCTTTTTCCGCAACCCGCAAGCAAAGTGATGACAAATATCAGAATTAATAAGTTTGATAGTATCTTCTTCATATAAGCCCCCCGTTACAGTTCTAAACTGACGGTTTCCTGTTTAGATACGGCAATTTCAAGATTTCCGTTGCGGCAACGGATTTTATCAATCATCTCTTTTTCACGGGTGGTATCTCGAAGTTTAACATTATATGTAAGTTTAAACATACTTCCCATATTGGTGCTCTTAACACGTATGAGGTCATAAGTTACCGCAAATTCAGAAAAAATGTCATCAAAAATATCCGAATAATCCAAATCTTCGGGAATTGTTACGGTAATGGTTTTAAAAACGGCGGCGTTCTTTTTGGAGCCGAAATCAAGATGGTTATAAAGAACAAACATTATGCACATTATAACCGCAAACAGCGTTGCAAATCCAAGATATCCCATACCCGCTATAAGCCCTGCGCCCATTGCTAAAAACAGAGCGCATATTTCTTTTGCGGTGCCTGGTACCGAACGAAATCTTACCAAACTGAATGCTCCCGCCACCGCAACGCCCGTTCCAACATTTCCGTTTACCATCATAATAACAACGCAAACCACTGCGGGTAAAAGCGCCAATGTTACAACAAAACTTTTAGTATAACGTGTGCGGTACATATAAGCAAACGCCATCAAAAGACCGATTATTAAAGAGGTGACGAGGCAAAGTAAAAAATCGGTCACACTTATGACATTTACCAAATCCGTATCGAATAATCCCTTAAAAAACTTTTCAACCATCTATATTTACCTCCAGTGTATTATATGCGTTTATTTTGTGATTTTGCGGGAAAATCAGCGTTCTATAGGCCGTACCGTATTTTGAGAATGAGGTTTTATATATCTTTTCCTCTGAGAGCACCCTTGTCATCCAAAGAGGAATTCCGCCCGAACACTTTATCTCCATCAGAATTTTTCCTTTGGGAAGAATGGGAATGCCATATACATCGGATTCAAGGGATAAATCCTCTTGTCTGCAAAGAACATTATCATCGAAAGTTACGCGAAAATCCGCGCCATCATTTGCATAGTAGGCCTGCCGCTCGTAAGAAAGAAATACCATCGGATGCAACGCGCCGTAGTAATCAAGAAAATAATCGATTTCTTTTGATATCTGGGTGGCGCTTGCCCTATTTTCTTCGCCCGATAGCCATCTGACTGCCTCACCGTTGGTCATAGCTATTCTTCTTTTATATACTTCCTTTTTATACTTCCTTTTAAGCTCCACAAAGACCGTGCTGTCGGCCGCCGCTTTACCGTAACTGCGAATGCGCAGTTTTTCTTTATATACGGGTTTTTCAATAGAGCGGCGAATTAAAAGAAATGTATCCGTATCATAATAAAGATTACGAATGGTGGTTCGGCCATATTTATCAAGTTTCATATATGGTTGCAGGGCCGCGAGAACCTTTTCCTTCTGGTCGAGGGTCAACATATATTTGAGTTCGTATCTTCGAAACACTGTCTGAAACGCCATAAAAATTCCTCCCGCACCATGATAATATCATTGTACGAGAGGAATTTTATATATTTATTAAAAAACTTTGAACACATTGGTGGACCCGAAGGGGATTGAACCCTCGACCTTACGGATGCGAACCGTACGCTCTCCCAGCTGAGCTACGGGCCCATTTCATTTATTTTTATTATTTATATAATAACATTTTTAAATATCAAAAGCAATACCGAAATCGCAAATGCCGATTTATCTATAATTATTAAAAAACTTGAATTTTCCGCTTGACTTTACCCCTTAAATATGGTATACTCATTTGGCACTGAAAAATTTGCTGGTGTAGCTCAGTTGGTAGAGCAGCTGATTTGTAATCAGCAGGTCGGGGGTTCGAGTCCGTCCACCAGCTCCATCAACTAAACTTAATATGGGAGAGTTCCCGAGCGGTCAAAGGGGGCAGACTGTAAATCTGTTGCTTTCAGCTTCGATGGTTCGAATCCGTCCTCTCCCACCAAAGTCAAATTATCCGAACATTGTCATCAATGGTGACACGTTCGGATTTTTGCTTTTTTTAGAGTGTTTATGAGACTTGAGAAAGGTATATTTACTTTTGAGTGAAAATACAATTTGCTGATTCAGTTAGGGCATTATAATATAAGGGCTATGTTTCCAATTGACATTTGAGCGCAAATGAATTATAATAGTTTATTATAATAATGGGGGAATTATTACATGGCTATCCCTGTTGATAAAGTGGAAATTTACAATAAATTAGTAAGAGATAAAATTCCAACGATTATTACTAAAAACGGTGATATCCCTATTTATCGTACAGCAATAAATTCTGATGAGATGACCATGTATCTATCACGCAAACTGCTAGAGGAAACTATTGAATTCCTTAATGGTCATGAATTATCCGAAATGGCAGATTTAGTGGAAGTTTTGGAAACCTTAGCCAATGAATTAGGCTATACTCAAAAAGATTTGCTGATTGAACGAAAGAAAAAAAGTGATAAATGTGGATCGTTTAAGAACAATTTTATTCTTGAAAAAATTATTAGGAAAGATGGTAGCATTATGAGAGAATTTGAAATTAAGAATGATTGCAAACTATATATACCAACCCAAACAAAAAATGATGAATTATTTTTGGTTGAATTGTTGGATACATGTCAAAGTTATATTGAACCATTAAAATATGGTTTTTCTCGTGAGGAAATAATAGATTTTATATCTAGCGATAATTTCTCTGATTTAAAAGAGTTTTTGAAATACAAGAGATATATAGTCGATGATAGTTCTTTTTTAGATTTAGCAAAGGCTTATTCAACATCAAACAAATATGTTGTTATCAATTTTAATGATATCACATATGAAGACATAGAAGATTTCTTCGGTGATTATAAATTATGTGAAATTAGAAATCTCTCCCCTAAAGATGTTGATATTGACGAAATTATTATAGACGAATAAAAAAGGACTGACCAAATTATGGAAATTCAGCATTCAAATAAAAATAGTATTGTAAAAATAATTAACGCAAATATTAAAAGTATAGATGTTGCTGCAGCATCAGGCCGCATATCTACAAAAAACGGGTCTGCATTGTCGATTTTTAATTCGTCAGAAAACAATTCTAATAATTTAAATCTTATAAAAAAGGTTCTGAGTTCTGGTCATAAATCATTAATTGAGCATATTACATTTAATATAGCTTTTAATAATGTTTCAGCCTTTGTTGAACAGTTTATTATTGAATATAGACTGGCTTCTTTTACTGTTCAATCGCGTAGATATGTGGATTTTAGGGATGTCGGTTTTTTCATAGATGAATCCCTTCCAGACATAATAAAAATCCAATATGAAAACAACATGGTACGCTTATTTAATGATTATACTGAGTTAGTGGAATTGGGTATACCTAAAGAAGATGCCCGATTCGTTTTGCCATATTGTTTTTTTAGCAATTTTTATTGCACATGCAATGCTCGAGAATTAGTTCACATTATTTGTGATATGCTCTATGGAAAAGGACGTGATTTTAAAGAATTGTCGAAAATTGGAAATTCGTTGAAACAACAGTTTGATGAAATTATTCCTGATGTTATTGAACAAGAAAGCAAGAAATATAAAGATAGCAGAAATTCTTGGAGTGACTTTGATTTTCAACAAATATATACTCCTACAGTTGGACAACAACAAGTAGACATCATTTCAAAAAATTCTTTCACATTAGAAGATATTATTAAGCATTCAGATTACTTTACCAATTATCCTCAGAAAATCGAAAATATTTTCGCAAATTCATCTGATAAACGATATTTAGAACTAATTACTTATTGCTTTAAGATTAAAAATCTATCCTTATCTGCGCTTACTCATTTGGCAAGGCACAGAATGCAAACCTTAATAGTTCCTAACATTGCAAACGCTGTACATCATAATAAATATGTTTTACCTAAAACCATTAAGGAAAATGATTCGGCACTAAAAATTTATAGTGAGGCTTTCAAACGTAATTGTTGTTGCGTTAATAAATTAATTTCACTTGGTCTTCCTATACATAGTACGGTATATTTTGCGCTTAGTGGCAACACCATAGATGTTATTTCAAGTATGAACGCAAGAGAACTATTCCATTATATAAATTTACGTTCCTGTCATAGAGCTCAATGGGAAATAAGAGATTTAACTATATCAATGTTAAATCTGTTGAGGTCAGATGATTTTGATTTATTTATCAATTTTGGACCAAGTTGTTATACAAATGGTATTTGTCCTGAGGGGAAAATGTCATGCGGACAAATCAATGAAGTTAAAAAATTTTTTAGGGAGCAATTATGATGAAATTTAAAGTTAGCGATATAATTAAAGACATAATTATATATTCAGTTGTAATGGCTATATTGGTTATTACAGGTTATTACTGCCTAAAAGATGTTTCTAAGACCGACTTTCTTTTCGAATTATCTTCTTATATTGGCACAATAGTTATTATTTTGTTTGGAATTATTGGTATATTTGATTTTGCTAACACTAATGGTTTAAATTTTCTTGTACCACATAGTTATGAAGTATATATTGAAGAAAAATACAAAAAAAGAGTTTCAAAGGCAATTGAATATTTTGTCAGCAGTGAAGTTGGCTATATGGACCAGTATAGTAATAATCGTATTTCGTTTTTTTTGGATCAATTAGGATTAACTCAGAATGATTTTGAATTATTAAAAACTAAGATTGTTTCTATTAAAATGTTACCCTTAAAAAATATTAATGACGCCAAGAAAAAACTCGAAGAAATTATATATACTGGAAAAATCATTTCAAAGCAGAGTGGTCCTACAACAAAGTTGGTTTATAAAAAAGTTGATTATTTTATAGATTTTACCAATATTGCGTACGTTGATGATTATTGCAATGAACTAACCGATATTTTAATGATGTTAATTCAAGAAAACATAGCAGGAGAATTATCAAATATAAACAAAATAATTGTGCCACATAGCAGCAATAGGCTATTAGGAATTAGTGTTAGCAAAAAATTGGGCAAATCTATTATAAATGTCACTAAAGAGCCCAGAATATTTAATGATGAATTTTGGGAAGGAAACTTTGACGAAGGCATGAATAAAGGCATCGTTATTCATGATGTTTTAGTGACTGGCGACCAGATTTTAGAAAGTTTAGATCGTATTAATTCTCGATGTAATGTTAAATATATATTTTGTTTAATTAATCGAACCGATTACGAAGGCAAAAAGAAACTCGAAGATGCTGGATACACCGTTTTCTCCTTGATAGATTTAAACGATGATGATCTTGAAAAAGCATAAAAAAGCCGCCCAACACCGTGAGTGTTCCTTTTGTAGTGAACAAAAATACGGACTTGATATAGATGATAGCATATATAATTTGCTGAGAGATCAATTTGGAAAATCAAGAGTACTATACCATACAAATAGCTGGTATCTAATTCCTTCTTTAGGGAGTTTTACAGAAGGTTATCTTTTATCAGTGTTAAAGCATCATCGTAGTTCGCTATATAATTGCACTGCTAAAGAAAAAGAAGAACTGTTTTTGATAATAAAAAAAATTGAGGATGTTTTTCAAGAAAAATATAACAAAAATTTTGTGTTTTTTGAACATGGCAATATTAAAGGCGGTTTGCATTTAAATTCCGTAGATCATATACATATTCATTTTATCCCATATGATTATTGTATCTGGTCACAATTATATAACACTTATCATTTTAAATATTATATAGTTGACTCACTTGACATGATAACGAGCATTGTGGATAAACAGCAAATTCATTCCTATATATTATTTTGTGATACAGATCATCAGATGTATTTGATTGATTCCAGTTCTAATGATTATCCTTCTCAGTTTTTTCGGAAGGTTTTGTGTGATTTATTATCACACAAAAAGGATGTTTGGAATTGGAGAGAAAACTATTTTATTGACACAATGTACAAAACCTATCTAACATTGTTTGATTCTTTTAACAAGACATGAAATCAAGGGCAGAGAGATTTACTCTCTGCCCTTGTGCGTGTTTTAAACCGTTTTATCGGCGTTCTGTGTCTTTAACGCGGCTTGTTCGGTCTTCCACTCTTCGTATTCCTTTCGCCCTTCTTCGCTTTCAAAGAAAGCTTGAATTTGCGGAAGGAAGTGCCGTGCGAGTATTTCTAATTCATGTTTTGGTACACCACTTCTGTTTGCTGCCATAAAGCAACACAACATTTATCTTTTGGTGTTTTCAAGTTCACTCCTTTACATTTTTAACTGCATTTCATTGCTGTCATTATTTTGGTGTTTCTTTTGTCCGCGTTTGCGTTCACAGACAAATTTCGGTTTCTGTTTATCATTATTGTCCGTTTCTCCTATCATCGTAATATCAGCTGCAAGATACAAAGCATCGACGGCAATATCGCCCCAACCGCTGCCCATTTCAGTTTGAGCTTCCACGGCGTCAAATCCTTGGCTTTCAATTCGTTCATCATACGGTTGATCTCCTTGTGAAGTTGCTCTTTCAAGGAGTCCGTCTGCTTCGATAATTTGT
>JAZNFF010000041.1:0-30591 GCA_045588995.1 Acutalibacteraceae bacterium
TCGACACTGTTTGTCAATCGCGCGTTAGTGCCTCAAAACCACTGATAGCAGTACTTTCCTTAATGTTTACGAACACAACTTTACATATCTCTACATAACTTTTAGAAAAAATAATTTTAAATTTTTTAGATATGATGAAAGAGCCGTGCAAACTGCACGGCGCATGATCTTTAACCTATCATAGTGACTTTTCTCTGCAAATCTCTTGTGAAAATTGGCGTAGTAGTTGGCGTAGTGGCGTAGTTTTTTGAGCTTCTAAACCACCGAAAAACCGCATAACTACTGGGTTTCTTTGAACTGTATTAGTCTAAGGGTTTCATTGTGGGGAACAGTAAAACGTCCCTAATAGATGCACTGTCGGTAAGGAGCATTACAAGGCGGTCGATACCGAAACCTAATCCGCCTGTAGGAGCCATACCGTATTCAAGCGCGGTTACATAGTCATAGTCAACCTGAGAATCGCAGTTGGGATCAGCGGCTCTTTTAGCAGCAACCTGATCTTCAAAGCGCTTCTTCTGGTCGATGGGGTCATTAAGTTCGCTGAAAGCGTTGCCATATTCAGTGGCGTTTATAAAGTACTCAAAACGCTCGGTAAAGGCGGGGTCCTCGGGCTTTCTCTTGGCGAGAGGACTGTTTTCAACGGGATAGTCATAAATAAATGTGGGCTGAATAAGATTTTCTTCAACAAATGCATCAAAAAACTCGGCAAGAACGGTACCCTTGGTTGCGTTTTCGGGAACCTCTACATGTTTTTCCTTGGCGCAAGCGCGGGCATCTTCATCGGTCTTCCAATCGTAATAATCGCAACCGGAATATTTCTTAACGGCTTCTACCATAGTGAGTCGTTCCCATTTGCCCATATCAATTTCTTTGCCCTGATAGGTAATAACGGTACTACCGCAAATCTTTTCCGCAAGCATTTTATAAAGTTCTTCAACCAAATCCATCATACCATAATAATCGGTATATGCTTGATAAAGTTCAATGGTGGTAAATTCGGGGTTGTGCTTAGTATCCATACCTTCGTTACGGAAAATTCTGCCAACCTCGTAAACTTTATTCATACCGCCAACGATTAGACGCTTAAGATAGAGTTCGGTTTCAATTCGAAGGAACATATCCATATCAAGAGTATTGTGATGTGTCTTAAATGAACGGGCAGAAGCGCCGATTTCCATAGGAACAAGAATGGGGGTATCAACCTCTAAGAAGCCCTTGGAATCAAGATAATGACGAATTTCAGTAAGTATTTGTGAACGCTTAATAAATGTATCGCGAACTTCGGGATTCACGATAAGGTCAACATAACGCTGACGATAACGGGTATCCATATCCTTAAGACCGTGGAACTTTTCGGGTAGGGGAAGAAGGGATTTTGAAAGAAGTTCGATATGCTCTGCGTGAACGGAAATTTCGCCTGTTTGGGTTTTAAAAACAAAACCTTTAACACCGATAATATCACCGATATCCCACTTTTTGAAAGCAGCATAATCTTCTTCACCAACATCATCGCGGCGAACATAAAGCTGAATATCGCCTTCGCCATCACGAAGACCTACGAAACTTGCTTTACCCATAATGCGACGGGTTATAATTCTTCCGCCCAAGGATACAACCTTGCCTTCGTAACTTTCGAAATCTGCTTTTATATCTGTAGAGTAAGAATCAACATCATATTTTGTTTTCTCATAAGGATTTTTACCGGCTTCGCAAAGGGCAGCGAGTTTATCGCGGCGGACCTGTAAAATCTCGTTAAGGTCCTGTTCAGGTGTCATATTATTATTCTGACTCATTTTTAACATCCTTTCATATAAGAGAAAATGGGACAGTAACCGAACTGTCCCTAATGATTATTTTGAAATACCAACAATTTTGAGATTAATGGTTTCGGAATGAACTTCAACGGAAATCTCATCTCCAACCTTTTTGCCTAAAAGGGCTTTACCAACGGGTGATTCATCAGAAATCTTATAGTTTCTGGGATCGGCCTCGGTTGAGCCAACTATCTGGTACTCAATTTCTTCATCATATTCGGCATCGTAAACCTTTACTTTAACGCCAACAACAACTTTTTTAGGTGAACCTTTTATATCTGTAATAAGTTCAACATTTTTGAGCATTGCCTCAAGTTCAATAATACGGGCTTCAATTTTGGCCTGCTCGTTTTTGGCTTCATCATATTCGCTGTTTTCGGAAAGGTCACCGTAACCGCGGGCAACCTTGATTTTTTCTGCGATATCTGCACGGCCTTGTGTTTTTAAATTTTCAAGCTCTTCTTTAAGCTTTTCAAGACCGGCTTCAGTAATCTTTATTGCCTTAGTCAATGGAAAAACCACCTTTATATAAATTAGTATTTGGGAACGCAGTATCTGTTATTATATTACGATTGCTTTAACTTGTCAAGAACAATTATTTTCTTGACAATAATAGTAAAATGACTATATACTATAATTTAGTACGGCAAGAGGTAATTTATTATGGATTTTTTCGTTAAACTTCGAAAAACTGTAATGTTTTGCGTAAAAATGATGATTGTAGTTATCGCTACAATGGGCTTTACGCAGACCTGGAATTCAAACTATGTGGAATCCCTTTTTTCCAATAAGGGAAACTATGTGGTTATCTTTTCGTATGTCTTGATATTCTCGGTATTCTCGTCTTTGTACGGTGCTTTTAAAATTGGAGTTTACCGAATTCACGAAATTATTTATAGTTTCTCTTTGGCCGTTGTTTTTACAAATATCATAATGTATTTGGAACTGAGTTTGATTGCTCGTGCTATGGTTGCTGTTAGACCGATGATTTTCGGCGTTATCTATCAGATAGCGGCGGTTGCAGTTTCCGCAATGTGCGCCAATGTTATATATTTTAAATTATATGCGGCGCGCAAAGTTGTTGCCATATTCGGCGATCAGGAATCTGCCTTCGAATTAATAAATAAAATGAGTCATATTTCCGACCGTTTTAATATAACCTGTGGACTTAATGTTAATACAACGCCCCTTGAAAAAATTTATAAAAATATCGATAAAAACGAAGCTGTTCTTCTTTGTGTTGACAATAAAAATTTGCAAAAGGAAATTTTAACCTATTGTTATAGAACGGAGAAACGCGCCTATATACTGCCTGATTTTACCGATATTATCATAAATAATAGTTATGAAATTCAGATAAGCGATACGCCCGTATTAATGAATCGAAATCGCGGTCTTACTTTCGAGCAGGCCATAGTTAAAAGATTAATTGATATAGTCGTGTCGGGAATCGGCCTTATTATCGCTTTTCCGTTTATGCTTATATGCGCTATTGCCATAAAAATTGATGATGGCGGACCTATTCTGTTTAAGCAAAACCGCATAACTAAAGATGGTAAGATTTTTAATATTTATAAGTTCAGGTCAATGATTGTTGACGCCGATAAAGATGGCGCTAAAAAAGCCGAAAACGATGATGATAGAATAACCAGAGTGGGAAAAATCATCAGAATGTGTCGTATGGACGAATTACCACAGCTCATTAATGTGCTTAAAGGTGATATGTCCATTGTTGGTCCTCGTCCCGAAAGAATTGAAAATGTTTATGAATATACCAATAAATATCCTCAGTTTGAACTTCGCCATAAGGTTAAGGCGGGTATTACGGGATTTGCGCAACTTTACGGAAAGTATAATACGACACCTGAAGATAAACTAAATATGGATTTAATTTACATTGAAACATATTCACTTCTTCAAGATATAAAACTTATGGTGTTAACCTTTAAAGTTCTTTTTATGCGTGAAAGCACCGAAGGATTTGACCATAAGGCAAACGAAAATGCATCCGCTTCAAAATCAAAACAAGTAAAGGAAGATGATTAAATGTCATTCGAAGCAACATTGGTAGTAATGGCGGCAGGTATGGGTAGTCGTTTCGGCGGTCTTAAACAAGTAGAGCCCATAGGTCCCAAGGGTGAAGCGCTCCTTGATTTTTCCGTTTATGATGCCAAAGAAGCAGGTTTTACCAAAGTAGTTTTTATAATAAAGCATCAAATAGAAAAAGAGTTTAAAGAACTTGTTGGTAAACGTATTGAAAAGATTATTGATGTGGAATATGCTTTTCAAGAGATAGATAAATTACCTGAAGGTTTTGTAGCCCCTGATGATCGCGCTAAACCTTGGGGAACAGGTCACGCGATTTATTGTTGTCGTGATATTGTAAAAACACCGTTTGCAGTTATCAACGCCGATGATTATTACGGTAAATCCGCATTTCAAAAAATATATAATCATCTTAAAGAGCAAAAAGGTGACTACTGTATGGTAGGTTTCCGCCTTGCAAACACTCTTACGGAAAACGGCTCGGTTTCAAGAGGCGTTTGTGAAATTGAGGATGGCAAATTAAAAGCGGTAACCGAAAGAACAAAGATAGTTGATTGCAAATATACGGAAGATGATATAAATTGGATACCTCTGTCACCCAATACAGTAGTTTCAATGAATATGTGGGGCTTTACTCCCGATTTCTTTAAATTTGTGGAACGAGATTTAGTTTCATTTTTGAATGAAAAAATCAATGTTCCAAAATCAGAATTTTATCTTCCAAGTGTTGCTTCCGGTGTTATAGCTAATAATGAAAAAGATGTAACCGTATTAGTTGCTGAAGATAAATGGTATGGCGTTACTTATAAGGAAGATAAAGCCGATGTAGTTAAGGCAATTGGTGAAAAAATCAAAGCAGGGGAATATAAAGACCTTTAAATGATAAGCCGTCAAGCAGATGCTTGGCGGCTTTTTGTAATTATTGAATGTTTTGCTTCATATACTTTCTTTGTAACCGTTTAATAGGTTAATGTAAAAAGAAAGGGCGAAGAAAATGAAAGAATATTATCCTGAAGGTTGGCTTATCGGTAGTATTGAAAACCGAAAAAGAGTCGCATCACCCGTAAATCTTGCTCAAGCGCAGGCACTTGGAGAGATAGTTGAGGGCAATGTGATTATGTGTGATAATTATAGAAATATGACCGTTGATCTTGGTTGTATGAAAGGAATCATACCGAGAGATGAAGGCGCCATTGGTATCGCGGAAGGTCAGACGCGCGATATTGCACTGATTTCAAGAGTTGGAAGACCGGTAAGTTTTATTATAACTGCTATTAATACCGATGAACTTGGTAGATTATATGCGGTTTTATCCAGAAAACAAGCGCAAAACAAATGCCGCGATTACATACTAAATGAAAAACGTGTGGGCGATATTATTAATGCAAGAATTACCCATCTTGAAAGTTTTGGCGCGTTTTGCGATATTGGTTGCGGAAACATTGCATTACTGCCTATAGATTCTATTTCCGTATCCAGAATTTCCCATCCTTCCGACAGATTAAGGGTGGGGCAGGATATAAAGGCAATTATCAAGAATATTGATAGCGAGGGAAGAATAACCATTACCCGCAAAGAACTTCTTGGTACCTGGGAAGAAAATATAAGTATGTTCAGTCAAGGCCAGACCGTATCCGGAATCGTAAGAAGTATAGAAAATTACGGAATTTTTGTTGAACTTACCGCTAATCTTGCGGGTCTTGCAGAACCGAAGGAAAATGTTTATATAGGTCAGCAAGCCAGTGTTTATATTAAAAGTATAATTCCTGAAAAAATGAAAATTAAGTTGATTATTATCGATAGTTTTGATGGAAAAAACACCTGCCCGGAAAAATATTTTTACGAAGGCAGTCATATTGATAGATTCGAATATTCACCTACCGAATGTCATAAAAAAATCGTCACAGAATTTGTTTAATACTATTGATTTTAGAAAATTGTTGGGTTATAATAATTCTCGGTGATTAAAATGAGTGAAAAAAATTGTAGCGGTAATTGCTCAACATGTAGCAGTAACTGCTCTTCAAGAACAACAGAAAGTTTGATTGAGCCCACGAGTGAATTTAATAACATTAAACATGTTGTGGCCGTTGTTAGCGGTAAGGGTGGCGTAGGTAAATCTATGGTTACATCTATGCTTGCTGTAGAAATGCGCAGAAAGGGCTATAATGTCGGTATACTTGATGCAGATATAACAGGACCTTCTATTCCTAAATCATTCGGCGTAACATCTCCTGCAATGCAAAACGAGATAGGTATCATTCCGGCCGAAACATCAACGGGAATTAAGGTTATTTCTATTAATATGATGCTCAAAGAGCACGATGCCCCTGTAATTTGGCGTGGCCCCGTAATTGCGGGTGCGGTTAAACAGTTCTGGCAGGATGTTGTCTGGGGCGACCTTGATTATCTGTTTATCGACTGTCCTCCCGGAACGGGTGATGTGCCTTTGACCGTTTTCCAAACTATTCCTCTTGATGGCGCGGTTATTGTAACTTCGCCGCAAGATTTGGTTTCGTTGATTGTTAAAAAGGCATATAATATGGCAAGTATGATGAATATTCCCGTAATCGGTATGGTTGAGAATATGAGCTATGTTGAGTGTCCCGAGTGCAATCATAAATTTAGTGTATTTGGTGGCGGTAGCGAAAGCGTTGCCGAAGAACTCGGAGTAGACCTTCTTGCAAAAATGCCCATAAACGTTTCTTTGGCGCAGATGGTTGATAATGGCGCCATCGAGCGATTTGAAGGCGATTTTCTTAAAGAAGCTGCAGGAAAAATAGAAAAATTGTAATTGAAAGGCAGTCCTAAGGGCTGCCTTATTGGTGAAATATATGAGAATGAGAAAGAAAAGGCATCTTGGCGAAAGATTAGAAGCGGTAAGCGATTATTTGTACATAAGCAATAGTGATGACCGCAATTTTAATACCGCAATTAATAATAAGGATTATATTGATTTTGCTTCTTGGTTTGGCAAAGAACAACCTTTATATCTTGAAATTGGTTGCGGTAAAGGTAAATTTGCGGCAGAATTTGCAAAGATGAATACTGATATTAATCTTATTGCCGTAGAAAAGGATGCGAATGTTATAGTTTCGGCCTGTGAACTCGCAAAGGAATATGGTCTTAAAAATCTTAAATTTATTAAAGCGGGTGCGGAATATCTCGAAAGGCATATTAAAGAAAAATCCATTGAACGAATTTTTCTGAATTTCTCTTGTCCGTTTCCAAAGAAGAAATATGCGTCTCACCGTCTTACAGCTGAGAATTTCTTGAAGATTTACAGAAACATTTTAAAAAAGGGCGGAGAAATTCATCAGAAAACCGATAATATGCAGTTATTTGAGTTTTCTATTGAACAGTTATCAAGCGGGGGATTTGCTCTTAAAAACGTTTCTCTTGATTTGCATAATAGTGGTTTTGAAGGCAATATAGTAACCGAGTATGAGAATAGATTCATTTCTATGGGTTTGCCTATATATCGCTTGGAAGCGTTTCTTAAATAATAAAACAAGGTGGCCGATAAAACGACCACCTTGTTATTTTTTGCCCCTAAACGATAATTTCGAGGGCAGGTTTTAATCATCAAGACCCAAAAGTGATAAAGGAGAAACACAGACACCATCTTTGTAACTTTCTAAATGCAAATGGAAACCGTCGGCGCATTCGCAAGGCACTGTTCCAATAACGCCCAAAATATCTCCGGTACGCACCTTATCACCAGATGCGTAATTTGCCGTTGACATACCGCAGTATTTTACCGTTATGCCGTTGCCGTAATCGATAGAAATGCATTTTCCGTAATCAGTTGTGTCTTCGACGCTCAATATCGTACCGCTTCCTACCGATTTAATGTTTGCGCCTTCTTTACATTCTATATCAATCCCAAGGTGCAAACGCATATCGCCGTAGGTGGCCGATTTTTGCAATACGGTATCACTGAAACCTTTTATGATTTTCCCGTCAGTCGGTAAAGTGAAGTCAATATTTTGTGGTTCCGATGAAACTGAAGCGTTACCATCGTTTTCATTGTAAGGAACATCACTTACGGGATTTTCTACAATCTCAGAAGTGTTGTTATCGGGTGATGTATCACTTATATCATTATATGATTCATTACTTGAATTGTATGACTCCGATGGCAGAGAACTATCATCCATAGGTTTCTTATTTTCGGAATTTTTTGTTACCGCAAACCAAGCAATAACGCCTATGGCAATTAAACTTAAAGCAATAATGGCGTAAAAACCCATACTGCCGATAAATTTTTCTGATTTTTGATTTTCTTCGTATTTCATTATTACCGCTCCTTATTAAATTTCAAAGATAGTATTGCCACGAAATTATTAATATATTCTTTTAAAAGAATTAAAAATATGTTCATATCAAGTACAAAATTTCTATTTAAATTAAATATGTACCAAGCGGGAGCCGCACCCGACTTGATATAATCCTCTTTTGAGGATTCTCTCCTCAAACCCCTTAAAACGAGAAAGAGTCACGATTTTCGTGGCTCTTTTTCGTTTAGTTATTGTAAAATATGATAAGTTATGTTAAAATTTACGTGGTGATTTAATGAAAATTTTGATAATACGACACGGTGACCCCGATTACGCTAATGATTCACTTACTGAAAAGGGGTTTAGAGAAGCAGAACTTTTATCCAAAAAACTCGAAAATGCTCGTATTGATTCCATTTATTGTTCTTCTATGGGCAGAGCAAAAGCCACTATGGAACCAACTCTGAAAAAACTCGGCAAGGAAGCAACGATTTGCGATTGGCTAAGAGAATTCCCCGCGTTTGTTATTGATAACACAACGAAAAACAAGAGAACTCCATGGGATTTGTTGCCTTCGTATTGGACGAAGGATGAAAAATTTTATCATCGCTATGATTGGTTGAATACCGATTTAATGAAGACAGGCAACGTGGCAGAAAAGTTCAAAGAAGTTACTGAAAGTTTAGATGAATTGTTGGCCCGTCACGGATATATTCACGATGGAAATCTTTTTAGAGTGAAAAAAGAGAATAGAGATACAATTGCGCTATTTTGTCATTTCGGCGTAGAATGCGTATTACTTAGTCACCTTTTGGGGATATCAACCCCGGCACTTTGGCAAGGTTTTGTTGCATTACCAAGCTCTGTCACAACCCTTATAACCGAAGAAAGAGAAAAAGGTATCGCATATTTTCGATGTAATGGATTCGGGGATATATCTCACCTTTATGCCGGGAATGAGCAACCGTCTTTTGCGGCGCGCTTTTGCGAAACCTATTCTAATATGGAAGAGAGACATTAAATGAATTCAATATATGATGTTTTAATCATCGGTGGCGGCGCAGCAGGTTTATGCGCGTCAGTTATACTGAAGATAAATAATCCGTCTTTAAAAGTTGCAGTACTGGAACAACTTGCCCGTGTTGGAAAAAAACTAATTGTTACGGGTAACGGTAGATGCAATATAACAAATAATAATCTTTCACTTGAAAACTTTCATTCTGAGAATGAGGATTTTTTAAAGTCGGTTTTAAATATATATAATTTTAAAGAAACCAAAGCTTTTTTTGAGGATTTAGGTATATTGTTTACTTGTGATGATAGGGGGAGAGTATATCCCAATTCTTTACAAGCATCATCCGTTGTGGATGCTCTGCGCTTTGCCGCGGAAGATAATGGGGTTGAGATTTATACCGAAACAAAAATGCTTTCCTATGAAAAAAACGGCAACAAAATATTAGTTAAAACCGATAAGGGAGATTTCATCGGAAAAACTCTGCTAATAACGACAGGACTATTTTCCGGCGGTAAAAAAATGGGAAGTGACGGCGCCACCTTTAACCTTATGAAAAATAAAGGATATAAATCGGTTAAAGTTACACCTGCCATTGTGCAGTTGCGCACCGAAACCGATGTTGTAAGACAGTTAAAGGGGATAAAAGTTGATGCTATCGCTACCCTCAAGTGTAACGGCAAGGTAGTAAGAAAAGAGTTTGGTGAGGTGCTTTTCTGCGATTACGGACTTTCGGGTCCTCCTATAATGCAGATTTCCAGAGCGGTAGAAAGGGAAAATAGCGCTAAAACAGTTTGCCTTGATTTGATGCCCTCATATGATTTTGACAATTTGTGTGAAATGCTAAAAAACAGGGCTAATACGCTTAAATTAAGAAAAGCAGAAGAATTTTTCACAGGTTTTTTAAATAAAAGAGTTGGACAGATTATAGTTAAATTATCCGGATTAAAACTGTCTGATGAAGTGAGTAAATTCACCTTTACAAATATTAAAAAATTGGCGTCGCTAATAAAGTGCTTATCGTTTAATGTTTTATCTTCTTCGGGATTTGAAAACTCTCAGGTAACTGCGGGCGGACTTTCTTTGACGGAATTTGATAACATAACTTTAATGTCCAAGCGGGAAAGCGGTGTTTTTGCCGCAGGTGAAATTCTTGATGTTGATGGAGATTGCGGCGGATATAATCTGCAGTGGGCGTGGTCCAGCGCTTTTTGTGCGGCGAATGGTATAAATAAGTATCTTGGCGGTGCTAAATGATTTTAGTTAGTAATGTTAATGTTTCTTTAGATACGGATTTTAATGATTTAAAACCAATAATCGCTCAAAATCTTAAAACCGATAAAAATAATATAGTTTCTGTTTCCTTGTATAGAAAATCTATTGATGCAAGAAAAAAAGAAAATGTCCATTTTTGTTGTTCTTTTTTGGTTGAGTTGTCTTGTCCTTATGACAAGATTTTAAAGCGAAATAAAAATGCGATATTATATAAAGAAAACAGGTATTTATGGAAAAATTCGGTTGCAATTCCGGAATTTCGTCCATTGGTGGTAGGATTTGGCCCTGCGGGAATGTTCGCTGCACTGACCCTCGCAAAAGCAGGACTAAAACCTATAGTTCTCGAAAGAGGCGTAGATGTTGATAGCAGAACTAAAGATGTTGAGGAATTTTTTAACGGTGGAGCATTAAAAGCAAATTCCAATGTTCAGTTCGGCGAAGGCGGGGCGGGAACATTTTCCGATGGAAAACTAAATACAGGTATTAAGGATGGCAGATGCAGAACCGTTCTGGAAACATTTGTGGAATTTGGTGCGGATGCTAAAATTCTTACCGATGCAAAACCACACATTGGCACCGATGTTTTAAAAAACGTTGTCAAAAATTTGAGAAATGAAATTATAAATTTAGGCGGTAGCATCAGATTTAATTCTTGTCTTGAAAAAATTAATTTTGAAAACGGTAAAGTAGCAAGTGTAGTTGTAAACGGTGAAGTTTTACCGTGTGATAAGATTATTCTCGCTATCGGACATTCCGCCAGAGACACCTATAGAATGCTCAATGATTTGAATGTTGCGATGATACGAAAGCCATTTTCTATGGGTGTTAGGATTGAGCATTTGCAAGAAGATATAAATAAAGCATTGTACGGTGATTTTGCTGACCACAGTGCCCTCGGTGCCGCTGATTATAAATTAGCCGTTCATTTAGAAAACGGCAGGGGAGTATATACATTTTGTATGTGCCCCGGAGGTGAGGTTATCAATGCATCAAGTTCATCCGGTCATACAGCTGTAAACGGTATGAGCAACAGTAGGCGCGACGGTAGAAATTCTAACAGCGCAATTTTGGTCAATGTTGAGCCCGATGATATTGCTGGTGATAATGTTTTGAGCGGCCTCGATTTCCAAGAAAAAATCGAGAAAGCGGCATATGAAATCGGTATGGGAGCGGTCCCTATTGATACTGTGGGCAGTTTTGTTTTTAGTAAGGAATCTAAGCTTGGAAAAATCAAGCCAACAGTAAGACCTTCCACAGTTTTTGCGGATTTCAGTAAGATTTTCCCCTCGTTTATTTTGAATAGCTTAAAAGAGGGAATAGCGCTTTTTGATAAGAAAATAAGCGGATTTGCGTGTGATGATGCAGTGCTGACTGCCCCCGAAACCAGAAGTTCTTCACCCATAAGAATTTTAAGAGGTGAAGATGGTCAATCTGTTACCTTTGAGGGATTGTTTCCTTCGGGTGAAGGGGCAGGGTATGCGGGCGGTATTATGTCTGCTGCGGTTGACGGATTAAAATCTGCCGAAAAACTTATTGAATCATATTATTCTTGAAAAAGCACTCTGAATGCAGATAATTTATCCAGCAAATAATCATATTCGTTTGGAGATTTATTTACGGAATTTTCACACTTTTCAAATGGTATGAAAATTCCGTATTTATTTTTTTTTATTTCCTTGAAAAACGAATAATTATAAGCGTAACATATCTTTTTAATGACTGCATTATTGCTTAAGTTGTCTGTAGTTATCTTTATATAGTTTTCTTTAATCGTAATTTTAATATCATTTGAATTTTTGCAGTTAATAATAAAATAGATTATCGCCTCTCGGTTTATTTTGCCTTCGCCGGTTCCGCTCAGGGTAATGGTAGGCCATCGACGCCTTTTTAATAACTCAACCGAAAAAGCGCAACACAATTTATCAAAAAAATAGTGAATATCCGTTTTTGCACCTTTCTTTCTACAAACTATTAATTCGAAAAGTATAATTTTGCTTAAAAGTTTTTGTATATCTGCATTTACGCCGTGCTTATTAATTCTTTTTTGAAGATGAATTCTTAAAGCCGCGGCATATTTTGCGTAAATATTAGGTGAAAATTGCATATAGAAAATCAAACCCCCCCGAAATATTATGCCAATATATATAAAAAATAAAAAAATTGTTAAAAATTAAACAAAATCACTTGAAAAATCAATTAAAATGGGTTAAAATAGTTACAATGAAAAATTAGGAGGTTTTTTCCAATGGTTAAAGTTGCTATTAATGGTTTTGGTCGTATCGGCCGTCTGGCTTTCCGTCAGATGTTCGGCGCTGAGGGTTATGAGATTGTTGCTATCAACGATCTTACCAGCCCCGCAATGCTCGCTCACTTGCTTAAGTACGATTCCGCTCAGGGCAGATATGCTCTTGCTGGTACCGTAGTTGCAGGCGAAGATAACATCACTGTTGACGGTAAGACCATCAAAATCTATGCAGAAAAGAATGCTGCTGATCTTCCTTGGGGAGAAATCGGCGTTGATGTAGTTCTTGAGTGCACAGGTTTCTATTGTTCAAAAGAAAAGTCACAGGCACACATCGATGCAGGTGCTAAGAAGGTTGTTATTTCTGCTCCCGCAGGTAAAGACCTTAAGACCATCGTTTACAGCGTAAATGAGGATACTCTTACTGCTGACGATACTATTATCTCTGCTGCTTCCTGCACCACCAACTGCCTCGCTCCTATGGCTGATACTCTTAATAAGTATGCTCCCATTCAGAGCGGTATTATGACTACTGTTCACGCTTGGACAGGCGATCAGATGGTACTTGATGGTCCTCACAGAAAGGGTGACCTTCGTCGTGCTCGTGCCGCTGCTTGCAACATCGTTCCTAACTCCACCGGCGCTGCTAAGGCAATCGGTCTTGTTATTCCCGAACTCAACGGCAAGCTCATCGGCTCTGCACAGCGTGTTCCCGTACCCACCGGCTCTACTACTATCCTTGTAGCAGTTGTTAAGGGTAAGGATGTTACCGTAGAAGGCATCAATGCTGCTATGAAGGCCGCTTCCAGCGCTTCTTTCGGTTATACCGAAGAACAGCTCGTATCTTCCGATATCATCGGCATCACCTATGGTTCTTTGTTTGATGCTACTCAGACAATGGTTACTAAGATTGATGATGACACTTATCAGGTACAGGTTGTTTCTTGGTATGATAACGAGAACAGCTACACCAGCCAGATGGTTCGTACTATTAAGTACTTTGCTGAAATCTAATTTAAGATTTTAAAATTTAAACACCCGTTGATTTTTCAACGGGTGTTTTTTTAATTTATGATGGTGGGCTGTATTTGCTTTCCATCCATAGCGTGTTCTATGGTTGGTATGAGCATTGAAAAGTCACAAACAAGTGAATTGTTTTTGCCAAATGGATCATCTTGGCGGTATGGAACAAAATATATATTTTTGGTATTATGCAAGAGTCCTATGTTTTTAGCAGATGCTCCCAGTGCATCATTGGTCGCAAGACCTATAACGACAGGTTTATTATTCCGCAAATGCGCCTTTACTGCCATCGTAACTGGGGTATCGGTTATTCCAAGGGCGATTTTTGCAGTTGTATTGCCGGTGCAGGGGGAGACAGCAATTATGTCCAATAAATTCTTGGGACCTATG
Organism: Acutalibacteraceae bacterium; assembly: GCA_045588995.1. Lineage (GTDB taxonomy): Bacteria > Bacillota > Clostridia > Oscillospirales > Acutalibacteraceae > UBA737. The sequence continues at coordinate 14,083 of JAZNFF010000041.1, forward strand.
GGTTCGGCCGAAGGAATATCGTGTATTATTTTATGACCGCACAGTTCTTCTACTTTGGATATAAGCTCACTTGCTTTGCCAAATCGCGTATCGGTTGAATATACAATTTCTGACATTATCGGTATTATTTTTATATTATGTTTTGCAAGTTTTTCTAATTGTTCCAGGGAACTTTTTATGGTGCAGAAAGAACCGCAAAAAGCGTAACCAACTGTTATGTTTTCCATATATTATCTCCTAAACAAATCAATTTGTTGAATTACTGTTTGCGCTATAATCTCACCCGCGGTTTTTGGGGCAATTTTACCAGGTATGGCGGGCAACCTTATTAGATTTGCTTTATCTTCATTGGATAAGAAGCAACCTTTAGTTGATAAATCGATTATAAGGGTGTTTGTTTCTATTGTGTTTCCATTTAAAATAGGTACATCTATCGTGTTGAAAACTATATCAAAATCATTTATTTTATCTGCAACATTTTTGGTGTGTATATGGTTTATTTTTAAAGTATCAAGGTAAGAAAAATCCGTATTGTTTCTTGCGCTCACAGCAAGATTGCAACCAAATCCTAATAATCTGTTTGCGAGTATTTTTGAAACTCTGCCATATCCTATTATTAAAATTTTAGAATTCCAAAGAGTAAAATCAGTATTTTCAATGGCACAGTGTATTGCGCCCTCAGCGGTGGGAATGGCACCTAAAACTGCATAACTGTCAAGAGCAAGATAGTCAACACAGTTTGGATTATCAAGTTTTAATCCGCCGCTTAAAATAAGCGTATCAGTATGCGCTTTTTTTAAAAAATCTATCGGTACTTTTCTCTGTGTCAAGGGACAATTTATATTAACTTTATCCCTCGTTGAAGGAACGGGAAGTAGTATTATTTCTGCTGCTGAAATGTCACCGCAATCGCCGCCTATAAGCCCTAAAGTATCTGTTTCAAATCCTTTTGTTTCAAGATAATATTTGGCAAAGAGCATTCTTTTATCTCCGCCAATAATTAAAATTTTCATATATATCACCAAAAAAGTAAGACACCTAATGTAATTCATTACATTTTATGGTGTCTTACTAAATTTAGTTACCTTATTTTATTAAAAATTTAATTAACTCATCTTTTATATTAAGCGATGGATTTTTCATAACCTCATCAAGAAGTATATTTAAGGTTTCTCCGATATCTTTATCTTTGTATCCGAGTGATATAATGTCACTTCCGTTTATATCAAGTTGCGTGATACTATATGGTTCTTGATTTTTTTGAATTTCCCTTAATAGTGCGTAAAGATTCTGACAGTTTATATTTTTAATATGCGTTAAAAAATCAAGATAATCTTCGAAAATTTCCTCGCCGTAACGGTTGATGATTTTTTTAATTTCATATTTACTACTGGGAATTTTATCGGAATTTAAATTTAAAAAGGCCTCAAAATAATTCCTGCTTTTATTGCTTGATTTAAGTTCTGCCGCCACCGATAAAACATCACAGTTACATAAAAAAAGTAACGCAAACATTCTTAAATCGGTCTTTTTTTGCAGTTTCTTAACATTTGTTAAATTTTGACATGATTTAATAGATAAGAAGTCGAAAGCATTAGAATTTATTAGTGGGTGCAAGATTGATATATCATCGCCGATTACGGCTTTTTTGAGCTCCTCTGCAATTCTTTCCCTACTTACATTTTTTATAAGATTAGAATAGGAAATTGCATCTTCAAATGTCTTGGTTTCAATTTTGAAACCAAGAGTTGATGCGAAACGAAATAATCTTAAAATTCGCAAAGAGTCCTCTCTAAATCTGTTTGCTGGATTACCAACGGCCCTTAAAATTCGATTTTCGATATCTTCTTTACCGCCGAAAAGATCAACGTAACCTTTGCTTTCATTGTAGCAAATGGCATTTACGGTGAAATCTCGCCTTGAAAGGTCTTCACTCAGTTTGGTCACAAAATTTATGTTATCAGGCCTTCTGTTATCGCTATAGATGCCTTCCGTACGATAGGTAGTAATTTCTACGGGCTCGTTATCAATAATAACAGTAACGGTACCGTGTTTTATACCCGTATCAATAGTTATACGGAATAAAGATTTTATTTCTTGGGGGAGAGCATTGGTGGTTATATCATAATCGTGGGGAGTGATACCCATTAAAATATCGCGGACACAACCGCCAACTATATACGCTTCATATCCGTTGTTTTCAAGTGTTTGTATGATATTTGAAACATAATCGGGGATTTTGAAATTCATTTTTTCATCTTCTCTCAATAAAAGGGTTTATTTTTTGAATGTTTTGTTATATAATATATAATATATTGATATTTACTTACTTAATGGAGTGTTAATATGAAAGAACTTCGCGCAGAAGATAAACTACTTGAGGGTATAAAGAATATTCATATGATCGGAATCGGCGGAAGTGGTATGTGTCCGCTTGCGGAAATACTAAATGCCAAGGGTTACAAACTTTCAGGTTCTGATAACAATGAGAGTGATCCCCTAAAAAGAGTTAGAAATATGGGCGCAACTGTTTATATGGGCCATAGCGCTGAAAATATTAAAGGTGCGGAATTGATTGTTTATTCGGCCGCAATTTCGGAAGATAATCCGGAACTTGTTGCTGCTAAAAAAATGGGTATTCCTACAATGGAACGCTCTCATCTTTTAGGCGCATTAACAAGACATTATGATAATGTTATCGGCGTATGCGGAACTCACGGTAAAACCACCGTTACCTCTATGATAACACATATTCTTATTTTAAACAAGAAAAACCCTAATGCAGTTATAGGCGGCAAGTTGCCGCTTGTTAATTCGAACGGTGTTACCGGCAAATCCGAAACCTTAATTTGCGAGGCCTGTGAATTTGTTGATACTTTTTTGCAGATGAGCCCCGATGTTTCGGTTCTTTTAAATGTTGATAACGATCATCTTGATTATTTTAAAACTATGGATAATCTTGCTGCCTCCTTTGGCAAATTTATCGATATGTCATCGCTTTGCTTTGTAAATGGTGATGATGAATTGGCATTAAAAGCCGCCAATGGTACCGCCGCCAAAAAAATAACCTTTGGCTTTGGCAATCAAAACGATTTTTATGCCGATAATATTCAAAGCGGCAAATATGGATTTTCATTTGATGTTATTAAAAATGGCGTAAAATGCGGACATCTCGATATGCATATTCCGGGTAAACATAATGTTTTAAACGGGCTTGCGGCATTTGCTGTTTGCTCCCATTTGGGCGTTGAAGCCGATGGTATAGCCGAAGCAGTTAAAAGTTTTACCGGAGCAGGCAGACGTTTTGAATTTTTAGGCGAGTATAACGGATTTACACTTGCTGATGATTACGCTCATCATCCTACCGAAATAGATGCAACATTAAAGGCGGCGAAAGAACTTAAGTATAATAGAGTCATCGCGGTTTTTCAACCTTTCACATTTTCCCGCACCGCACTTTTAAAAGACGATTTCATAAAGGCGCTTTCGGTTGCGGATAAGGTTATCTTAACACCCATTATGGGTTCTCGTGAAGTAAATTCATATAATATTTATTCGGAAGATTTAGCAAAAGAATTAAACGATGCTATAGTTGTTGACGGATTTGAAAACATTGCCGACTGCATTATTAAAACCGCCCAAAACGGTGATTTAGTCATAACAATGGGCGGCGGAGATATATATAAAGCGGCCTATATCGTTCAGGAGAAATTAGGTAAATGACGGAGAAATTATACGAATCGGATTCCCATTTATTTGAATTTACCGCAAAAGTGATTTCGGTGGAAAAATGTGATGATTATTACCTTACTGTATTAGATCGCACGGCGTTTTTCCCTGAGGGCGGCGGACAAGCATCGGATATAGGTTTTATTGGCGATGTTTTTGTAGATTATGTTTTTATTGAGGGAAATATAATTTACCACCGTTCTAAATCACCAATATCCGGTGGTGAGGTTTCCTGTGCTATTGACGGCAGGCGCCGTTTTGCGTTTATGCAAAACCATTCGGGTGAACATATTGTTTCGGGAATAATTAATAAAAAATTTGGATTTGATAATGTTGGATTTCATCTGGGCGAAGATTTTGTAACTCTTGATTTTAATGGCATTTTGAACAGAGAACAACTTGATGAAATTGAATATGAAGCAAATCGGAAAATCTGGGAAAATGTAAAATTTAAGGCATATTATCCAAGTGAAAGTGAATTGGATTCCCTTGATTATCGCAGCAAAAAAGAGTTATTGGGCGATATTAGGATAGTAGAAATTGAAAATACGGATATTTGTGCTTGTTGCGCACCCCACGTAAACGAAGCGGGGGAAATCGGTATTATCAAACTGCTTGATTTTGAAAAGCTTCGCGGTGGCATCCGCATATATATGAAGTGTGGCGACTTCGCACTTTCGGATTATCGTAGCCGTTATGAAAACACCGTAAAAATTTCTGCTTTATTAGCCGCGAAACAAGATAATATTGCCGATGCAGTTTCTCAACTTCAGAATAAATTAAGCGAAGAAAAATATAAGATTTCAAAACTCAACGGAAAACTTATCGAGTTTATAATAGGCCAATTTGATTCTAACCTTAACGCTATTATTGTTGAGGATTTTGAAATCAAAGAGTTGCAGATTCTCGCGGATGGTTTACATAAAACTCACAATAAAATTTGCGGTGCATTTTCCAAAAACGAAGCGGGTTATAATTTTGCCATTTGCGGAGAAGAAGATGAACTCAATGAATTTTTCTCATTGTTAAAGAAAAATTTAGAAATTCGCGGCGGTGGAAGAAACGGTATGGTTCAAGGAACCGTTTTCGCTGACCGAGATGATTTAAAAAAGCATTTTAAAATTTAGGAGCAATTATGGATTGGACAGAAATTAAAGCAACGGTGCCAACCGAACAGGTTGATGAAGCGGCCGCTATTGCGAATATGACGGTGCCTTACGGCATCTACATTGAGGATTATTCAAATCTTGAACAAGATGCCTTGGAGATTGCGCATATCGATCTTATTGATGAAGAACTTGTCAATAAAGATAGAACCAAATCTATCATACATCTTTATATTCCGGATAGTGATAATGCGGTGGAAGTACTGTCGTTTTTAAAAGAACGAATGACTGTGTGCGGTATTAATTTCAATTTGGATAGCGAAACCGTTGATGACAGTAACTGGAACGAAAATTGGAAAAAATATTTCAAGGCATTCGAAATCGGCGATAAATTAGCCGTTTGTCCCAGCTGGGAAAAATACGATAACAAGGATAACAGAACGGTAATAAAACTTGACCCTGGCGCCGCTTTCGGTACCGGTACACACGCTACTACTTCACTTTGCCTTGAGATTCTTGAGGATAAAATCAGCAGCGAACATAGCGTACTTGATGTTGGTACCGGCAGCGGAATTCTTGCCATTGCCGCTATGCTTTTAGGCGCAAGATCGGCTATTGGCGTTGATATTGATGCTCTTTCCGTAGAAACTGCCAATGAAAATGCCCGTAGCAATAATGTGTCCCAAGGAACTGAATTTATCGTGGGTGATTTGGCTGATAAAATCAGTGGTAAATATGATGTTGTTTGCGCTAATATAGTTGCAGATGTAATTATTCGCCTGTTTGATAATATCGGCGATTTTATGAAGGATGACGGTATTTTAATTATATCGGGCATTATTGATATAAGAGCAGAAGAAATCGAGCGTTCTGCTACAGAACACGGATTTACGATTATCCAAAATCTTACCCGTGAAGAGTGGCATGCTTATGTGCTTACTAAATGAAATTTCGGAGGAAATCGATGCTTGAATTTGAACAGTTAAAACTGCGCCTTATCGCTAATGAGGACGAAATTAAAGGTCTTCGTGACGCTATAGGTTATGAGCGACTTAAAAGGGAAATTGAAGAACTTGAACTAAAATCAGCGGCCCCAGGATTCTGGGACGATCCCGAGGGCTCTCAAGCAGTTTTGCAAAAAACAGGAAAATTGAAAAACAAGGTTGAGGGTTACGATAAATTATCATCCTCCTATGAGGATTTACTTGTGCTCATAGAGATGGGCGATGAGGAAGGGGATCTTTCCCTCGTTGAAGAAATCACCTCATCCATAGATGAACTTGAAAAAGATTTGGCATCCTTAACGCTTGGTACATTACTTACCGGCGAATATGACGGAAATAATGTTATTCTCACGTTTCATGCGGGTGCCGGTGGTACCGAAGCGATGGACTGGGTGCAGATGCTTGTGCGTATGTACACCAGATGGAGCGAACGCCACGGATTTACCGTTAAGGTGCTGGATTTTCTTGACGGTGATGAAGCGGGACTTAAAAATGCGACCATGCTTATTGAAGGTGAAAACGCCTATGGTTATTTGAAGAGTGAATCAGGTGTTCACCGACTTGTCAGAGTTTCTCCATTCGATGCTTCGGGGAGAAGACATACATCATTTGCATCTATAGAAGTAATGCCTGAAATCAGTGATGATATTGATATCGAAATTCGCGATGAAGATATAAAAATGGATGTTTTCCGTTCTTCCGGAGCGGGCGGTCAGCATATTAATAAAACTTCTTCCGCAGTTCGTTTAACACATATTCCTACGGGTATAGTCGTTGCTTGTCAAAATGAGCGCAGCCAGTTCCAAAATAAAGATCAGGCAATGAAGATGCTAAAATCCAAACTTTTAGAGATAAAAGAAAGGGAACATCTTGAAAAAATAGAGGATATTAAAGGTGTTCAAAAGGAAATTGCTTGGGGCTCTCAAATCAGGTCTTATGTGTTTATGCCGTATACACTTGCAAAGGATCATAGAACAAATTTTGAATATGGCAATATCAATGCAGTAATGGATGGAGATTTAGATGGCTTCATCAATGCATATTTGAAGGCGGCATCTAACGGTAATTTGTCCGAAAATTGACGTTAGTTTTCTGTTGTTTTCAAAGCCGCCTTTGAAAATAATTCCTGTTGCTTTTTGGTACTAAATATATTATTATATATTTAATAATTAATTTGTATAGAGGTGATTTCGGTTGAAGAGCAGATACAGTAGATTAGTCATATATATACTATTTGATTTACTTGCATCTTTTCTTTCTGTTCCGGCTTCCATTATATTTCTTGGTGATTGGGCAACCACTGATATAAACAGAATTATATATTCATCCATCGTTTTTGCCCTTGTTAATTTTGTTTTGCTTTATATCTTCAAAGTATATAATATACTTTGGCGTTATTCAGGTATTAAGGATTACATAAGAATTTTTATCTCAAATATTGTTTCGGTATTGGTAGTATTTGTGGTACAGCACTCTGTTTGGGCAGGTTATTCTTTCCCTAAATCTACATTTTTTGTTATTACGGTTTTCAGTTGTGGTTTAATATCTTGCAGTAGAATCTATGTTAAATATCGCCGCAAAATCATTAAGAAAAGCACTAACGAGTCCTTGCTTTCAGGTAATATTATGATCATTGGTGCAGGTTTTGCAGGAAGTGAACTAATAAATGATATTAACACCAGTAAAAACTTTGCTAACTGTACCGTTAAATGCGTAATCGATGATAATCCGTATAAATGGGAAAAATATATTGACGGTGTTAAAATAGTTGGTGGATGCGAAAAAATTATAGAATCCGCTAAAAAATATGATATTGATATGATAGTATTTTCTATTCCTGCTTGTCCCAGTGACCGTAAAGCAGAAATTTTGAAAATATGTCAAAAAACTCAATGCGAAATTCGCGTTGTTCCATCTATATACCAATTGCTTACCGATAGAAGAGTAGGAATTTCTTCGGTCAGAAGGGTTGAAATTGAAGATCTTCTCGGAAGAGATACTATTGATATTAATGTGTCTTCGGTGATGGATTATGTTGAAGGTAAAACCGTTCTTATAACGGGTGGAGGCGGCTCCATAGGTAGTGAACTTTGCCGTCAGATAGCGGCGCATAATCCAAATAAACTTATCATTTTTGATATCTATGAAAATAATGCCTATGATATTCAAAACGAACTTCTGGATAGTTATCCCAAGCTGGATCTGGTAACTCTCATCGGTTCCGTTAGAGATAAAGAGCGTCTCGAAAATGTATTTAAGAAGTATAAACCCGATTTGGTTTATCACGCTGCGGCTCATAAACATGTTCCTTTGATGGAGTTTAATCCGAATGAATCTATAAAGAATAATGTGTTTGGTACTGCTAACACGGCTTTCTACGCAGATAAATACGGCGCTAAAAAATTCGTTCTTATTTCCACCGATAAAGCGGTTAATCCAACGAATATTATGGGCGCTAGTAAGCGTATTTGCGAAATGATTGTTCAGTCCTTTAACAATCATTCAAAAACCGAATTTGTTGCCGTTAGATTTGGTAATGTTCTTGGAAGTAACGGAAGTGTTATTCCGCTATTTAAAAAGCAGATTGCGAACGGTGGACCCGTTACCGTTACAGATCCCGAAATTATCAGATATTTCATGACCATTCCCGAAGCGGTTTCATTGGTGCTTCAGGCAGGAGCGTCTGCAAAAGGCGGAGAGATTTTTGTGCTTGATATGGGCAAACCGATGAAGATAGTCGATTTGGCTGAAAATTTAATTAAACTTTCAGGTTTCGTTCCATATAAGGATATTAAGATTGAGTTTACAGGTCTTCGCCCCGGTGAAAAACTTTACGAAGAAATGTTAATGTCGGAAGAAGGCCTTACAAAGACCGATAATCGACTTATTTATATTGGACAACCTATAGAGTTAGATGAAGCCAAACTTCAAAATACTTTGGAAAAAATGTATGCTCAGATGTATGATGAGAACGCGGATATCAGGCAGTTGGTTGCTGATATCGTTCCCACATACAATTATACTCAACAATAGTAATAATGCCGTTCTGCTGAACGGCATTTGCTATGCAGCCCTTTACGAAAGGAAATCAGATAATGCTGGAGAAAATCGAAAATTTAAGAAATGTTGCCATAATTGCCCACGTTGATCACGGAAAAACTACTCTTGTTGACCAGATGCTTAAGCAAAGCGGCACATTTAGAGATAATGAAGCCGTTGATGAAAGGGTAATGGATTCAAATGACCTTGAAAGAGAAAGAGGTATAACTATACTCTCTAAAAACACAAGCGTCGTTTATAAAGATATTAAAATAAATATTATCGATACCCCGGGTCACGCAGATTTTGGCGGTGAAGTTGAAAGAATTCTTCAGATGGTTGATGGTGTTTTACTGCTCGTAGATGCCTTTGAGGGTTGTATGCCTCAAACCAGATTCGTACTGAAAAAAGCATTGGCACTCGGTAAAAAAGCCGTTGTTGTTATTAATAAAATTGATCGACCTATGGCAAGACCTCACGAAGTTGTTGATGAAGTTCTTGATTTGTTTATAGAACTTGGCGCCGATGATGACCAAATAGAATTTCCCGTTGTTTTTGCTTCGGGAAGAGATGGTTATGCAACATACTCTCCTGATAAAAAGGGCATTGATATGCAACCTTTATTCGAAGAAATTGTAAAAGAAATTGAAGCTCCTGAAGGTGATAAAAACGCGCCTTTGCAGATTCTTTTTAGTAATATTGAATATGATGATTATCTCGGAAGAATTGGTGTGGGAAGGGTTGTTAGAGGCACCGTAAAGGTGGGACAAACCGTTACTCTTTGTCATAAAGACGGAACATCTTCTAATGTAAAAATCGGCAAACTCTTTATGCAAAAAGGTCTTAAAAGAACCGAGGTTGAATCGGCTTCCATTGGAGATATCATTCAAGTAGCGGGTATCAGTCAACTTGAAATAGGAGAAACTGCTTGCGATACGGAATGTATTGAGCCACTGCCGTTTGTTAAAATTGATGAGCCGACTTTGTCAATGAATTTTATGGTTAATAATTCTCCTTTTGCAGGACAAGACGGTAAATTTGTAACTTCCAGAAATCTTCGTGAGCGACTTTTTAAAGAGGTTATGACTAATGTAAGTTTAAGGGTCGAAGAAACAGATAGCGCGGATACTTTTAAGGTCTCTGGCCGCGGAGAGCTGCACCTTTCGATACTCATAGAAACTATGCGACGCCAAGGTTATGAGTTCCAAGTTTCGCCTCCGGCAGTTATATATAAGCGGGATGAAAACGGAAACCTTTTAGAGCCCATTGAACTTTTGATGATAGAAGTTCCCGAAAGTTATGTTGGTGTTGTTATGGAGCGTTTAGGTACGAGACACGCCGAACTTCGCAATATGGGTACGAGAGATGGCGGAAACACTCATCTTGAGTTTTTAATTCCCGCTAGAGGTCTTCTCGGTTATCGTTCACAGTTTTTAACCGATACCAACGGTAATGGCATTATGAATCATATTTTTAACGGATATGAAGAATATAAAGGCGATATTGAGCAGAGGAATACTGGTTCTATCGTTGCGCATGAAACCGGAGAAGCCACCGGTTATGGACTTTTTAATACCCAAAGCCGCGGTAGGTTATTCATAGGACCCGGTACTCCCGTTTACGAAGGTATGATAGTGGGCGAAAACCCGAAAAACGAAGATATTGTTTGTAATGTTTGCAAACGCAAGCAGATGACTAATACAAGAGCTTCCGGTTCAGATGATGCCCTTCGACTAGTTCCTCATTCGATTTTGAGCTTGGAACAATCATTGGAATTTATCAAGGATGACGAACTCGTTGAAATTACCCCCGAAAACATTCGCTTAAGAAAGAAAATTCTAGGAAAAGAACAAAGGATGAAATTCGAGGCTAAGAATCGCTAATGACTTATATTATACTTGATATGGAATGGGATGGGGCATATTGCCCTCGGATATCCCGATTTATTAATCAGATAATTCAGATCGGCGCAGTAAAATTAAATGAAAATTTTGAAATAGTAGATACCTTTGAGAAAACGGTTTGTTCCTCTTTTTCAAAGAAGGTATCTGGAAGATTTACCGCATTAACTGGCATAACCACTCAAGATATGAGGGCGGGAATACCGCTCGAAAAAGCGGTGACTATGTATAATGAGTGGGCAGGTACCGATACCGTTACTATGACTTGGAGTAATTCCGACCTATTTTCAATTATGGAAAACGAGAAACATTTAATGAAAGGTGTTAAGTTCCATATTGAAAAATATCTCGATTTGCAGAGTTATATTCAAAATGAAATGCGCGGCTTGGGATTCGAAATTAATTCTCAAGTTGCACTCGGCAAAGCTGCAGAACTTCTCGGAATTACTATTGATGAATTTGATTTGCATACAGCCAAGGATGATAGTTTGGTATGCGCGGCTCTTATAAAGAAATATTATAATAAAAAACGATTTGAAGAATTGATTAAGGATACAAAAAATCCCGAATTTTATAAAAGATTGCTATTTAAACCGACATATATAAACAATATAAGAAGCAGAGAAATTAATAGAAGGCAACTTCGTTTTAATTGTGATGTTTGCGGTAGTTCTACCAAAAGAATTGGGAAATGGCAATATAAAAATCATTGGTTTTTAGCGGATTTCACTTGTAAACATTGCGATAGAAAGTTTTCTGGTAGAGTTTCTTTTAAAAAACTTTATGATAGCGTAGTTGTGAAGAAGAAAATATGCGAAATTAAGCAAAGGCAAAAGGTCGGAGAAAATAAGGATGAATTGCAATCTGTGTCCGAGAAAATGTAACGCCGCAAGAAGCGAAAGCCAAAATATTGGTGGATTTTGTAAGGCACCGCTTTTGCCAAAAATTGCAAGGGCAGCCCTTCATTTTTGGGAAGAACCTTGTATAAGCGGTTCTAAGGGTTCGGGTACGGTTTTCTTTAGCGGATGTTCTCTTAATTGTGTTTACTGTCAAAATCACGATGTAAGCCGAAATATAATAGGAAAAACAATATCTTATGAGCGCCTTGCAGAAATTTTTAAGGAATTAGAAAATTCAGGGGCACATAATATAAACCTTGTTACACCTTCGCACTATGTTTATGCCATTAAAAAAGCGCTTGATATTTATCGACCCAATATACCAATTATTTATAATTCAGGTGGTTATGATAGTGTTGATACGCTAAAATTCCTTGAAGGTTATATCGATATATATCTTATGGATTTTAAGTATATAAAAGAGGATAAGGCGCAGAAATATTCCGGCGCTAAGAATTATCCAATAGTTGCTATTGATGCTATTAAAGAAACTTATAGACAGGTTGGCGGATGCGACTTTTCCGATAATATTATGAAGAAAGGCCTTATAATTAGACATTTATTGTTGCCACAAGGTACAAATGATGCAATAAGTATCTTTAACTGGGTGAAGGAAAATACGCCCAATGCGTATTTTAGCATTATGAGTCAGTATACGCCTATGTCGGCTTGTGAAAATTATCCCGAAATCAACCGAAAAATTACCAAGCGGGAATACGAAAAAGTTATTTCCGCTATTTGTGAAAGCAATTTTAAAAACTGTTATATTCAGGAAAAGGCAAGCTCTTCCACCGAATATATACCCAAGTTTAATCTGGAAGGAGTTTAATAAATGAATATTGCCGTTGCACAGTCAGGCGGTCCTACATGTGCTATAAATGCATCTCTTTTAGGTGTGTTTCGTCAAGGACTGAAAGAGAAAGCCATAGACCATATTTTTGGCGCCATTAATGGTATTGAAGGTGTCATAAACGATAATTTCATTAACCTCAATAACGCCATTAAAACCGATGATGATATAGAATTAATTCGCCAAACTCCATCTACTTGCCTCGGATCCTGCAGATATAAGTTGCCCGATGAAAATAAGGATGACAAAGTTTATAGAAAAATTACCAAGTGCCTTTTAAAACACGGAATTGGCGCATTTTTCTATATTGGTGGTAATGATTCTATGGATACTGTTGCTAAACTTTCAGAGTATTTCAGTGTTAATAATATAGATATTAAGGTTATCGGAATACCCAAAACTATTGATAATGACCTCGAATATACCGACCATACTCCAGGTTTTGGCTCCGCCGCTAAATACGTTGCAGCCACGATGCAAGAGATTATCCGTGATTCTTCGGTTTATAGCGTCGATTCTGTAACTATTGTTGAAGTTATGGGTAGGCACGCGGGATGGCTTACGGCATCTTCTTGCACTCTTCGTGCTAATGGTGAAATCGCGCCGCATTTGATATATTTGCCTGAAAATGCCTTAACAGAAGAAAAGTTTATTGCCGATGTTAAAGAGGCAAAGCAGGTGCATAAGGCAGTTGTAATCGCAGTATCTGAGGGTGTCAAACTAGAAAGGGCAAATTCTGACGCTAATTATGGTAGTGGCGAAATTGATTCTTTCGGTCATGAAGCTTTAAGCGGCATAGGTAAGGTATTAGAGGGAATTGTTCGAGAAAGAATTGGTTGTAAAGTTAGGTCCATAGAACTTAATGTTATGCAACGTTGTTCTTCACATATTAGTTCTAAAACCGATATTGATGAGGCGGAGATTATAGGCGCAAAAGCGGTAGAATTTGCGATTAACGGCGAAAGCGGTAAGGTTATGATTTTCAAACGGTTATCGAATACGCCATATACTGTTATTGTTGATTCGGTTGATGCCTCGGATATTGCCAACAAGGAAAGATTTTTCCCTAAAGAATGGATAAACGAGAAAGGAAACAATGTTCTTGATGGCGCAGTTGAATATTTTTTGCCCCTTATCCAAGGCGAACAGATAATAAGGATGAAAAACGGTATACCCATACATTTTCATATATAATTATAACCCGACAGAGATTTCTGTCGGGTTAATTTTTTTAATCTTCAACTGCGGCCTTTCGCGAAGTTATAGTTTTAATGATTTCGGGACTTATTTTTGGATGTCTATCGTAGGTATAAAGTCCGTTTTTTTCTTGTTCAACATCGGTAAGTTGTGTGTAACAGAAAGCGCAAATGTGCGGATTGTCAAGTAATGCATCAACGCACCCTTTATATCTTTGGATAAAAGCTTCTTCGCTTTCGGGCGAAGCGCCGTAACCCCAACTTGAGTTGTCGTTTCTATCAAGTTTTAACCCAATGCCGCCAAATTCACTGACAAAACAGATTTCATCGGATTCTTTAATAATGCGAAAACCATTATCGTTGTCGCTCATATATCTAGCGGGATTTCCTTCTGCAAGTGGAAGATATTTTTCTTTAAACACATCGGGTCTGTCTTCATAATCGTGAACATCAAACATATCGTAAGTGCCTTTGATATGATACCAACCCGAATTATCAATGAATAATCTTGTGGGGTCGTAGGCCTTTGTTAAGTTATATAATAAGAGGGATAATTCAGGGTCCGTGTTTTTGGAGGTCTCATTAAACGGGCACCAACCAATTATGGATGGGTGGTTATAATCTCTTTCTAATTCTTCGAGCCACTCGTTAATGCAATTTTTATATACAGAATCCTTTGAGGTATCAAGTCCCCAGTTTGGATATTCACCCCAAACGAGATAACCTAAGCGGTCACAATGATATAAAAACAAGGGCTCAAACACCTTTTCGTGAAGTCGCGCGCCGTTATAACCCATATTCATAGAGCGTTTAATATCATTAATAAGTTCTTCTTCGTTTGGTGCGGTATAGATGCCATCGGGATAAAATCCTTGGTCGAGAATCAGACGCTGGAAAATAGATTTTCCGTTCAGATATGTTTTGTAATCACTAAAAGCAATTTCTCGCATACCGAAATAACTCTCAACTTTATCTTCGCCTAAAGTGAAAATTATATCATACAGGTTCGGATTTTCAGTATCCCAAAGATAGAGTTCATCAAGAGCAAGGGTAAAGCTAACACTATTCCAAGCGATTTTTACTGTTTTACTTCCCATTTCCTTGCCGTCAAAATATGCAGTTGCGGTTAGTGTCATATTTTCTGCGCCAACGGTATTTGCAGAAATATGTAACGATTTATCGTCTAAATCTGGCGTCATTTTAACCTTTTTAATGTAGGCGGATGGAGTGTTTTCAAGCCATACGGTCTGCCAGATGCCCGTTGTTCTTGTATAAAAGCAACCAAAAGAATTAAATTGTGGGCTTTGCTTTCCTGAAGGAATATGGGAAAGTCGGGAATCATCTCGGGCAAAAATGGTAATGCGATTTTCGCCGCTTATTAGATGCTCGGTTATTTCAAAGGAAAAACTAACATATCCTCCGCGATGAGTACCCACGGGTTTGCCGTTTACATACACTTTTGTGATATAATCACAAGCACCGATGTTAATAAAAGTGCGTCGGTCATTTTCAAGCCATACATCCGGTAGAGATACCGTTCTTGTATACCAAACGCCATTCATAAAATCCTTATGCCCAATGCCCGAAAGTTTGGATTCGGGGCAGAAGGGGACATTGATTTTCATATCAAATTCTGTGGCATCATTGAATTTTTTGGCCTCTCCGCAAAGTGCGTTATCTATAGTAAAATCCCATTCACCGTTAAGATTTAACCAATTTTCTCTTACAAATTGCGGACGCGGATATTCATTTCTATATATCATATAATCTCCTCCATATTCTTATTATAAACAGAAAAATCCTTTATTCAATAGCATTTTGTTTTATATTTATTGACATATACTACTGTGAATTATATAATAAATTGGGTGATGAATATATGAAAATTTTAAATATCCGTCATAGTTGGCCTGAAAAAGCGGGATTTTTTCTAAATAGAAGTCGTTCTAATAAGGATTATATTTTTTTGCATTTTTTTAATTCGGTTGAAATTTCTTATAATAACGGTGTTTGTGTTACTCAACCAAATTCTGTTATAATTTTCAGACCAACAACCCACCATAGTTTCTTAAGTAGGGAACCGTTAAAACATAATTGGTTTCATTTTTCATTGGATACTGAAGATGAGGTTACAAAATTTGGATTGGAATTTGATAAAATCTATAATATTCAGGACGGCGATTTTATAACTAAAACTATAAGAACAATTGAAAATGAATTTTTATCACCCAAATCATACAGTGAGGAATTAATTAAGGCGAAAGAAACAGAGTTATTTATAAAACTTTACCGAGCAATTTCGGGAGAAAGTATTTCAAAAATAGATAAAAATCTTTATAAAAGATTGGATAGAATTCGTCTTGAAATGTTTTTAAATATTGAAAAGCAATGGAATGTTGAAGAATTGGCTCAAAGTGTTGGTTTGAGCAAATCAAGATTTTTTACGGTTTATAAGCAAACATTCGGTAATTCACCTATAGATGATTTAATATGCGCCCGAATGGAAAGCGCCAAGGAAACCTTATTGTTAAGCGATGAGAGCATTAATACAATAGCAGAAAATTTAGGTTACAATAATACCACTCATTTTATAAGACAATTTAAAACATTTTGCGGTGTATCACCAACTAAATACAGAGAAGATAATGTGTAAAAAAATAACCCCTGACTTTATGAACTGCCCCAATTTGTGCAGACAGTACAAAAAGCCCCCATGGTAGGTTATATTAAATTTCAAGTAACATACTGACATCGCTTTTCAAGTGGTGTCAGTTTTGTTTTTAGT
>JAZNFF010000042.1:0-2764 GCA_045588995.1 Acutalibacteraceae bacterium
CGCTAATGTTGAAACAGTTGCCGAATAAATAAAAGCCGTATCACCCTGTCGATTTTCGGCGGGGTGATATTTGTAATAAGAAATTTACAGCTAATTTACAAATCTGTTTAAATTTTAAGTTACAATAGTTACAAATCTTTCTACGGAGGAAATTATGAGAACAGTTATAAACTTTAATAGCAAATGGGCCTTTTCCAAAGAGGCGCAGGCAGTTCCAACCGTTATTGATAAAAAATGGAACTTTGTGAATTTACCTCATTCTTGGAATGCTATCGACGGTCAGGATGGAGATAACGATTATTTCCGCGGCACCGCATACTATGCCAAGAGTTTTTCAAAACAGGATTTGCCCGAAAGCGACCTTTATTATTTAGAAATCAAGGGCGCCAATTCTTCCGCCGATGTTTATTTAAACGGCGAGAAACTTGCCCATCACGATGGCGGTTATTCTACTTGGAGAGTAAATATTACCGAGCACCTTTCTGCTCTTAATATGCTCGTTATTGTGGTGGATAACTCACCTAATGAAACCGTTTATCCCCAGATGGCCGACTTTACTTTTTATGGCGGACTTTATAGAGATGTTAATATCATCTGCGTAAATAAATCTCATTTTGATTTGGATTACTATGGCACACCCGGTATAAAAATCACCCCCGAAATTAAGGGTGAAAATGCCGATGTTGAAATCGAAACCTATGTAAGCGGCGGAGAAATCGGTCAGGAAATCCATTATGCAATCGAAGATAAGGAAGGCAATATCGTTGCCGAAACCACTGCCGCCGATACAAAGGTAGTTTTAAATATCCCCGCTGTTCATCTTTGGAACGGCCGCAAGGATCCCTATCTTTATACTGCTAAGGCAGAACTTATTAGCGACGGCGTAGTTTTAGATACCGTTTCTTCCCGTTTCGGTTGCCGCACCTTTAAGATTGACCCCGATAACGGATTTATCCTTAACGGTGAAGAATATGCCCTTCGCGGCGTATCCCGCCATCAAGACAGATGGGGCAAGGGTAACGCTTTATCACCCGAAGACCACGAAGAAGATATTGAGCTTATCTGCGAAGTCGGCGCTACCACCATCCGCCTCGCTCACTATCAGCACGATCAGTATTTCTATGACCTTTGCGATGAAAAGGGTCTCGTAATCTGGGCGGAAATTCCCTATATTTCAAAGCATATGCCTACCGGTAGAGAAAATACCATTTCTCAGATGAAGGAACTCATCACCCAGAATTATAACCACCCCTCTATCGTGGTTTGGGGACTTTCCAATGAAATCGGCATCGGCGGAAGCGATGAAGATTTACTGGAAAATCATAGAATTCTTAACGATATGTGTCACGAGATGGATAAAACCCGTCTTACAACCATTGCCGCGGTTTCTATGTGCAAGATTGATGACCCATATCTTCAGATTCCCGATGTTGTTTCCTATAACCATTACTTTGGTTGGTACGGCGGCGAAACCGATATGAACGGCCCTTGGTTCGATAACTTCCATAAGACTCATCCGAATATTCCTATCGGATGCAGTGAGTATGGTTGCGAAGCGCTCAATTGGCATACTTCAAACCCAATGCAGGGTGACTATACCGAGGAATATCAGGCATATTACCATGAAGAACTCATCAAGCAGCTCTTCACCCGTAAATATATGTGGGCAACTCACGTTTGGAATATGTTCGATTTCGGCGCAGATGCCCGTAACGAAGGCGGCGAGAACGGTCAGAATCATAAGGGACTTGTAACCTTCGACCGTAAGTATAAGAAGGATGCCTTCTATGCATATAAAGCGTGGCTCAGCGATGAACCTTTCGTTCATATCTGCGGCAAGCGTTATGTTGATAGAGTTGAAGATGTAACCAAGGTTACGGTATATTCAAATCAGCCAACGGTTGAACTTTTCGCAAACGGCGAAAGTTTAGGCGCTAAAACCTGTGATGACCATTTCTTCTATTTTGAAGTTAAGAATATGGGCGAAACCGAACTTGTTGCCAAGGCAGGCGACCTTACCGATAAGAGTGTTATCCGTAAGGTTGATACCTTCAATGAGGAATATCGCCTAAAAGAAAAGGGCGCAATCCTTAACTGGTTTGATATTGATGCTCCCGAAGGTTACTTATCCCTTAACGATAAGATGAGCGATGTTATCTCTACCATTCAGGGTAAGATGATATTTATGGGCCTTGTAGGTAAGCTTATGGGCGGCAAGAAGGGCAAAGACGGAAAAGAAGGCAAGATGGAAGCCATGGGCTTTGAAATTGGTCCCGAAATGATGAGTATGATGGGCGGCTTCACAGTACTTCGTCTCTTCACCCTTATGGGCGGAATGATGGATGTTAAGTTTACTAAGGAAGAACTTTTAGACCTTAATAAGAAGCTTAACAAAATCAAAAGACCCAAGAAGAAATAAGTAAAATAACGGGCGGTTTTACCGCCCGTTAAATTTTTTATATCCTATTGATATATCTTATTTAATACGGATGAATAATATGGTATAATAAATTTGATAAATTTGGCAAACTTCCTTGACAAATTTCGGGGGGGGGTGCTATAATGTTATCAACAGAAAATGTTAATAACCCGTTTTTTAAGGAGATGAAAGAATGAAAAAAGCAGTATCTTTTTTAATGGCAGTTGTGATGTGCATTTCTCTTTGCTCTTGCAAACTGATTCCAACCCCTTCTTCCTCGGTGGAAACCGTAGAAGAATATGAAGAAATCGAGTACTATGAGGGAAAGAATAAAGATAAGAATAA
>JAZNFF010000043.1:0-3141 GCA_045588995.1 Acutalibacteraceae bacterium
TACACTCGTTCCCATAACGGGCTTTTCAAATGCCGTAACAGCGCCTGCAATAGAATTCAAAAACGAAGGGTTTGTCTTAGGCGTAGGCGCCAATATGTTTAAAATCGCAGGACCGGTAATCGCATACGGTACCGTGGCAAGCGTGGTGTATGGTTTGATTTATTGGATAAGCAATTTAATGTAGGGACAGGCGTCCTCGACTGTCCGCAAAAAAGGCTCGACCAAATCGGTCAAGCCTTTTTCGTTAGAAACCTTTGTTTTTTAGGTCACTTACTAAATTTACATAAAATTCTCTCACATCAAACCCTTTGAAATTTTGTCTATTAAGGTCAATCATATCGCCGTGAGAAATACCTCGTTTTTCGGTTGACCTTAAAAGAATATAATTTTCTCCCCATTTAAACGATGTTTCATCTACAAGACCGTCATTTTCGCCGCTAAAATATTTAACCAAATGGTATGAAAGATTTAGAGGAAATTTACCGTTTGTAGCTTTTGCTAGTACTGAACCAACACTTTGACAAAAAACATCTTTCGGTGTTGATAATTCAAAGTTTAGTTTCTTGCAATGGTTGTTGGTTAAATCGTTAACCGCAGCGAGAAAATCAGGATTTGACTCGCCAAACTTTCTAAGTGTTGAATTATAGGTGTCTGCCACCTTATTTTTTGTGGATGCCGGTATTTTACTTAGCAGATAATCAGCAAACAAGCACCCATTGTGCGGGGTGTTTATTGTGGTGAGGGAAGCAACTTTGTCGCTGATGCCAAGCTTTGAAATTGCATAACGGCAGTCAAGACCACCTTTAGAATGAGCGATTATATTTAGTTTTTTCGCCCCTGTTTCAGAAAGTATTTCTGTGATGCGTGATTTTAATTCAGCGGCACTGTCAGCCACCGATGAAGCAGAATGGTGATTGCCGTAAAATATTGTTGCACCGTTTGTTTCCAATTCGGCGGGTATTCTTCCCCAATAATTGAAGTATTTTGTATCACGGAAAAAGACACCGTGAACTAATAGAATAGGATATTTTGTGGAGCAAATTTTTAAATCATGCCGTTGCTTGTTGATTTTTTCCTTTTTTGATTCGACCAAACATTCTGTAATAGTGGTTTTAATTATAAAAAACAGAGCAACTAAATTCACTATTGGTATCATCCCGCAAATGATACCAACAACCCTTATTTTAATGCCTAATTGTGTTGACGTTAGATATACACATATAATTCCGTTCCAAAAAATAACGAAATTAACACAAATGCAAAATACCAGACTCCAAACAAATAACATATAATCGTTTGGAATCGTCTTTATTGCTATAACAATTTGACAAATAACCGATACAATTATAGATATGTAAAACGAAAGTAACAGCACTGTACCGTGACAGCAAATTTTAAGAGATTTTCTTTTCGTTTTTAATAATAAACAACCTGCAAAAATATTTATAAAAAGAAAAACAGGTATTAAAACAAACAAGCTTTGCGGTTCTTGCTGAACCAAAGCATAGCTGTTTGCAATAAAGCTTATTGCAATTGCATATAAAATAAAAGCAAAGACAAACATTGTTTTCCACCTCATTTTGTTCTATTATACCACGCCACTGTTTTAATGTAAATGTTTTTGCAAAGCCACTGTGTCCTATATTGACAGCAGCAGAGGGTTTCATATTAGGGGTAGGTGCTAATATGTTCACCATCGCAGGCCCCGTCATCGTCTACGGCACAGTCGCGAGTGTGATTTATGGGGTTATTTATTGGGTTTGCAAAATAATATAACAAAACACGGTGCAGTTTTTCTGCACCGTGTTTTGTTAAAACTTACCCAATCCTTTGCCAGAAAGGTCAAGTTCGGTATCTTTTACAATCTCTCCGATAGGGTCAGTTGTTGAAGTCGCGCTGTTACCCAAATATGTATTTACCTGCGTATTTACTTTATCTTTGTAATACGAAGTTTTCTTTACTTTGTCGCTGATATATATACGTCTTGCGCTACGTTCACGCTCAAGTTTGGCAGCAAGTTCTTCCGGATAAAACTTATAATAATAGTCATCAACTTTGCATGCAAACCGAAACCACGGCGAATGATGATAATAACAACGCCTTATCATGAGGGTGAACAAACGGAACAACGCCATGTACAAATAGTAGAACAAAACCACTAATATGGCGGTTGCTAAGACGGCTAATAAAATTCTTTTGAACACTTCATATTCTGTTGAGATTGAAAACCAATAACAAAAGAAAAACACAGCAAAACCGGCGCTGACAAATAAGTCAGTGATTACTAACCAGTTATCTTCTAGGTTGTAAGTACTATCCCATATGGAAACAGGTATTTCATGAACAAATTTGTGAAGTTGTGTTGCCGTTTCCTTTTCAGTGCCCTCTGTTGTGAAGGTTTCAGTTTTTGTGCATCGGGAAATAATAAACGTAGTAATATTGCAAACTATTAGGGGAAGCAAAAAAACGAAAGCAATCACCATTACAATCTTCCATCCCGTAAGGTCGGTTATCACACCAAATAGGCCCCAAATAAAGCGCCAGTACGGTGTAACAAATTGCACATTATTTAAAAATCCGGTCTGTTCTGGGGAGAGAGCGCCTTGCTCTAATGCATAACAAAATCCACCCAATATCAGCAACGTTGTGTTAATGGCAAAGATTATACTGCCAAGCGGTAAAATGATTTTTTTCGTATACCTATTATCAACATGTACCTTTTTATTTAAAACATTAGCACGATTCACGGCTTTATTAAAGTTTTTTTCGGTTATTTTCCATATCATAAAATTCACCCCATATTTTTATTATACCACAAAGCCGATTTAATGTAAATATTTTTTCAAATGGTGTGTCCTATATTGACAGCAGCAAAAGGATTTGTCTTAGGCGTAGGCGCCAATATGTTTAAAATCGCAGGACCGGTGATTGTTTACGGTACGGTGGCATCAGTCGTTTATGGGGTTATTTACTATATAACGACGTTGTTTCAGTAAAAGACATTTTGTGATATATATAATTAACATTTCTATACCAGCGCATCTTCCACCACATCCTGCAAATGAATCAACTCCAATTTTTCTTCATTGCAAAGTTTTACGAATTCTTCTGCTTTTTGTTTGCTGAAAAATATATCTTCAA
>JAZNFF010000044.1:0-70794 GCA_045588995.1 Acutalibacteraceae bacterium
TCTGCGGCTCGCGGGGCTCAAGTTTTTTATACGCCTAATTTCAATGCGGCGGAAGTTTTAGGGGAGAATATACAGTCATCTATAATATCTCTCCTGCAACCCGAAAATACTCGCGTAATAAAGCGTGGCACTTCAAGTACATATCTTCTTAAAAACGCCACTGTACCCGCGGTTATAGTTGAGTGTGGGTTTTTGAGTAACAGTATAGACCTTGCCAATTTAAAAACCGATAAATATCAATCACAAATGGCATTTTCCATAACAAAAGGAATAAGTAATTATTTAGAAAACGAAGGATGAGAAAAATGGCGCCCAAAACTAAAAAAGCATTTATTTGTACCTCTTGCGGATACGAAAGCCCTAAATGGACGGGGCAGTGCGCGGGATGCGGAGAATGGAATACTATGACCGAGCAATTAGTTACCGCTCAAAAGAGTTCTTCCATCGTATCCTCTGTAGCAATTAAAACTGCATCTGCTAAAAATCTTTACGATATCAAACCTATGGATGAGCATCGTTTTGTTACGGGAATTAAGGAGCTTGACAGAGTTTTGGGTGGCGGTATTGTAAAGGGCTCGGTGGTGCTTTTAAGCGGTGATCCTGGTATTGGTAAATCAACAATTCTTCTTCAGATTTGCGAGGCCGTCAGATCCGAACTTAATGTTCTGTATGTTTCGGGCGAAGAATCCGCAACCCAAATAAAACTTCGTGCGGCGCGACTTGGTGTTAAGGGCGAAAATATAACCGTTATGTCCGAAACCGATACCCAGGCAATTTGCGAATATATAACCAATGTTAAGCCGCAACTTGTTATGATTGATTCTATTCAGACTTTGCAGATAGAGGAACTTCCATCTTCTGCCGGAAGTATCGTTCAGGTCAGAGAATCTACCAATTTGCTTTTAAGAGTCGGTAAGAGTTTGGATATTCCTGTTATTATCGTGGGACACGTTAACAAAGGCGGCGATATTGCAGGACCTAAGGTGCTTGAACATATTGTAGATACTGTTCTGTATTTTGAAGGGGAGAGAAATCAATCTTATAGAATTCTCAGGGCCATCAAAAATCGCTTCGGTTCCACCAATGAAATCGGAGTTTTTGAAATGGGAGAAAAGGGGCTTATGGAGGTTGAAAATCCATCGGCTATGATGCTTTCGGGCAGAATGAAAAATGTTTCGGGTGACTCCATTACATGTGTAATTGAAGGCACCAGACCTATTCTCGCCGAGGTGCAGGGACTTGTTACCACTACCGGTTTTGGAAATCCAAGAAGAATGTCAACGGGCTTTGATTTCAATCGCCTTAATTTGCTTTTGGCGGTGCTTGAAAAACGTATGGGGCTCTATTTTTCAAATCTCGACACTTATCTTAATATAGTAGGCGGTATGAGGGTGGACGAGCCCGCCGCAGATTTAGCGGTATGTATGGCGCTGGTTTCGGGGCTCCGCGATGTGCCGCTTGATGAAAAAATGATTGTCTTCGGTGAGGTTGGACTTTCCGGAGAAATAAGAAGTGTACCGAGAGCGGCAGCAAGGGTTATGGAGGCGGCTCGATTGGGATTTGATAAGTGTATCGTTCCCAAATCTTGCCTTAAAAAACTTACCAATATCCCCGAAGGAATATCCGTTATCGGCGTTAGTAATCTAAGCGAAGCAATATCTATGATAAGGTGAATATATGCTAAATCATTTATATACAAAACAGGGTAAGAACCTACCATATATTCCACACAATATATACCCGAGACCAAATTTTAGAAGAAAATCTTTTTTCTGTCTTAACGGTGTTTGGGATTTTTGTGCCATAAAAAACGGAGAAGATGCGGAATATAACGAAAAAATAATGGTTCCATTTGCACCCGAAAGCAAACTTTCGGGTATTAATCGTACCTTCCAAAAAGGCACAATATTTTGTTATAAGAGAGAATTTTCCTTTCCCCGTGGTTTTAAAAAGGAGCGAGTGCTTTTGCATTTCGGTGCCGTAAACCAAAAGGCAGAAGTGTATCTTAACGGAGTTCTTTTGGGCGAACATAAGGGCGGATATATGCCGTTTTCCTTTGATATTACCGAAGTTCTCGCCAAACATAATATTTTGGAATTAAGGGCTAAAAATGATTTTGATGATTTTGTTTTGCCCTATGGTAAGCAGTGTCGTAAAAGAGGCGGAATGTGGTATACTGCGGCTTCAGGAATATGGCAGACCGTATGGTGCGAAAGCGTACATGAAAATCACATTAAAAATATTAAAATCACCGCGGATACTAATTGCGCACTATTTGAAATCGAAGGCGCAGATAGCGGCGAAATTATTATTGATACCAAAGAAGGCAAGGTTGCATTGCCTTTTAAACATTCAAAAGCCATCTATAAACCAGCAAACCCAGTTAATTGGACGCCTGAAAATCCATATCTTTATTATTGTACTGTAATTTCGGGTGAGGATAAGGTGGAAACATACTTTGCCTTAAGAAGCGTGGAAATTAAGGAAGTTAACGGTGTTATGAGAACTTGTCTTAATGGAAAACCATATTTCTTCCACGGACTTTTAGACCAAGGATATTTTAGCGACGGAATTTTCACCCCCGCATCTTTGGAACTTTTTGAGCAAGATATAAAAACGGCAAAAGAACTTGGATTTAATATGCTAAGAAAACATATTAAGGTTGAGCCGCCGCAGTTTTATTATGACTGTGATCGACTGGGTATGGTTGTTTTTCAGGATATGGTTAATAACGGAAAGTATTCATTTTTTCGCGATACCGCCCTTGCGACCGTTGGCTTTAAGAAAATGCCGCAATTTATGATGAGTCGCACCCGAGCGCAAAAAGAGGAGTTTTATAATTCGCTAAAAGAAACGGTAGAACATCTTAATAATTATCCTTCTATCTGCTGTTATACCATATTTAATGAGGGTTGGGGACAGTTTGATGAGGATGATATGTATCTTCGCATTAAACTTATGAAAACGGGCCGACTTATTGATACGGCTTCGGGTTGGTTTAAAACCGATAAGAATGATTTTGAAAGTTTGCATATCTACTTTAAGAAAATCAAAATCAAGCCACAGAGCAAACCCATCTTTCTTTCGGAATTCGGCGGTTATTCCTTTAATCCTAAAGAACATGTTTTTAATACTGAAAAAACCTATGGTTATAAACTCTTTAAAAACCGCAAAGAATTTGAAAATGCTCTTCTCAAACTTTTCGAAAATGAAGTTATTCCCGCAATAAAGATCGGACTTTGCGCAACCGTTTATACCCAACTTACCGACGTTGAGGATGAAACCAACGGACTTATAAGTTACGATAGAGAAGTAGTCAAGGTGGATAGGCGCCGAATGCAAAGCGTTTCGAAAAAGTTATTTAAAGAATTTGATAGGGTTACAAAATAAAAAACAGAGATAACATATTTGCAAAGTATCTCTGTTTGGATTGTTTATTGAAATTTTAAGTAGTATATGTTAATATAGTATTGTAAACTCAAAGGATGTGTTTTGTTATGAGTTATTGTATTAAATGCGAGAAAGAAATAGAAAAAGGCGCCGCTTTTTGTACCGAATGCGGAGCACCCGTAGAAAAAGAAACCTCTGCTAATCCCGAGCAAAATAAAGTTCCCGTACAATCACTGACTTTTAATGAGGAATTTGATAGGGAAGAGCGCGAGTTTCTTGATAACACCCATAAGCTTCTTCGTTGGGAACTTAAAGCTTGGAGTATTGCTTCTAAGGTTTCGATTATTATGGGCATTGTCTATGCGGTTGTGTTTTCGATTTACACCATCGTTGGAATAGCAATGTTTGCTAGCGATTATTTTCTCGGTGGATTTTTCATAGGATTTGGAACGACTGCCGCAATACTTGGTGGCGTTATGTTTATTGGCATCGGTATAGTAAGCAGAAAGGCGGCCGAAAGGATTCCGCAGTATATAGACACCGTTTATACCGATTTTTCAATTTCTTATAAACGTTGCGGAAATATAGGTATGCTCATTTTCAACGTTGTTTTAGGCGTTGTTTCACCAATTTTCTTTATCATCAATTTTGTTAGAATGAAAGCTAATCGAAATGTAATTGAAAGAATACTGAAAAATCAAAACGTTCAGGGATAATAAATTAACTAAAAAGAGCCCTAAGGTTCTCTCCTTAACGAAGAGATCCTTAGGGCTCTTATTTTATCCTAAAAGTATATCTGAAACGAGCATCAGGCAGAAACCTAAAAGTAAAGCGTAGGTTGCGCCTCTTTGTGCTCCGTGGGCGTGGGTTTCGGGTATCATTTCATCGCTTACTACATATAGCATCGTACCGCCCGCGAATGCGAGAGCGAAAGGAAGAATGGCAGTGCTTATACTTACGGCAAAGAAACCAATCAGAGTTCCGATTATTTCAACAACTCCCGTAAGCGCCGCTATTAAAAATGTGCGTTTAGGTGGAATTCCCGCTGCAAGCATCGGCGCTATAATTACCATACCCTCGGGGATATTCTGCAAAGCAATACCGCCCGCAATTAAAAGGGCTTGCGATACATTCCCTGAGCCAAAACCGACACCCGCCGCAATTCCTTCGGGAAGATTGTGAATAGCAATTGCCGTTACGAAAAGCAGAATTTTATTTATATTTTCATTGGATTTATGTTCTTCGGTTTCAACGCCTGCAAGTGAGTGAAGATGGGGAACTAATTTATCGAGAACATTGATAACCAGTGCACCCGCAAAAATTCCCGCAACGGTTATAAGTAAACTATATTTTCCGCCAAGTTCAACCGAGGGAATAATCAGTCCCAAAACTGCGGCAGATAGCATAACGCCCGCCGCAAAAGAAAGAATAATATCGCTGAATTTATGGGATAAGTGCTTAAAAAACATACCGATAATCGCGCCGATTATGGTAGCGCAACCAACTCCCAATGCGGTAATTAAAACCATTTCCATAATTTTACCTCAAATCTATATCTATAAATTTATCAATTTTAATTGTATCTTTTGTCACTTCACAATCAACGGCCAAAATATTAACGCCGTTACTATAAACTTCCCGCAGTGTATCGCCAAATTCTTTGTGTCTGATATCATTTGGTTTAAAAAGTGTTATAGAATTCATCTGAATAACGAATAAAATATAGCATTTATAACCTTCATCCAGAGCGGAGTTAAGTTCTTTTAAGTGTTTTATACCGCGTTCGGTTGGAGCATCGGGGAAGGAGGCAATGCCATCAGTTTCCAAGGTAACACCCTTCACCTCTAAAAATATCTTATCCTCGTTATCTTCAATATAAAAATCAAATCTGGATTTATTATAGGTAACCTCACGGCGAATTTTGGCATTCCCCGAAAATAATGCACCGCTTTTGAGCCATTCTTCCGCCACATCATTTACAACCTGTGAATCCATATTTATAAGCAGTGAATCCTTTTCTCTTTTTTTCTCTACAGCAACCAAATCGTAAGGAGTTTTGCGGTTCGGGTTTAATCCTTTTTCAAGATAAACGGTGGCGCCCGCTACGAGTAACTCTTTACATCTTCCCGTATTTTTAACATGCACGGTTTCGTTTTTTCCGTTTATATCAACCA
Organism: Acutalibacteraceae bacterium; assembly: GCA_045588995.1. Classification (GTDB taxonomy): domain Bacteria; phylum Bacillota; class Clostridia; order Oscillospirales; family Acutalibacteraceae; genus UBA737. Next base: position 5,565 of record JAZNFF010000044.1, read on the forward strand.
AAGCGATGAATCTATTAGGTCTACTTATAAATTTTGCCTCAATTATATTATTATACTTCAATTCATCACCGCCTCTTTTTAAAATTTTATCATAAACACTCAAGTAACGCAACAAAAAATCTCCCGTGATTTTCGGGAGATTTTTTAATATATTTAATTATTTTGTTCCGAATATACGGTCGCCCGCATCACCAAGACCGGGGAGAATATAGCAATGGTCGTTAAGACAGTCATCAAGACCTGCACAGTAAACGGGGACATCGGGATGCGCTTCTGTAAATGCCTTGATGCCTTCGGGGGCTGCGATAATGCACATAAACTTAATTCTCTTGGGATTAAATTCTTTAATTCTTGCAACTGCATCAATAGCGCTTCCGCCCGTAGCGAGCATAGGGTCAAGCACGAAAACATCGCGCTCGTTTAAATCAGAAGGAAGTTTGCAGTAGTAATCAATGGGTTTATGGGTTTCAGGGTCGCGATACATACCTATATGACCAACCTTGGCGGCGGGTATTAAATTTAAAACGCCGTCAACCATACCAAGACCTGCGCGAAGAATAGGCACGAATGCCATTTTTCTACCCGCCAAAACCTTTGTATCAGCAATCATCATAGGAGTTTTGGTCTTAACGCTTTTGAGCGGTAAATCTCTTGTGGATTCGTAGCACATAAGCATAGCAATTTCACTTATAAGTTCACGGAATTGCTTAGAGCCCGTTCTCTCATCGCGAAGGATGGAAAGTTTATGCTGAATAAGCGGATGGTCCATAACAAATACATTTTTGTTCATATTAAATTCCCCCTGATATTATACATTTATATTTTTACCTATTGGTTTGCGCTTTGTTTGGCTTTAAGTTCCCGTTCTGCTTGAGGAAGTCGTAAATAAACGGGCAAAAGTTGATTTGAAGAAACAGTATTGCCGCTTGCGAATTCTTCTTCCGCAAGCAATCCGACACCACGGGCGTTCTGAAATTTATTTTGTTCACAAGCGATTTGCGAATTTTTGAAATCTTTTATATACGAATAAAAAAGGTCGCTTCCGTCACCGCATACGATAATACTTTCTTCGCCATACTTTTCCATAAGTTCGCATTTTAGTTCTTCGCACATAAGTGCTCTATCATCGCAAAGGCGGGTTATTTCACCGTTTTTAATTTTAAATAAAGCGTTATACACCTGATTGCAACGGGCATCCATAACGGCGCACACTAAAGCATCGGTATTTTTAAAAGGATATGCCATCGCTTCAAGGGTTGAAACGGGAACACAGGGAAGATTTTTGGCAATAGCCAGTCCCTTAACGGCGCTTATTCCTATTCTGATACCGGTAAAGGAACCCGGACCCGCCGCCACCGCATAACCCTCAATATCATCTACAGTTAAAAGGCAGGAAGCAAGAAGATTTTCTATCATTGGCATAAGGGTTTGGGAATGGGTAAGTTTAACATTAATAAAACTACTGCCAAGTATTTTGCCGTTTTCTACAATGGCTACCGATGCGGGACCCGCTGAGCATTCAATTGCGAGTATCTTCAAAAACTTCACCCTTTCCGATAATTATCCTTCGTGAGTTTTCTCCCGTTGACACAATATTTATATATATGGTGTCATCATCAAGGGCGGAACTTATATTTTCGCTCCATTCAATAACGGTAACGCCGCCTTCATCGAGATAATCAAAGTAGCCCGTAGAATAAAGGTCTTCCCAACCTTCCACTCTATACATATCAAAATGAAAGATATCAAGCCGACCGCCTCTATATTCATTTACAAGGGCAAAGGTAGGGGAGGTGACCTCACCGTTGAATCCAAGTCCCTTAGCAAGACCTCTCGTAAAACAGGTTTTGCCCATACCTAAGTTTCCTATAAAGGCAATAACTTCGCCGCCCAGAAGACCTTTCGCAAAATCTTCAGCAATTTTCTCGGTGTCTTGCGGACTATTTGAAAAATACTCTTTTTTTACCAAAATACTCACCTTGAATATAATACCACAATAAGATTTTTATGTCAATTATGAAGGTTGCCTTAAAAAACGAAAATAAAATTTAAATTTTTTTCAAAAAGTACTTGATTTTTGTGTTATGTGGTATTATAATACAGTTATGTGGTGAAAAGTGTAGCCAAAACCCATAAAAGTGTATTAAAGTGGTGAAAACGGAGGTGACGATTCATGCTTTACGGTGGCTATCAGCATACAATAGATAAAAAAGGCAGAATCGCCATTCCTGCCAAACTGCGCGATGAACTTGGCGAAAGCTTTATGATTTGCCGAGGAATATACGGCAAACGTTGTATATGTGTTTATTCACTTTCCGAGTGGGACAAGCTGGTAGAGAAAATCGGCGGTCTTCCTTCGGCAAAATCAAGCGTTGTTAAAAGATTTCTTTATGATGGCGCTTTTAATGTAGAATTTGATTCGCAGGGAAGGATACTGATTCCAGCCGCTTTAAGAGAATATGCTCTTCTTGAAAATGAGGCGCATATAACGGGTATGGATACCAATCTTGAAATTTGGAATACTGAACTCTGGAAATCCGAAAACGAGCAATATTCACCCGAATCTATTGCCTCCATTGTTGAGGAGTTGGAATTTTAAAATATGGAATTCAATCATATATCCGTACTGCTTGCGGAAACTGTTGATTCATTAAAAATAAAATCTGATGGTATTTATGTTGACGGAACGGCAGGTGGAGCGGGCCATTCTACCGCGATTGCCAAGCGGCTTCAAAGCGGTATGCTTTACGCACTTGACCAAGACCCCGATGCCGTAGCCATAGCAACCGAAAGATTAAAAGGATATCCCGCAACCGTTATAAATACCAACTTTAAGGATATGGATATTGCCCTTAAAAAATACGGTGTAACGGGAGTTGACGGAATCCTTCTTGATTTGGGTGTTTCTTCATATCAACTCGATAACGGGGAACGCGGTTTTTCCTATCATAAAGATGCGCCCCTTGATATGAGAATGAGCAAAAGCGGTACTACCGCCGCGGACCTTGTAAATACAATGTCCCACGGCGAACTTACGAGAATATTCAGAGATTACGGCGAAGAACGTTTTGCCGCTAAAATAGCATCTAATATAGTAAGATGCAGGGAACAGTCACCAATACTTACTACTCTGCAACTTGCCGATATAATTGCAAATAGTGTTCCCGCCGCGGCAAGAAGGGATGGACATCCCGCAAGAAAATGCTTCCAAGCGCTTCGGATTTGCGTAAATTCCGAACTTGAAAGTTTAAGAGAGGTTTTAGATAAGGCCTTTGTTTTGCTTAATAAAGGCGGTGTCTTATCTATAATAACCTTCCATTCTCTTGAAGACAGAATGGTTAAACAAAAATTCAAAGAATTTTGTACAGGTTGTACCTGTCCGCCCGATATACCGGTTTGTGTTTGCGGTAAAACACCTAAAGGTCAACTGCTTACAAGAAAACCGATTATCGCTACGGATGAAGAATTAGAACAAAATCCCCGAAGCAGAAGCGCTAAACTTCGCTCGGTAATAAAACTTTAAATTTAAGAAGAGGAGGGCAATTATGAATAATCTTAAGTATTATAACGATAGTTTGGCTTATGATTTTGAGATGTTTATGCCGAAAGCAAAACCTGAAATTAACGAGAAGCAAAACGATAATATCGTTAAATTGCCTTCTCCTAAAGTAAGAGCCAAAAAGAAAGCGGCAAAAAGAAGAATGTCGGCAACCGCTTTTGCGGTTATGACTACGGTATTTATTCTCGCGGCACTTTGCGGAAACATTTCACTTCGTATTATGATTAATGAAACCAATGCAAAAATTAACGATATGAAGACCGAAATTAATGCACTCGATAGCGAACTTACGAGTTTAGAGGTTGAGTATGAACGCCGCATTTCCTATTCAAATGTGGAACTTGAAGCCGCAAAACTCGGTATGTCTAAAATGGACAAGGATCAGGTTGTCTATATAAGAGTAAACGATCAGAATTCTGCGGTACTAAAAAACGGTGAGGTAAGTCAAAGCGACAATGCCAAAAAATAAAAGGTTTTTCGGTATAAGTAAAAGCAAGAGGTTAATATAATATAGGGTAGTAAATTCGGCATTGAATTTCTGTCCCTTTCCAGATGATATACGGGAGTTGAGTAAATCTTGACTCTCGTTTTCGAGCATTTAAAATGGGTAAAAAAAGGAGGTTTGAACCGTGTCACATAGACCAAATAAGCAAATGCTTATAAGAATAATGGTAGTAATGGTTTCCATGATTCTTTGCATCACTATAGTTTCCGGTTCAAGTCTCATAAATATAATGATTTTCCGCGGTGAAGAGTATCAGAATATGGCTTCGGAACAACAACTTTACGATAGTATTGTAACGGCTCCCAGAGGAGATATTTACGATAGAAATATGAATGTCTTGGCTACAAGTTCTACCGCTTGGACCGTTTATATTACTCCCAACGGCATAAATAAACTTGATGATGATAAGGCAGAAGAAGTAAGAAAACTTATAGCCGATAATCTTTCGGAAATATTGGAACTTGAGCGCGACGATGTTTATGAAAAGACCAAGCAAAAGACCTATTATGTTACGGTAAAAAAGAAAATAGAAAAACCCGCCGCAGATAAGGTGCGAAAGTTTATCGCTGATAACAGCGATATAAAAATGACACAGTATGTGGGCGTGGATGAAACCACAAAGCGCTATTATCCCAATGATTCACTCGCATCTACGGTTTTGGGATTTGTCGGTGATGATAATCAAGGCCTTGCGGGTCTTGAAAGTTATTACGATAATTCTCTTACGGGAGTAGCGGGCAGGGTAGTAGCCGCAAAAAATGCATCTGGTACCGATATGCCTTTCACTTATCAGAAGGTTGAGGAGGCCATAAAAGGTCATTCGCTTGTTACCTCTATAGATTCCTATATTCAGTATGTTTGTGAAAAGCATCTTGATAATGCGGTTGAGGCCGAAAAGGTGCAAGAGCGCGGAGCCGTTGTTGTTATGAACGTAAATACGGGCGCAATTTACGGTATGGCCGTTAGTAATGACTTTAATCCTAATTCACCTTTTACACTTTCAAAGGAAGATCAGGCAACGGTTGACGCCATAGAAGACAAAGAGAAAAAAGCGGCTAAAAGAACGGAACTTCTTAACCGTCAGTGGCGTAATAAAGCCGTTTCCGATACTTATGAACCTGGTTCTGTTTTTAAGATTTTTACCGCCTCTGTAGCATTGGAAGAAAATCTTGTTAATATGAATAGTTCCTTTACTTGTAATTACACATATTCGGTTTCAGGTAACATTTATCACTGTCATAAGGCGGGCGGTCACGGAACTCAACAACTTCGAAATGCCATTGCAAATTCTTGCAACCCCGCATTTATTATGATAGGTCAACTTGTGGGCTCAAATATTTTCAGTAAGTATTTTGAGGCCTTCGGTTTGACACAGAAAACCGGTATTGATCTTCCGGGTGAAGCCACTTCTAATTATCACAAACAAGAAAAAATGGGTACTACCGAGCTTGCTTCATCATCCTTCGGTCAGACCTTTAATATTACGCCTATGCAGACCTTGGCTCTTGCCGCCGCATCTGTGAACGGCGGATATCTTGTTAAACCCCATGTTGTAGAAAAAATTATTGATTCTGAAAATAATGTGGTTGAATCAAAGGATATTTCGTATGAGCGTCAGGTTATTTCCGAAAGTACTTCGGCTACAATGAGAGAACTTTTGGAATTTGTTGTAGAAAACGGCGCTAAAAACGGTAGAGTGGCGGGATATCGCGTCGGCGGTAAAACCGGTACTTCCGAAAAAATTGCAAAAATGCTTGAACTTAATGTAAGAGGCCTCTATATCGGCTCTTATGTTGGTATAGCGCCTATTGATAAGCCCGAAATTGCGGTTTTCGTAATGCTGGATGAAACTATGGGTGATAGTTATTACGGAGGCGCTGTAGCGGCCCCTGTGGGCTCAAAAGTTATGGCTGAAATACTTCCGTATCTCGGTTATGAGCCCCAATATAGCGAAGAAGAGCTCAAACGCCTTTCTGTTAATGTTCCCGATATAGTAGGAATGGGTGTTGCCGAAGCAAAAGAGAGAATTTCTGCTTCGGGACTTAATAGCAGAGTTGTCGGTGTCGGTGAAAAAGTAACCGCTCAAACACCCTCCGCCGCAACTCCTGTTTACAAAAACGGAACGGTAATTCTTTATACAGAAGGCACCAGTGAAGAAACAACAATAGTGCCCAATTTAGTTGGACTAACCGCCGCAGAGGCCAATATATCGGCCGCATCTGCGGGAATAAATATTGAATTTTCAGGCAATACTACCTCATCAGGCCTTAAGGCGTATAGCCAAAGCATTGCGGCCGGAGAAGTGGTTAAAAAAGGTACGGTAGTTACCGTAAGTTTCCGTGAGGAAGCAATAGCGGATATAGCTATAACGCAGTAAAAAAGGAGAAAAAGATGCTTTTTAAAGACATTCTGCCCGAAGTGGAAGGCAAACTCGCACAAGTAAATATTAAGGGCATTACCTGTAATTCAAAAGAGGTAAAAGAGGGTTTTATCTTTGTTTGCATCAAGGGCGCAAAGACCGATGGCCATAAGTTCGCAAAGTCGGCTTTGGAAAACGGCGCCGCAGTTTTGGTAGCAGAAGAAGATACAGGACTTCCTAATCAGATAATCGTGGAAGATACCCATAAAGCATATGCAAAAATGTGCGCCGCTTGGTTTGAAAATCCCGCAGATTCTTTAAAACTTATTGGTGTTACGGGTACTAACGGCAAAACATCCGTAACCTATATGATAAAATCAATTCTCGAAAATGAAGGTCATAAGGTTGGACTTATCGGCACTATTCAAAATATGATAGGCGATAAGACCATCGCTGCAAAAAATACCACCCCCGATGCTTATGAACTAAATTCACTCTTTTCGCTTATGAAAAAAGGGGGATGCAGTTATGTGATTATGGAAGTTTCATCTCACGCATTGGACCAAAAAAGAGTTTGCGACCTTCAGTTTGAAACCGCAATATTCACAAATCTTACTCAGGACCATCTGGATTATCATATAACGATGGAAAACTATCTCGCAGCTAAAAAGCGTCTTTTTACAATGTGTAAAACCGCGATTATTAATTCTGATGATGAATATGCAGAAGAACTTATTAAAGGACTTTCTTGTAATGTTATCACTTGTTCGGTTTCCGATAATTCCACATTCAGCGCAAAGGGAATAAACTATAAACCTGCAAGCGTTGATTACCAACTGGTAAGTGATGAAGGTCTTAATCATATAAGCGTAAATACGGGCGGAAAATTCTCGGTTTATAATTCTATGTTTGCCGTGATTTCCGCGCTGACACTTGGAATTTCTATCGATAGTTCTGCCAAAGCGCTTAAAAATCTCAAGGGAGTTAAAGGTAGGGCAGAGGTAGTGCCAAACGATAGGGACTTCACTGTCATTATTGACTACGCCCATACACCCGACGGCCTTAAAAATATTCTCTCTACCTTCAGAGATTGTCCCAAAAACCGCTTGATTTCGCTTTTCGGTTGCGGTGGAGACCGCGATAAAACCAAGCGCCCCATTATGGGAAGCGTGGCCGCAAGATACTCTGACTATGTTATCGTTACAAGCGATAATCCCCGTTCCGAAGAACCTATGGAAATCATAAATGATATTCTTGAAGGCACAAAAGGTTCCAATAAACCAATAAAAGTTATTGAAAACCGAATTGAAGCCATAAAATTTGCTATTTCAATTGCTGAAAAAGATGATATAATAGTTTTAGCAGGCAAGGGCCACGAAACCTATCAGATTCTAAAAGATGGTACTATCCATCTTGATGAAAGGGAAGTAGTCAACGAAGCCCTTGCGGAATTAAATAAATAAGGAGTTAAATTTTATGTCCAATTTTATTTCTGTTATTGCCGCCGTTGCCGCATTTTTGGTAACAGCAGTAAGCGGTGTGTTCGTGATTCCGCTTTTGAAGAAACTTAAATTCGGTCAAACCATTTTAGAGGATGGCCCAACTTGGCACGAAGGCAAACAAGGCACCCCCACAATGGGCGGCATAATGATAGTTGCGGGAGTTTCGTTCTCGGTTATCGTATGCGTTGTTCTTGCAATGATTTTTGATATTGAAATCATTTCTCATGTTAGATTCAAGCGTTATCTTATTATGCTGATTGCAGGGCTTGTGATGTCCTTGTTGATGGCTGCCGTTGGCTTTATTGATGATTATATTAAGATAGCAAAAAAGCGTAATTTGGGGCTTACAGCGAAGCAGAAGACATTTTTGCAACTTCTCATAAGCGCTGCATACCTTGTTGCTGTCTTCTTTGCAGGAATAAAGGATACATACCTTCCGTTTATCGGTTTTGTTAGTATTACAAGCGGCTGGGGCCTAATTTTCTGGCCTATAGCACTGTTTTTCGTTTACGGATTTGTTAATGCGGTAAATCTTACAGATGGTATCGACGGTTTGGCTTCAAGCGTAACACTCGTCGTTTCTTGTTTCTTTATGTTGATTTCAGGCGCTTTACAAACCGAGGCATTGAGCGTTCTTTCCTCTGCTTTAGCGGGTGCTTGTGCGGGCTTTATTTTGTGGAATGCTAAACCTGCAAGGGTATTTATGGGAGATACAGGTTCGCTGTTTTTGGGCGGTATGGTAGTAAGTTTTGCATTTATGACCGAACGTCCTGTATATTTGCTTTTGGTAGGTATTGTTTACCTTATCGAGGCATTTTCAGTTATAATTCAGGTTGCTTACTTTAAGCGCACAGGTAAGCGAATATTTAAAATGTCGCCCATTCATCATCATTTTGAGATGTGCGGTTGGAGCGAACAAAAAATAGTTTATGTATTTTCAGGCGTTACCTTAATCGCGTGTGCTGTTGTTTTTGCCGCGATAATGTTTAATGTATAATTTAAATTAAAATTCAGAATAAAGGAGAGAGGTTATATGGCTAAAAAAACGGTCCGTCGTAAGAAAGTCAGTTTTTTTCAAGAAGGCAAACTTGATATAACCTTTCTTTCTTTTGTTTTAGTGATACTGACCATTGGTCTTGTAATGCTCTTTTCTGCAAGTTACGCCTACTCTTATGAATATTACGGAAATAGTTATAAATTCATATCAAAGCAATTATTATTCGCAGTAGTCGGCGTAATAATAATGTTCGCTGTATCAAGAATTAACTATCACCACTTAAGAAAACTAAGTTGGCTGATTTTTGCGATTTCTATTGGACTTTTGATATTCTTGCTCATAGTACCGCCAATGGTAAGCGGTATGGATGTTAAAAGATGGTTTGTTGTAGGCCCGATTAACTTTCAACCATCTGAAATCGCTAAATTTGCCATAATACTTCTCTTTTCATCTCTTATTTCGGCTAACCACGAAATGATGAAAAATATGAAATTTATGCTGTTTTTAATAGGTCTTTTAGGTATTACCTGCGCTTTGGTAATCGCAGAGCCGCATCTTTCTGCAACGCTTCTTATCCTACTTATCGGTCTTGTTTTGATGATTGTTGGCGGTATACCTAAAAAATGGATTATTTTAGGCGGTGTCGGAACGGTAGGTTTGGGCGCGGCTGCCATATTTAGCGGTCTTATCAGTTACGGTTCCGACCGTGTTAAATACTGGTTGGATCCTTGGCTTGATCCATCAGGCAAAGGGTACCAGACAATTCAGTCACTTCTCGCCATTGGTTCCGGTGGAATATTGGGTAGGGGAATCGGCTTATCAAGACAAAAATATCTATGGGTTCCCGAACCCCATAACGACTTTATTTTTGCAATAGTTTGTGAAGAATTGGGACTTGTGGGCGCCCTTGTAATTATTATTCTCTTCGCTTTACTGATGTGGCGCGGATTTACAATTGCAATGAGAGCCCCCGATAAATTCGGATCTTTGCTCACCGTGGGACTTACATTTCAAGTAGGACTCCAAGCAATGCTTAATATCTTCGTTGTGACCAATACTATGCCCAATACGGGTATCAGTCTTCCATTCTTCAGTTACGGCGGAAGTTCCCTTGTGATTCTATTGGCAGAAATGGGAATAATTCTTTCGGTTTCCCGCGCTGCCAGTTTGCAAAAATAATATTTGGGAGATAATATATGCATATACTTTTTGCGGGCGGCGGTACAGCAGGTCACATTAATCCTGCCTTGGCTGTTGCAGGTTATATTAAAGAAAAGCATCCCGATGCTAAAATAAGTTATATTGGTACCGCTGATAAACTCGAAGCGCGTCTTGTACCCGAAAAGGGTTATGAATTTAGAACTATAGAGGTGGCAGGTTTTCAGCGCAAACCCACCCCCAAAAATTTGATAAAAAATATTTCTGCCGTTAAAAAGATGTTTACTTCATCAATGAAATCGGCAAAAATTCTTAAAGAACTTAATCCTGATGTTGTTGTAGGAACGGGCGGTTACGTAAGCGGTCCAGTGCTTCGTGAGGCGGCAAAACTCGGCTTTAAAACTGCAATTCACGAGCAAAATGCCTTCCCGGGTGTTACCACTAAAATGCTATCCAAAAATGTGGATAGAGTTATGCTTGCTATGCCCGAAGCGAGAAAGCATCTTAAGTTAACCAAAGAGCCAACCGTTACAGGTAACCCCGTAAGAACGGAACTTATGAAAATATCCCGCGAGGAAGCCAGAGCGAAACTTGGCCTCGATGAAAGACCGTTAATACTTTCTTTTGGCGGCTCTTTAGGTGCAAGACCCATTAATGAGGCGGTCGAGGAACTAATCGCCTGGCATAACGGCGGTAAAGAATTTTATCATATTCACGCTACGGGTAAAGTCGGCTTTAATGCATTTAGTTCTCATCTTAAAGAGAAGGGAATAGCGCTTTCCGATGAGGTTACGGTGAGAGAATATATTGACGATATGGATGTTTGTATGGCGGCGGCAGATTTGGTTATATGCCGCGCGGGTGCGATAACCTTAAGCGAACTTTGTGTTTGCGGAAAACCATCTGTGCTTATTCCTTCGCCTTATGTAGCCGAAAATCATCAGTTCCATAACGCAAAAACCCTTGAAACCGCAGGAGCCGCAGAATTAATTGAGGAAAAAGACCTTTCGGGTGAGTCCCTGATAAAGGTTGTAAGCGGACTTATAGGTAATAAATCAAAACTTGAAAAAATGCAGAAATGCGCAAAAAAAATAGCAATTTCCGATGCAAATGAGCGCATTTATAACGTTATAATGCAACTTTATACAAACGCATAAAGTTTTATTGGCAAAATTCTTAAATCTTCATAGTATAAAATGAAAAACTTTTTATGCTAGGGAGAGAAGTTTTATGCCCAAACTTTACATAGAAGGAAATCACCGCATAAACGGTGAAATTAATGTTCAAGGCGCTAAAAACAGTGTTTTGCCACTACTTTCGGCAACTGTTTTATGTAGCGGAACATCGGTTATTAAAAATTGTCCGCAACTTTCCGATGTGGAAGCATCACTCAAAATCCTTCGCCATTTAGGTTGTATTTGCGAATTTGAGGGTAATACAGTAACCGTAAATGCGGATAATGTCAATAATTATGATATTCCCGAAGAACTTATGAGAGAAATGCGTTCTTCGGTTATGTTTCTCGGCGCAATACTCGGTAGGATGAAAAAGGCAATTATTTGCAGTCCGGGTGGTTGCGAATTGGGTCCCCGTCCAATAGATATTCATATTTCCGCTATTAAACAGTTAGGAGCAACCGTCAGTGAAGGTCACGGTTTTCTCGAATTTAATGCGGAAAAAGGTCTTGAAGGAAGAGAAATTACTTTAAGTTTTCCAAGCGTTGGAGCCACCGAAAATATTATTCTTTCGGCGGCAACCGCAAAGGGAACAACCATTATAAGAAATGCCGCAAAAGAGCCGGAAATTAGCGATCTCGCCGATTTTTTAAATAGCGCAGGGGCAAGAATTTACGGTGGCGGCTCTGATACGGTTATTATTCACGGTGTTAAGAGATTATATGGCGCGGAACACACCGTTATTCCCGATAGAATTGCCGCTGTAACATATATGGCGGCCGCTGCAGTAACGGGCGGTGAAATCACCCTTAAAAATGTTATGCCCTCTCATTTTGTGTCGATTTCTTCAGCATTTGAAGAAGCGGGATGCAAAATTGAGCCAATTGGTAAATCTCTAAAACTTTGGGCACCAAACCGACTTAAAAGAGTGCCGACAGTGAGGACACTCGTATATCCCGGTTTTCCTACAGATGCAGGTCCCATACTCATTGCCGCTTTATCAAAAGCCAAGGGAACATCGGTTTTTGTAGAAAATATTTTCGAGAATCGATATAGATATGTTGATGAACTTAACCGCCTTGGCGCCAGAATTAAGACCGAAGGCAGAGTAGCAGTGGTAGAAGGTGTAGAAAATCTTTCTGCTGCTAAGTGCAGATGTACCGACCTTCGAGGCGGCGCCGCCTTGGTGGTAGCGGCTCTTTCGGCTTCGGGAACCACGGAGATTGACCAGATTGAACATATTAAAAGAGGATATGAAAATATAAGCGAAAACTTAAGAAAATTAGGTGCAGTAGCTTACGAGGAATAAAAAGGATGTGAAGAATTGGCAAACCGTGAAATTAATGAAACCAAAGAAATGCGCCGAAAAAAGCGCCGAAAAAGACGATTAATCGTAGGTTTTCTCGTGTTTTTGTTTACAGCTTTAAGTGTTGCGGCGGTTTTATCTGTCACGATTCTTTTTCCTATCAAAGTAGTTAAGGCAAAAGGCAGTAAGTTATATACCGAAAAACAAATTATTAAATCAAGCGGTATTACCGAAGATAATAATCTGTTCACCCTTTCTGCCGAGGCGGTTACGGAAAATTTAGTCCGTAATTTACCGTATGTAGAAAGCGTTGAACTTAAAAGGGAATTGCCCGATACCATTACCGTAATCGTTAAAGATGCAAAAGAATATGCTTCTGTTTGTGTTGATGATGTTTACTATGTTATAAGTCAAGGCGGTAGGGTTATAAATGCTTATACCGAGCAACCAATGAACACATTTTTGATTGAGGGTTGCTCCGTTAAATGCAAGGTTGGTCAAATGGCAGAATTTGACAGTTACGAAAACAAAAATACCATATTTGATTTGGCCTCAAAACTCGAAAAAGAAAACATTTTTATAAATAAAATCGATGTCTCTGATAAGTACAAAATTACTTTCACCGTTGAAGGTAGATTCAATGTTATTTTGGGTAGTGAAATCAATGCGGAAAAGAAAATTTTGCAACTCGGCTCAATGATAGAACATATGGATAAAAACGCTACCGGAAAGATAGATTTGAGCATCTGGACGGAGGAAAAAAGGGAAGTAAGTTTTGTCAAAGGGGATATCGAGTAAAAAATATTACAATTTTGTAATAAAAAGTGTTGCAATTTGAAAATATGTGTGATATTATTTATATGTATATTTAAATAGCGACCTTTTATGTTAAGAATATGGAGGAATTTTAAAATGTCATTCGAAGTTACCGAAGAGATGGAAAATGTAGTTCAAATAAAAGTTGTAGGTGTCGGTGGAGGCGGCGGAAATGCTGTTAACCGCATGGTAGCCGCAGGTGTTAAGGGCGTTGAGTTTATTGCTATCAATACCGATAAAGCAGCCCTTTTCCTTTCTCGCGCCGATAAGAAGGTGCAAATCGGCGATAAAACTACTGCAGGTATGGGCGCAGGCGGAAATCCTGATAATGGCCGCGCAGCAGCAGAAGAATCCAAGGATGAAATCGCAGCAGTTCTTCGCGATGCAGATATGATTTTCATTACCGCAGGTATGGGCGGCGGTACGGGTACAGGCGCTGCTCCCGTAGTTGCAGCTATTGCTAAAGAACTCGGTATCCTTACCGTTGGTATTGTTACCAAGCCCTTCGCTTTTGAAGGTAAGAAGCGTATGACTCAGGCAGAAGCAGGTATTGCCGCTTTAGGCGAGCAGGTTGATAGCTTGGTTGTTATTCCTAATGAGCGTCTTAAATTCGTTTCTGAAGAAAAGATTACCTTCAAGAACGCATTTATCATTGCCGATGATGTTCTCCGTCAGGGCGTTCAGAGCATCTCCGAACTTATCAATGTTACCGCTCTTGTTAACCTTGACTTTGCCGATGTAAGATCAATTATGGCAGATGCAGGTTACGCTCATATGGGCGTTGGTGTTGCTACAGGTCGCGATAAAGCCGAGCAGGCAGCTCGTATGGCTATTACAAGTCCCCTTATCGAAACCTCTATGGATAATGCTCGCGGCGTTATCATCAGCATCACCGGTTCCGATGATATCGGCCTTGAAGAAGTTGAACTCGCTTCCTCTATCATCTCTGAAATGGCTCACGTTGATGCAACTATTATATGGGGTGCTCAGCTTGATGAGAGCTTGGAAGATACCATCCGCGTTACCGTTGTTGCAACCGGTCTTGGCGATGATAAGAGAAAGAGCAAGAATGATGATCTTGCCGCTCTTATGAGTGATTCAGGCGAAGATAACGATGAAGCTTTTGGCGATGTTATGAGCTTGTTCAATAAGAACTAATAATTAAAAATCAAAATCCCGAATCGTAATGATTCGGGATTTTTGTTTGGTGTTTTTAGACGTGGAAATAAATCCCCAGTTCTACTGGGGGAAGATAAAAAAGTAGGGCTACAATAAACCGTGGCGAGGTGAGTGCCAAGCCACAAAGAAATATTGGAAAGAATTAAACCTCCAAGTATAATGGTAGTGGTTTGGCGACCGCATTACCAAGGACTTGGAGGTTTAATTATGAAAGGAAACAATGAAATCAAAAGCACAGCCCACTCAAAATACAGATGTCAATACCATTTAGTTTTTGCACCAAAATACCGCAGAAAAGAAGTATACGGTAAGATAGGACAAGACATAGGAGAAATTTTGAGAAAACTATGTAACCAAAAAGGTGTAGAAATCATTGAGGATGAGGCATGCCCAGACCATATACATATGCTAGTAAGCATACCGCCGTATATAAGTATAGCACAGTTTATGGGATATCTCAAAGGAAAAAGTAGTTTAATGATTTTCGACCGACATGCAAATTTAAAATACAAGTACGGAAGTAGAAATTTTTGGTGTCGAGGATATTATGTAGATACAGTCGGTCGAAATAAAAAAGTAATAGCTGAATATATAAAAAATCAGTTAGAAGGAGATTTTGCAGCAGAACAAATGAGCATAAAAGAATATATTGACTCGTTTACGGGTGACAAGAGAAAGTAGGCAAAAAAAGACAGCCACACGTGAGCGGCTGCCCGAGATGGTAATGCGTTGCCAAACTTTTGAGGCCCTTTTTAGTGACCTAGCCAGTAGGCGCCCCTTATAGGGGCTGTGCATACCACTAGTTTACTAGTGGTTATGATTGCTATTATAAAGAATTGGGGTTGCTCATGATTTTTTTGGATAGTTCATCGAATGTGATAAATTCATATCCCAGTTTTTTTAACATAACAATTAATTGTTCAATGTGTCTGCGATATGAGGTAATTCCGTGGGTTAAATAGTATTTATCATAAAGTTTTAAGTTTTTAAGCACAGGAATTTTTTGCGTAGTTAATTCAAAGGGATGCAGATAAAAAATATAAAAATTATTCTTCAATAAGTATTGTTTGATGATTGATTTAATGAAATTCCAGTCACCAAGCCGAATGTATCCGCCTCCGGAGATAGGATATGATATACCGAGGGCTTTATAAAGCGATAAACCAAATTCAAAGAAATCGCCGTTTTGATAAATATCTTTGGATATTTCTTTAAAGTTTTCAAGTTGCATCTTTATTGTATGCCGCGCTTGAGGAAAATTTAGAAAACTTGAATCATATCGGAAACCCAATTTTTTAAGTATAGATAATCTCTGATTATCAATGCTGAAATAGGGCGCGCGGAAACCTCGGATATCCGTATTAAAAATACGGCTTAATTCATTTTTTGCCTTTAAAACATTTGATTCAAATGCTTCAAAACTTTCATCTAAAGGCGCAATGTGGGCGTGACTGTGCAAAGCGAGTTCGTGACCGTTTTTAATACACTCTTTAAGTTTATGGGTGATTTGGGGAGCAAGAGTGGCAACGGTGAATAGGGTGGCCTTAATATTGTATTTATCAAGCAAATTGATATATTCATCAAACCCATCTAATAAATCACAATCAACTTCTTCGGTCGCGTTAGCGATGCACTCGGTATCTTTAAACGACTCCACATCAATGGTCAGTACGGCGTATTTCTTTCTCATAAAAAGCTTTAATCCCTAAAAAAATCTATAATGGCATTGTCATATTCTTCGGTATTATTTATGCGAAGATGCGAATGTCCGCCCTTTGAAAACCAAACGATTTTTTTGTCTTCAGCGGAACACGCCTTGAATAATTTTTGGGATTTTTCGGGTAGAGAGAAGATATCCCTTTCGCCATATAAGAACAGTACACGGGCATCTTTTTTGATTTTTTTAATAGCGCGAATGGGTTTATCAACATAAACGTTGGTTTTTGTATGCCTATTAATATGAAGCATAACAAGGTCTAAAACGGGGAATAGAGGGCGCTTATCGGCGATCATATGACGCTTGAAGGTTTCGCGGAAGGAAACAAAACAACCCTCGGTTACAAAGCCCTTAACAAACGAAGGACATTCCTTATTAATCATAGCGAAAATAGCGGAAGCAGTACCAATGCAGATACCATGATAGTAAATCTCCAAGTTCCCAAAATGCTCGTTGGCAAATTTTGACCACGCTATAATATCAGAGGACTCTTTAACTCCTATGGTATTATAGGTGCCGTCGCTTTTTCCGTGACAGCGAGTATCGATTACAAGCACATTAAAATTGGCCTTTTGGTAGGGGGGCGCAAAATAGTAGGAGTACATTAAGGATTCGCATCTTCCGGGAATAATTATCACACAGCGTTTAGCGCCGAAATCGTAATATTCTCCGTAAAGTTTAAAACCTTCGTTTTCTATTTCCACTTCTTTAACTGCATCTTTATTAGCTTTAGCCCATTCAATACCGCTATTCCACATTGCCAACTGTTCGGCATTGTCAGGCGCTGAACAAACTCGGCCCCACTTATTCTTATCTGTCCTTACAAGTTGTTCGCGGTATACCTTTTTTGAAATGGGTAGGGTATAAATCAGCATAAAAATTAATCCGCCTATTAAAAGCGCTAAAAGAATTAATATAATCAAAATAATTTCCATAGTGTCACCTTGAAACAGGGTTTTTAAATTTAAGCCATTAAATGACTGTTTTTAACTTATGTATTAAGAGTATAACATATATATTTATGAAATTCTATAAAAAAGCGAAAATTGTTGAAAAAATTGTTTTTTTGTGGTATAGTATTTAACAAATTACTATAATGATTGTTTGAGGAGAAACTATGGAAAATTATGTAATTATATCGGATACATCTTGTGATCTTGTACGTCCACTAAGAGAAAGATTTGGCATTGATGACTATCTCGGCGGATTAGTATATATGCCTGATGGTAAGTGTATAGTTTCGGATTTGGATTGGTATATTTATGACCCAAAAGAATTCTATGAATCTATGAAAAATAAAAATGTTGAGTATAAAACTGCTTGCGCTCCCGCAGGAGATATTTTTGATGTTTTTGAAAAACACTTGAAAAACGGTAAGGATATTTTATGTATTACTTTGTCTTCGGCCTTATCAGGTACATATCAGACCTGCGAATTGGTTAAAAATCAACTTTTGGAAAAATATCCTGAAAGAAAAATAATTTGTGTTGATTCTATGAGATATTCTACTGCTTTGTCAATGCTTGTAATCGAAGCAGCCCTTAAAAGAGCAGAAGGGTTAACCCTCGAAGAAAACGCCGAATATATCGATAGCAATAAGCACCGCCTGCATCAATGCGGTACTATGGATGATTTATTCTTCTTGTGTAAAACAGGCAGAATTTCTAATTTCAAAGCATTATTCGGTACGCTTGTGGGTATAAACCCAATTGCTGATTTTAACCGTAAGGGCCTTTCGGAAGTGCTTGGTAAATTCAAGGGCAAAAAAGCCGCTTTTGATGCTGTTATCAAATACATGAAGGAAACTATAAAAAATCCTGAAGATCAAATTATATTTGTTGCCCATTCAAATCGTCCTGCGCCCGCGCAACTTTTGAAGGAAATGATTATTAAAGAATTTAATCCTAAAGAGGTTATTATTAATCATGTTGGTATGTCCTGCGGAGCATCCATAGGCCCCGGACTTTGTGCCGCATTTTATTGGGGCGAAGAAATCAGCGAAGATATGGTCAGAGAAAAAGCAATTATGAATGAAATTGTTAATGCCCAATAGTTTTCAGAAGGAAAAGAATATGAGAGATTTTGTAATATTCGGTGATTCCACCTGCGATTTAAGTAAGGAATTGCGAGAGAAATATTCAATAAAATATATGGCTATGAATTTCACCGTTGATGACGTGGAATATGAGGCATCGCTTGATTGGGATGAAGCCGCCGCTAAGAATCATTATGATATTATGCGCGGCGGAAAGAGGGTTTTTACAACCCAAGTTCCCAAAACTGTTTATTATGATAGTTTTAAATCTGCTTTAAGTGAAGGCAAGGATGTTTTATATATTTCTTGTTCCTCTGCATTGTCTGCATCTATTAATACTGCAAGAATTGTTGCAAAAGAACTAAAAGAGGAATATACGGATTTTCAAATTTGTTGCGTGGATTCCCTTATAAGTTCACTCGGTCAAGGTTATCTTTTAATTGAGGCTGCAAAATGCCGTGATAACGGTATGGGTGCCGATGAAACCGCTAAATACATAGAGGATATCAGATTAAGAGTTAACCAGTGCGGTACGGTTGAATCAATGGAATATTTACGCCGCGCAGGCAGAGTTAAAGCATCCAAAGCATTTTTTGGCAACCTTTTTGGTGTTAAACCCATAATTATTTCAGATATTAAGGGTCAGAATTATGCATATAAAAAGGTTAAGGGTACAATTAACGCCAGAGTTGCCATAGCAGACCATATTGTTACTGCGGCAAACGGAAATTATGATACCCTTTTAATTTCTCATGCCGACTGTTTGGAAGATGCCATCCTTTTAAAAGATGAAATCTTAAAGAAGGCAGATTTCAAAGAAGTTATTTTGGGATATATCGGTCCTATCGTTGGAGCATCGGTTGGTCCCGGTACTGTTATTGCCTTTACTTTCGGCGAGGAAGTAAAGGTTGAGGGGAATGAATAACCATGCAGCAATTTATTGATGGAATTACTTTAAATGATGCATTTACATTGGGATACTATAATCTCAAGAAAAATGCTGATATAATAAATGATTTGAATGTTTTTCCCGTGCCCGATGGCGATACGGGAACAAATATGTGTCATACATTTTTTGGGGGTATTTCTTCTATTTCACCCCAAAGTAATATAGATAAATATATGAAAGAACTCGGTCAAGCCATTTTGCTTTCCGCTCGAGGTAATTCGGGTGTAATTTTCTCGCAGATAATATGCGGAATGGCACGTGGATTTGCAGATATGGAAAGCGTATCTTTCAGTGATTTAAAGATACCGTTTGCTTGCGCCGTGGAGGATGCGTATAAGTCAATAATCGCACCAACCGAGGGAACAATATTAACGGTTATCCGCGTAGCTTCTGAATTTATGCAGGATAATGCCCATAAATATTCCGATTTCGCTTCGGGTTTTGAAGCGGTAATTTCGGTAATGAAGGATGCTCTTGAAAAGACACCCGAAATGTTGCCGGTGCTAAAAGAAGCAAATGTAGTTGATAGTGGCGCCGCAGGGTTGGTTTGCTTTTTCGAAGGAATCCATTCCTATTTTTGCGGGGGTTCTTTAGAAGATGTTGAAGAGATAAATTTAAAGGTTTCTAAAGAAAACGCCATAGGCACCAACTTTGGACCCGATAGCGTAATGGAATATGGATACTGTACGGAATTTATACTTCAACTGATGAATTCCAAAACCGATATCGATAACTTTTCCAAAGAAGAATTTTTGAAGCCTCTTCAAACTATGGGCGACTCAATCGTTTTGGTTGTTAGCGGGGGAATAGTAAAGGTTCATATCCATACCTTTGCTCCCGAAGAAGTTTTGGCATATGCAAGAAATTTTGGTGAATTTGTCACTTTGAAAATTGAGAATATGTCGGTGCAACATAGTGAAACCGTAACCGCTTCCAAAAAGGAAAAGGTTAGGTATGCTATCGTTACTGTTGCTTCCGGCGAAGGAATCATCGATTATTTTTATAGCATAGGCGCTACGGCGGTTATAAATGGAGGACAGACTAATAACCCATCCGTTGATGATTTTTTACTTTCCTTCGAGAAGTTCGATGCCGAGCATATTATTTTGTTACCTAATAACTCAAATATAATACTTACCGCAAATCAGGTTGCTAAGCTTTATAAGGAAGCAGATGTGCGCGTTATTCCTACAAAATCAATCGTAGAAGGGTATAGCGCCCTTTCAATGATGGACCTTTGGTGCGATGATGTTGAAGTATTGATTTCTGATATGACTGCGGGACTTTCCGAAGTGGTTTCTTGCTCCGTTACTACGGCTACAAGGGATGCGGTCATTGATGGCGTTGATATAAAGAAAGACCGATTTATTGGTATAAAAAACAAGGAAATTAAGAATTGTTGTGAAGGCCGTTTTGAAGCCGTAATAGAACTTATTAATACTGTTATGGAGGAAGATAATAAATCGGTAATAATCGTATTTTACGGTCAAAATGTAAATTCCCAGGAGATCGATGAATTAAAGGATTATCTGGAAAATGAATATCCCTTGGTGGATTTGGGATTTATTGACGGTAAACAGGATATATACGACTATATAATCTCAATGGAATAGGTGTTTTATGAGGAAATTTGTTGTTGATATTTATGGTGCAGATGCGGGAACCCGTGTTATAGTTTCGGGTGTTGCCGATGCTATAAAAAAGTTAGGTATTTTTCCCGTATTGATTGGTGAGCGTGATGAAATAAATCGTTGTATGTCATCTTGCGGTATCGCCGAAAATCGATATGAGGTTATCCATACCACCGATTTTATTACCAACAACGATTCTCCTTCTTGTATTTTCGGCGGCAGGGATGAAAGTTCTATTGCCTTGGCATATAAAAAACTAAAAGAAGATGAAGATTGTATAGGTCTGCTTTCTGCAGGAAATACGGGCGCTCTATTGGTGGGCGCTATGTGTCGACTCGGATTATTGCCTTCCATAAAATTTCCTTCCCTTTGTAGCGCGCTGCCATGCGCTAGTGAAAAATTATTAACCCTTGTTGATTGCGGCTCTATCATTGATTGTACCGCCAACGATTTGGTGCGATTTGCCAAGATGGGAAATGTATTTTCAAAATGTTACTGCGGTATTGATAATCCCCGCGTGGGACTTATGTCTGTAGGAAGAGAAGATACAAAGGGTAGCGCCCTTACTTTAGAGGCATTCAAAAAACTAAAGGAAACAGATATTAATTTTATCGGAAATTTAGAGGGAAGCGATATGGTTTCAGGATATGCCGATGTTGTGGTTTCTGATGGATTTTCAGGGAATATTCTATTGAAAAATACCGAAGCAGTTGGAAAAAAGGCATTGGAAACCGTAGAAAAAATCGACGGCATTGATGCCGAAATATTAGAAAAAATAAAGACCGCTTTACTTGCAAAATTTGATTTTAATTCCAGAGGAGCCGCAACGTTTTTGGGCACCAAAAAAATCGTTGTTAAGATGCACGGTTGCGCGAAAAGTGATACTGTTGTCGCTTCCATTGAGCAAATCTTGCGCCTTGCCGATGCGGATTTTTCAGGCGAGATGTCTAAAATGTTTTGCTAAAAAAATAAAGACAAACATTTTATGTTTGTCTTTATATTCTTTTATTCCTTTGATACCGAGGCCACAAATATCATCTGATGCAAAAAATATTTTAGCGGCATACAAATTAAATATGCTATATTAAAGTTGGCAAAGAGTGAAAATTCGGGGAACATATAGGAGAAAAGGCAACACATTAAGGTATATATAAAATAATATATAACGGTGTAAAATGTAGTTGTCAGATATTCTCCAAGCGGTATTTTTTTGAGAAAAACAAATTTATTTAATCCCATATGTATAAGAAGTGATAATGCGCCAACCGTTGGGACTACAAAACCTATATAATTATTATTGAAAAACAAACTGCCTATAAACATTAATATTTCCATTGCCACGAAGGATAAAATGGTTCCGAAAGCCAGTGAAAATAAACTTTTATAAATTCTCACGGTATCAGCAACGGGGTTAAAATGAGAGGATGCATTGTTTTCGATATAAATCGCATCAATGGTAAGGGTGGTAATTTTAAGACCCATTTTGGCGGCATAGTAAAGAACATTCATTTCATAATCGTAGTTGCTTTTTTCAACCTCAATCATCCATTCAAGATGACACCGATTAAAGCCGCGCAGACCCGATTGGTTATCCGAAAGATATTTATTGGTAAGCAGAGTATAAACAATTTTGGAAAGATCGTTACCAAACCTTGAGCGGAACGGAATTTTACCTTTTCTCTGGCGTACGGTTAAAACAAACTTATTTCCGAGATGCAAAGTATTTTTTACCCTTAAAACATCGGCGGGCCGATGTTGACCGTCTGCGTCGCATGTGATAAAATTCTCACATAGAGGCAGATTATCTTTAACATACCGCATACCCGCCTTAAGCGCCGCGCCTTTGCCGCTATTGCTAGATAGTGTTACAATATGTGATTTGTCGTTTATAGCGGAGAAGATATCTTCATAGTCCTTTCCGCTGCCATCATTTACTACTACGATTTCAAAATTGTTTTCTTTGAGTTCGTCAACGATTTCAATTAAACGATGGTCTGGCTGATATGCCGGTATTATAACAACATCCATTAATAATAACCTTCTTTATCTCGTGTTTTTAATTAAAAATTTATTTATTTCATCCATTAAATTGTCATCCGCAGAACCGTCTTTGGAAAACAATAAATCTGTGTGTCCTGAATTTTCGGGGGCAGTACATAAAAGATATTCTGTTTTATCGTTCTTAATTTTATCTTTGTGGGAAAAAATTGAGTGCTTATCTATAGGTATGGATTCGTCATTTTCGCCGTGTATAATCAATGCGGGAACATTGCTTTCAGATAAAACTTTATCTGCGGATAGGTTAACTGTTTTACTGCCGAAAAGCGAAACTTGATATAACCATAAAAATCCGTAATTCGTATAGGCAAGATTTCCGATATATCGGGAACTTGAGCCGATAATTCCGTCCATAGCGCTGTTAATACCGCTTATTGAAACTACGGCGGAAATATCGTATCCGTATGATAAAGCGCAACAAGCGGCATATCCGCCGCGGCTATGTCCCATAAGAACTATTTTATTATAATCTAACCTGTTTTGGTTTTCTATAAATTCAATGGTTGCTTTTAAATCCAGAATTTCTTGCGGAAATCCAATAGCGGAGTCACCGTCGGATGTGCAACTACCCGTTGGGTTGAAGGCAAAAACCGACCAACCGCATTCAAGCAGTTCGTATATCTGCCATAAATAGTTATCGGAACAAGCGTAATGACCGGGCGCCAGAATAATAAGAGTATCGTTTTTATCCCGCGCAACGCTTTTATACAGATAGCCCGAAAGCATATTATTGCCCGATGGATACCTATAATCCTTTCTGGATGCGACCAACTGTTTGATTTCATCTGAATCAATATCTATATTGCATTCGTACCGTGTGAAAACGCTATCGTAAATAATTTTTGTAGCAGTAAAGGATAATAATATAAATATTAAAGCGGCAATAATAATGATTTTCAACACCTTTTTGTTTTTGTTGGTTATCATTATTATCACCTCTTTTATGTGTTTTAAATCAAAGGGGAGAGAGAATGAGATACATTCCGAATTATGAACTGAACATTATTAATGAAGATGAATTTCCCGCCGCTATAAAGAAAATCGAGGAAAAACTTGAGCAAATCAAGGTAAGCGGTACCTTTACCGCATTTGACGGTATAAATATTTCCTACGAATATTTTTTGGCGGAAAACAGTAACGCTTCGGTAGTTATTGTCCACGGGCTCAGTGAATTTACAAGAAAATTCTATGAGTTTATTTATTATCTTCTAAATATGGGATTGAACGTTTTTATTTACGATCAGCGTTGTCACGGGCTTTCAGATAGATTGACCGATAATATAGAACTTCTGCACGTTGATGATTTTGATGATTATGTAAAAGACCTTTCGCAGTTTATTGATGAGGTTGTGCTAAAAACTGAGGATAAACCGCTATATCTATATTCCAATTCTATGGGCGGCGCAATAAGCGCACTGTATTTGTCCCAAAATTCATCGAAAATAGAAAAGGCCATACTTGCAGTGCCTATGTTTGAACCTATTGTCGATTATGTTCCGATGTCTATTGCCCGCATGGGTGTTGCGGTCGGGAAATTAGTTTATGGCGGAAAAACCAAATTTCTTTTAACAAAAGATTTTAATCCCAATGTTCAGTATAGGGTAGAGCATGGCTCGAGTCGAGCAAGATTCGAGCATAATATGGATTTGCGAAGAGAAAATCCTAATTATCGTTCAACTCCGATGTCTTTTGGTTGGATTTATAATTCGTTGACGGTTAAAAGAAGAATTTTTAGGCTAAAGATTATCAATGAAATCAAAACGCCGATTCTGATAATTTCAGCAGAAAAAGATGCTACAGTAAATAACAAACTTCATTATAAGTTTTTAAATAAATGTAAAAACTGCAGGTTAGAGAATATAGAAAATTCTGCCCACTCAATATTAGTTAACGATATAGAAACTATGAGTAGGATAATGAATCTTATTTTTGAGTTTTATTCGAAGTAGATTCCTGCGCTTGTGAAATTCTTTTGGCTTCATCAAAAGCGGCTCTGAAAATCGCTTCTATTATTCTCACGACTTTAACGCAAATCACAACATCAAAAGAATAAGAACTTTCTTTGGCTTCATAATCGCAGGAGATATTTATTTTTTCGCCTCTGGGCCTTACCTTAATTACAGAGCGCAAAAGGCCAAGTAGCGGGCATACAACGGCGTAGCACATACCGTAATTCATAGCGGTTTGAGCCGCATCTTCATCCGCGCAAATAATATCAATATGCAGGGTTTTTACGGAGCAGTATTTTAACAGTTGAAGTAATCGCTTTAGCAGACCGATGATAAGCGAGAAACTATCCTTGAAATTTTCGAGCATTCCGATTTTTTCGGAATTGTTTTGGAAGTTTTTCTTATCAAGTCGGGTAACGCCGAGCGTTTGTTTCAGAACCTTTATAATAGGTTGGTTGGGATCGGGATCTTCGCCAAATGTTTTCCAAAGAATTTTATATCTGATTATTACTTCATCGTTTTCATCGGTTTTGATGATAATGTAAACGGGCAAAAGCAAAATAATGGTTATAAGAATAACTATAAATGCAAGTATTCCCAGGAAAATATACATAGCGTTCACCACCGATTCGTATCAATAAAAGTAAAATAGTTAGGGGGGATAGGTTTGCAATGGCAAATAGGTAGAATTGCGGATATTGATAATAAGTGTTACGAGGAAATTTATTTAAATCTTTCCGCATCAAGAAAGGCGCATATCGATAAAATGAAAAAGGAAGATGCCAAAAAATCTTCCCTTTTGGCTACACATATTATGAACTGCCTTCTCGAAAAAAGCGGAACTAAAAATGCCATACTTGAAACTGATGAAAAGGGCAGACCTTATCTCAAAGGAAGCGATATGTTTATAAGCATATCCCATAGTTGCGATATGGTTGCTTGCGCCATAGATAATAAACCCATCGGCATTGATATAGAAAAAATCAAACCCGTAACCGAGAAATTTATTAAATTCGTATGCACCGAATCAGAGCAAGAGTATATTTTGGACGAAAATTTGACCGATTCTGAAAAATCGCAAAGATTTTTTGAAATTTGGACCGCCAAAGAGGCCGTTTTCAAACAAAATGAGACCGCTAGCGGTATCCGAGCCATAGATACTATGAATATGGAAAAACAAACCTTCACCGTTGATGGTTATCAGGTAACAATAGTAATATAATTATTTTTTCAGTTTTTTGCGGATTTCAGAGCGTACGCTCTCTACAAAAGACGAAGTATTTGTGCCGAAAACACAACTGTTTACAAAATGTTCGCAGTTATTATAAAGAATATCATAACCGCCCTCTCCGATACGCGAGCGGGCGATTTTTATTATTTCCTTTGGGCTTCTCATCCGCTTTTTTTCTTCTCTTGCGGGAATAGCGGTTTCAAGTTCGCCGCCGCCTAAAAAGGTGATAATATCGGTGGCGATGACCCTAATATTTTCAGATAGGTTAGAGGGGGCATTCGGAAGACCAAACTGTATTATCTCATCATCACTGATAAAAATGCCGTAATGATAATAAAAACTAACCTTAGTTCTTATGATTTGCGAGGGTTTAGGTAGTTTATCCGACCATATCATAAATCGGCCTTCTTTTCAATAAGCAAAATCACATCGCCCACGGTGGCAATCTTTGTAAAATCGTCGTTGGAAAATTTTATACCAAACTCCTCTTCAATGGCAAGGGCCATATACAAAATACCAATGGAGTTTAGGTTTATATCTGTTATAAGGTTTGATTCAGGCGTGATTTTAGAAATATCAATATCATCATCAAAAACCGCGGTACAAACTTCAAGTAGTTTTTCAAATGTGTTCATAAATTATCCTCCGATTTTATTGCTGTAAGCCGATTTACAACGGTTAATTTCATCAAGTAAAAGCCGTGTTACATTTTGAATATCGGTGGTACTTGGAAATTTTTTAGAAGAAATATCTTTTGGGTTTACGGCGTTGCCGATAAAAACCGTTCTACTTTTATACCAATGTTCGCGAGGTACAATATACATTGGTATAATCGGTACACCCGCGCGAAACGCCATAAGTACGGCTCCCGATTTTATAGAATCGATATCATCTTCTCTATGTATTTCTCCTTGGGGGAATACGGTCAATAAATACTGCTTTTTTAGTTTGTCTACAGATTTATTGATGGCTTCAATATCTGTGCTTTGTCGGTCTATTTTTATTGCTCCAACGCCCTTAAGCAACAGGGCGCGAAGTTTACCCTTCATAACTATTTCGGCAACCAAAAAGTGCATTCTTCTATACCAAAATGTTATGCCTACGATAAATGGGTCGAAAAACGAGGTGTGATTGGCGGTGATTATGGCTCCGCTTTTAATTTTTTGGGTGTATTTTTCTCCGTCGGGTGTCAGTCGTTTTATACGAACTATTGGCAATAAAACGCTGCATACCAAACGGGCAATGTCCATTGGTATGTGTTTTAAATTAAATAAAGGGTGTTTATTCTGCATTATTTCCATTTCGCCCTTTAATTCGTGAACCTTTTGTTCCATAATTTTAGTAAGATGGGTAATCTGCTCTTGGCTGTCTTGCTTTTCACTGTCACAGTAATTAGCCGCATAAATGGGTTTTCCTATGCAAACGTGCGCCCGTTTAAATAGTCCGTAATTTCCATCGGTATAAACGGGAATTATGGGTGCATCGGAATGCAGAGCTATAAAGGCCGTGCTGGTGGTGAAAGGCCAGGGTTTGTTATTTATGGGCAAACGGGCTTCAGGGAAAACTCCGATGGCGCCTCCTTTATCCAAAACCTCAATGGCTTCAGACATAAAGGAAAATTCTCGCTCATCCCGTTCTACCTTGATTCCTCCCCAAGAATTCAATAGGAAAGAAAAGAATCCACCCTTATTATAAAGCACTTCGGCTATCAAAAAATGTATGGTTCTGAAGGGAAATACAAGTAAATAAAGCACAAAGTCAAGAAGAGATTTGTGGTTAGATACCAATATGCAATTTTTAGGCAAACGGCGTTTAGCGCCATCTTGCACATAAACCTTTGGCTTTAAAAATAAGAGGGCGGGGAAAATGCCTGTTATTTTAGTAAAAAGCAGAAATAAATTAATAAACCATTTGTTTTTCATATCAAATTCGTTTTTCTATATATTCACAAATATCTTTTACGGTATAGTAGTATTTATCACTTTTTTCATAATCGGTTATGGAGAATTCTTCCGAAAGTTTTGAAAGTATTGAAAAATACTGTATACTTGTAGCGCCTAAATCGTAGAAAATATGGGCGTGATTATCGAAATTCTCTTGTTTTGTACCGAGAACTTCTGCAACTATTGCCTTAACTTTAAGGGTTAGGGGAGAATTATCATCGGTGGAGGCGCTCGATTTCATATCGGTGAATAAAGTGAGATTAACCTCTTTATTATTGATTTTTTTGAGCAACTGTGCGCGACTTACCTTAATAGCGGTGGGCGGGCACAAATTATCTGTTGTAAAATAGAATTTTTTAATTGCAATGGCTTTAGGCAGTGTATCATTTATTTCATAAACATCATTGCGGATTTTTGAAAGTTTACTATCAGAAATAAACTCACTAACCTGAACAACAATAGAAATTTCTTGACCGTCATTGCCTTCTAAACCTAAAACGGAAAAGGATTTTGCATCGGGGAGGGTGAATAGTTTCTCAACGCTGTCGGGATTTATGTTTTCTCCGTTTTCGCCGATTACCATATCACCCATACGGCCTAATATATAGTATCTGCCGTCTTTAAGTTCGACTTTATCTCCGGTAGAAAACCAACCGCTCGGTATCTGTTCCTCGCCGTTTATAAGTTTTTTAACGCAAATAGAACTGCCCTTTACTTGCAGAACACCGTTATCATCAATAGAATATTCAACGGATGAAAAGGGCTTTCCTACAGAATTTAAATTACGGTATTTTGGTTTTCTGCCAAGTTCTACTGAAGTTATTCCGATTTCGCTTGTGCCGTAACCGTTGTAGGTATTATATCCAATACCGTTTAAAAATTTAAGGGTACTTTCTTTTATATAACTTCCGCCGTTAATACAAAACATAATGGATTTGCCAAAAACTTTATCGGTAACTTCCTTCATAAGCGATTTGGCAATTTCAGAGCCAAAAGAGGGGAAGAGGTTTTGAATGGCGGTGGAAATTTTTATACCGCGCATAAGTTTATTATACTTTTTATCCCCTTGTTCCTTTGCTGTGGCTATAACCGTTTTTTCAATGGTGTGCCATAGCATAGGGACTGCAAATATATGAGTCACCTCGTGTTTACGGCAGGTTTTGAGAATTGTATCTGAAGAGTAGTTTCTTAAAAATACGAGAGTTCTTCCGAAAAATGTAAACCAGAAATATACGGCAAAAAGGCCGAAAACGTGGTAAAAAGGCAGGAAGGCGAGTTGCTTTAATTGACCTTTATAATGCTTTGCTATTCGCGGCTCCGCTTTTATGATGCCTTCAAAATTCAGTATCTGCTCTGATATCTGGTGACCTGTATAGAAACAAATTACCTCGTTCATTGTGGTAGCAGAAGATGAGAAGGCGATTTCATCTTCAAATTCATTTTCGGGTATCTCTTTTTCGCCTTTAAGTTCGGAAACAGAAATACTTTTGCCCGAAAGTTCAATATCACCGCTGCAAACGATATACTCTATCCCAAGGGTTTTGAGGATATTGTTTGTCAAAGAGTTGGGATATCGAAGGTTGACAAGGTATGGCTTATTTCCGCTTTTTAATATTGCCCAGAATGCAACAATCCATTCCGTAGAATTATCCATAGAAAGAGCAATATACTTATGCGTGGCACCGAGTTTCTCATATAAACCCGATGCGGCAACTTCTATTTTTTCGGCAACTTGTCCGTAAGTTTCCTTTTTTATGCGGTAACCGTCGTTATATTCGCAGAGAATATTATCTTTGCAGTTAAACATTATTCGGTAAATATCGCTGAGCTTTTTTTGGGAATTTTTAAGCGCATCTCGGTTGTAGCGAATAACCTTTTTTAAATTCTTATTCATATCAGTAGTAGAAAACCTCAGAAGTTAATAATGCTAAAAAACCAATGAAAAGTGATGCGGCATATATGATAATACCAATCAAACCGAAGATTTTACCAAGACGGCTAAAGGTGGAAGTATCGCCTGCATTGATGCACTTATTGGAAAAAACAAATCCAACAATGGAAAAGGGTAAATAGAATATAGATAGGATAAATGCAACAACGAATGATGCGGGGGGTTCAACAAGAGCCACCGTAGAATATATAGCGGTAATTATTGATAAAACAAAACCGCCAATAGATAAACCCATACCAACAATTTTAAATGCTAGACTGGGTTTCTTAACGGGAGGATAAGCATAATTGTTGGGGTTATAGGTTTGTTCGTATGTAGGATTATAATTCTGCTCATATGCATTTTGAGCGGACTCAACAACTACATTTTCTACCGCCTCGGCAGATGTTTCTTGAATAGGTTGTTCCTCTGACATTTGCGCACCGCATAAGGGGCAGAAATTGATTTTTTCTTCACTGGTGTGATTACATTTAGGGCATATACACATAAAAATACCTCCAAGGTTATAAGTTGAATATAGTATATCATATTAGGCGACAATTTTCAACATTACTTTTATATTATATACTAATATATCTGTATACAATGAGGGGCAGAAAAATTTTAAAACCAAAGAAAATAAAAATAGTTATCTTTTTGTGTGTTATTTAATTTTGAACTTTAAATGCATCTGCTTTTTCTTTACTTATAAAAATTTTGTGGTATAATATATCTGTATAAATATACTTTGTGAGGTGAGAGTGTGGACAAGTTTGTTTTGAATAGTAATTATAAGCCAACAGGTGACCAGCCCCAAGCTATCGAAAAATTGGTTGAGGGTTTAAATCGTGGCGATAAAGAGCAGGTTTTGCTTGGTGTAACAGGTAGTGGTAAGACCTTTACAATGGCTAATATTATAGAACGTGTAAATCGACCGACGCTTGTTCTTGCTCACAACAAAACCCTCGCCGCACAGTTATGTTCAGAATTCAAAGAATTTTTCCCCGAAAATGCGGTGGAATATTTTGTTTCCTATTACGATTATTATCAACCCGAGGCGTATATACCTGGTACCGACACATATATCGAAAAAGATTCTTCCATAAACGATGAAATTGATAAACTTAGGCATTCGGCTACCTGCGCTCTTTCCGAGCGTCGCGATGTTATAATTGTGGCATCGGTTTCTTGCATTTATTCTCTCGGTGACCCGATTGATTACAGAAATATGGTAATTTCTCTTCGAACGGGTATGGAAAAGGGAAGAGATGAACTTATATCAAAACTTGTTGATTTGCAGTACGAACGAAATGATATCAACTTTGTCCGCAATAAATTCAGAGTTCGCGGTGATACTGTTGAGGTTTATCCCGCATATTCCTACGGTGATGCTCTTCGCATAGAGTTTTTCGGCGATGAAATTGAGCGAATAAGCGAAATCAATACCCTGACGGGCGAGGTTAAGCAGTTTTTAAATCACACCGCAATTTATCCCGCTTCGCACTATATTGTTCCGCAGGATAAGATGGAATCCGCCCTTGAGGAAATCAAAAGAGAAATGGAAGAAAGAGTAGATTTCTTCACCGAAAACGAAAGGTATATTGAAGCTCAGAGAATCAGACAGAGAACTGAATATGATATAGAAATGCTCCGTGAAATCGGAGTTTGTAAAGGAATCGAAAATTATTCCCGTGTGCTTTCGGGCCGAAAACCCGGCAGCGTTCCAATGACGCTCCTCGATTATTTCCCCGATGATTTTCTTCTCTTTGTAGATGAATCGCACGTAACTTTACCTCAGGTCAGAGGTATGTTCGGCGGTGATAGGGGAAGAAAAGATAATCTTATTGAATATGGTTTCCGTCTACCTTCCGCGTACGATAATCGACCGCTTAATTTTGAAGAATTTTATTCTCATATAAATCAAGCAGTTTTCGTTTCAGCAACCCCCGCTCAGTTTGAGAAAGACCATGCTTCACAGATAGTTGAGCAGGTAATAAGACCTACGGGGCTTTTAGACCCCCTTGTTACCGTTAAACCAAGTGAGGGTCAGATAGATGATATTGTATCGGAAATCAATATCCGCACAGAAAAGGGCGAAAGGGTGCTTATAACAACCCTTACCAAAAAAATGGCGGAAGATCTTACCGAATATCTCGAAAATTTGGGAATTCGCGTAAGATATATGCATTATGATATCGATACCATTGAGCGAATGCAGATTATCCGTGATTTACGGCTTGGTGAATTTGATGTTCTTGTGGGAATTAACCTTCTTCGTGAAGGTCTTGATATTCCCGAAGTTTCCTTGGTAGCAATTCTTGATGCAGATAAGGAAGGTTTTCTTCGCAGTGAAACCTCTTTGGTGCAGACCATCGGCCGCGCCGCCCGTAATGCAAACGGTCAGGTTATTATGTATGCCGATAGCGTTACACCTTCAATGGAAAGGGCTATTTATGAAACCGAGCGTCGCCGCGCAATTCAGCAGAAATATAATGAGGAAAACGGCATTATACCAAAAACCATCGTTAAAGATGTCAGAGATATAATCGAAATCGGTGAAAAAGTAGAAAAGGAAAAAAGTGATTCCAAACTTTCCCGCGCCGAAAAAGAAATGCTCATAAAACGGCTTACGGCAGAAATGCGACAAGCGGCAAAAATGCTTGAATTTGAACACGCGGCATATCTTCGCGACCGCATAGAAAAACTGCGTAAATAATAATATTTGAAAATAAACAAAGGTAGGTAAAAATGGCCAGCGATAAAATAATCATCAGGGGTGCCAATGAGCATAACCTTAAAAATGTAAATGTCCAGATACCGAGGGATAAACTTGTAGTTTTTACGGGACTTTCGGGAAGCGGAAAATCTTCCCTCGCTTTTGATACCATTTATGCAGAGGGACAACGAAGATACGTTGAATCCCTTTCAAGTTACGCCCGTCAGTTTTTAGGGCAGATGGAAAAGCCCGATGTTGAGAGCATCGAAGGGCTTTCCCCTGCCATATCCATTGACCAAAAAACCACATCCAAAAATCCCCGTTCCACCGTTGGTACCGTTACGGAAATTTACGATTATTTGCGTCTTTTATATGCAAGGGTTGGCGTGCCTCACTGTCCAATTTGCGGCAAAGAGATTTCTCAACAGACCACCGACCGCATTGTAGATACGGTTATGAAACTCGCAGAAGGCACAAAAATTCAGGTGCTTTCTCCCATAGTTAAAGGCCGAAAAGGTGAGCATACAAAAGAATTGGAAAATGCCCGAAAATCAGGATATTCAAGGGTTAGAATTGACGGCAATATTTACGATCTTTCGGAAGAAATCAAAATTGATAAAAATAAAAAGCATATGATAGAGGTGGTGGTTGACCGCCTTGTTATAAAGGATTCTATTCTTTCCCGACTTACAGATAGTATTGAAACTGCCGTATCCCTTTCGGGTGGCCTTGTGGCAGTTGATGTTATCGGCGGAGAGGAAATGCAGTTTTCGCAAAGTTATGCTTGTGAAGAACACGGAATAAGTATACCCGAACTCACCCCTACCATGTTTTCTTTTAATAATCCTTTGGGCGCGTGCCCTACCTGTACAGGCATTGGCAGTTTTATGAAAATAGATAGCCGACTTGTTATTAACGATGAAGAAAAATCACTGCTTGACGGATGCATAAAAGTAGCGGGATGGGGTGTTAATTCTTGGTTTAACCCCGATGCAAGTACCATTGCGGAAATGTACTACCGCGGTGTTGCCGAAAGAATGGGATTTGATATAAATCTTCCTTGGAAAGATATTTCCGAGGAGGGTAAAAACGCCATTCTTTACGGACTTGGTGATGAAAAAATCAAGTTCAAGAGAATGGGGGATTACGGTGGAGGCGAGTACTATTCTACCTTTGAAGGTGTTATTAATAATATTGAACGCCGTTATAAAAATACAAACAGTGAATATGCAAGGGCAGAGTATGAAAGTTATATGCACGAGAGCGTGTGTCCCGACTGTAAGGGCGCCCGTCTTAAACCCGAATATCTTGCAGTAACCGTAGGCGGCAAAAATATTAAAGAATTTTGTGATATGTCGGTAGTGGATGAGTTTAAGTTTATTGAAGGACTTGAATTTTCCGAAATGGATAAAATGATCGCGGAACCAATCATTAAGGAAATTAAAGAGCGATTAAATTTCCTTGTGAGCGTAGGTCTTGATTATCTTTGTCTTTCCCGTTCATCCGCCACTCTTTCAGGCGGTGAAAGTCAGAGAATCCGCCTTGCTACACAGATTGGCTCATCCCTTATGGGAGTTCTCTATATTCTTGATGAGCCCAGTATCGGACTTCATCAGCGCGATAATGAGCGTTTGCTCGCAACTCTCAAACGGCTTCGCGATTTAGGTAATACGCTTATCGTGGTTGAGCACGATGAGGATACTATGCGAGAGGCAGATTATATCGTTGATATAGGTAAGGGCGCCGGTATTCATGGCGGCAATGTTGTCTTTACGGGTACTCCCGAAGAACTGGAAAAGTGCAAAGATTCCATAACTGCAGATTATCTTTCAGGCAGAAAGAGAATTCCCGTGCCGAAAGAGCGCCGAAAAGGAAACGGAAAATATCTTACCGTTAAGGGCGCTTCCGAAAATAACTTAAAAAAGATAAATGTTAAAATACCGCTCGGTGAATTTGTGTGTGTAACGGGAGTTTCGGGAAGCGGAAAATCCTCCCTCGTTAACGATATAATCTATAAAATACTAGCCCATAAACTTAATAGGGCAAAAACCTTCCCCGGTGAATATAAATCGGTCGAAGGAATAGAAAATCTTGATAAGGTTATTAATATTGACCAATCTCCCATTGGCAGAACGCCCCGAAGTAACCCCGCCACATATACGGGCGTGTTTACCGATATTCGTGACCTTTTTGCCAATACAAAGGATGCCAAGGCCCATGGTTATAGCGCGGGAAGATTTTCCTTTAATGTCAAGGGCGGAAGGTGCGAGGCCTGTCAAGGCGATGGTATTTTGAAGATTGAAATGCATTTCTTGCCCGATATATATGTTCCTTGTGAGGTTTGCGGAGGTACAAGATATAACCGCGAAACTTTGAATATAAAGTATAAAGGTAAGAGCATATATGATGTTCTCGAAATGACGGTAGAAGAAGGTATGAATTTCTTTGAAAGCATACCGAGAATTCATAGGAAACTTAAAACCCTTTTCGATGTGGGACTTGGATATATTAAAATCGGCCAGAGCGCTACAACCCTTTCGGGCGGCGAGGCGCAGAGGGTTAAACTCGCCACCGAACTTTCTAAAAAATCAACAGGCAAAACAATTTATATTCTTGATGAGCCCACTACGGGTCTTCATACCGCAGATGTTCACCGTCTTACTGAAGTTTTGCAGCGTCTTGTGGATAACGGAAATACGGTGCTTGTCATAGAGCATAATCTTGATATCATTAAAACGGCAGACCATATAATTGATTTAGGTCCCGAGGGCGGCGACAGAGGCGGTTACATTGTCTGCGAAGGCACTCCCGAAAAGGTTGCCGAATGCAAGGAATCATATACAGGCAAGTTCCTTAAAAAACTTCTTTAAATTCATATATTATTCACCAAAGAATAAAATTTATGATATAAAATGATAAAAGGGGAGGGACAGGTATGTTCGGTTATATTAAAGCGGATAAGCCCGAACTCAAAATTAAAGAGTTTGAGGCGTATAAAGCGGTGTATTGCACCCTTTGTAAGAAACTCGGTAAAAATTACGGGTTTATATCCCGCCTGACTTTAAGTTATGATTTCACTTTTTTGGCTATGCTGAATATGTCCCTTAAGGACGGTTGCCCCGTTTATGAGCAAAAGTGTTGCGCTTTTAATCCCCTTAAAAAGTGTAACTATTGCAAGGAAACCGAAGATTTAGAAATGCCTTGCGCCGCGGCAATGATACTGTTATACTATAAGATATTGGATAATATATCCGATGAAAAGGGCTTTAAAAAGCTCGGATTCAAAATTTTAAAGCCAATATTTTCGGGGGCTCATAAAAAGGCGTCAAAGGCATATCCTCAGATAGAGGAGTGGGTGAAAGAATATATCGAAACCCAAACCAAACTCGAAAAGAGAAATTGCGATAGTTTGGATATGGCCGCCGATCCTTCGGCTTTGATGCTTTCGAAACTTTTTACCCTTTGTAGCAGTGACCAAAAGCAGAAACGAGTTTTAGAGCGGCTTGGATATTGCCTCGGAAGATATATCTATATTCTTGATGCCGTAAATGATTTGCCGAAGGATATTAAAACGGGCAACTATAATGTTTTTAAAAATACACAAGAAAATGAGACCTTTGATAAAGCCAAAGCCCAGCTTTATTTTTGTATAAGCGAGGCGGCAAAGGCATTTGAACTTCTTGAAATTAAAAAATATGAAACCATTCTCGGTAATATAATATATTTAGGTTTGGAACGAAATTTGGAGGAACTGAAAAATGAAAGATCCGTATGAAGTTTTAGGCATCGGCAGAAATGCTACTGATGAACAGGTAAAAGATGCCTATAGAAATCTTGCAAGAAAATATCATCCCGATAATTATGGCGATAACCCTCTT
This sequence comes from Acutalibacteraceae bacterium, assembly GCA_045588995.1. Lineage (GTDB taxonomy): Bacteria > Bacillota > Clostridia > Oscillospirales > Acutalibacteraceae > UBA737. The sequence goes on from JAZNFF010000044.1 coordinate 42,158, forward strand.
TCAGATTTGGCGCAAGAAAAGATGAAGGAGATTAACGAGGCCTATGATTCTATAATGAACGAGCGTAAAAATGGCTCGTCAAATAGAAAAAATGGCGGCAGTTATCAGTCATCTGGACCTTCGGCATTTCCTGAGGTTCGTTCGCTTATAAATCAAGGTCGACTTGAACAAGCCCAAGAATTATTGGATGGAGTTCCGCCTCAGTCAAGAAATGCTGAGTGGTACTTCTTAAACGGCACCGTTCTATATAGGAGAGGTTGGTTTGACCAAGCGTATACAAGTTTCGTAACCGCCTCCAGAATGGACCCTTATAATACCGAGTATCAAAATGCAGTTCGTAACGCTCAAAGGCAGAGCGCGGGTCAGTATAATAATCCATACCGTTCATACGGCGGAGCAAGTAGTTGCACAGGTTGTGATGTTTGTCAAGGACTAATCTGCGCTGACTGTTGCTGTGAGTGTATGGGCGGGGACCTGATTCGTTGTTGCTAATATGAAAAATACGGCTAAATTAACACTTTCCGCCATATGTGCGGCTCTTGCCACCGTTATAATGTTAACAGGATATTTCCCATATCTTACCTATGCCATCCCCGCGGTAGCAGGTCTTGCGGTTATGGTGGTTTGCATAGAAATCGGAATTAAATACGCGGTGGGAACATATGTTGCAAGCGCTTTCCTCGTTTTATTAACTGCCGAACCCGAAACCAAAATTTTATACGTTTTGCTTTTTGGGTTCTATCCGATAGTGAAGGCATTGGTGGAAAAAGTCGGAAAATCGCCAATTGAATGGCTTATCAAATTTGCGGTTTTTAATATTTGCATAGTGGCATATTATAAACTTTCTGTGTCGATTTTAGGGATTTCCTTTGATGATTTCGGCGCGGTAGGCGAATGGGGTACATATGTCTTCTGGGCGGCTGCAAATGTAGTTTTTGTTTTATATGATATCGCAGTTTCCCGTATAGCTATGTTTTATATTTCCCGTCTACATCCTAAAATTTCTAAAATTTTCAAAATTTAAACCGAGTTTTACTCGGTTTTTTTGTTTACTTTTAGCTTTGTTTGTAGTAAAATAGATTTGTTATGAAAGGCGGTGGGGTAATGAGCAAACTAATTATAATCGGCGGCGGAGCCGCAGGTCTTATGGCGGCAATAAGTGCTGCCAAGGCGGATAATAAGGCCGAAATTACGGTTATAGAAAGAAACTCCCGCCCCGCAAGAAAGGTTATGATAACGGGTAAGGGAAGATGTAATGTTACGAATAATTGTGATATTGATACCCTTATTTCTAATGTTTCTCATAATGGAAAATTTTTATATTCCGCCTTTAATTCTCTTTCCGCAAAAGATACTTATGATATGTTTGAAGAGTGGGGAGTACCCCTCAAAACCGAAAGAGGTAATAGAGTTTTTCCCGTTTCGGATAAAGCGGTAGATATTGTTGATGCCCTTGTAAAGAACGCAAAGAAAAACTGCAAAATCATAGAAGGCAGAGCCCGAAGTATAGAAGTAAATGATGGAAAAGTTTGCGGCGTTCGTTTGGAAAACGGGGAGTTTCATAGTGGAGATAGCGTTATTTTAGCAACGGGCGGTATGTCCTATTCGGTAACGGGCTCCAGCGGTGATGGATATAAAATGGCCGAAAACATAGGCCATACCGTAACCGATATTAAGCCATCTTTAATTCCCCTTGAGTGTCACGAAGGATTTTGCTCAAGGTTGTCGGGTTTAACTCTTAAAAATGTAACCTTATCAGTTTTTGAAGAAGGAAAGAAAAAACCTATTTTCAGCGAACTCGGTGAAATGCTTTTTACCCATTTCGGCATATCCGGACCCTTGGTGTTAAGCGCATCGGCGCATATTAAAGATTTTAATAATAAGGCATATAAAGCGGTTATCGATTTAAAACCCGCCTTGACTATGGAACAACTTGATAAGCGAATTTTAAGGGATTTTTCCGAAGAACTTAATAAGGATTTTTCAAACTCCTTGGATGCGCTTCTTCCAAAAAGTTTAATTCCCATAATTGTTTCTTTATCGGGCATATCACCAAGTGTAAAGGTTAACCAGATAAGCCGCGAAGAACGGCTTAAACTTGCAGAATTAATTAAAGGTTTTACCCTTAAAATAACGGGGACAAGACCTATTGATGAAGCAATTATAACAAGGGGCGGTATCCCCATTAAAGAAATTAATTCATCAACTATGGAATCAAAACTTGTAGATGGCCTTTATTTTGCAGGTGAAATTATAGATGTAGATGCCTATACGGGCGGATTTAATCTGCAGATCGCCTTTTCTACGGGATACCTTGCGGGTAAAAATTCAGTTTTAAGAGGAGAAAATATATGATTTCTGTTGCTATTGACGGGCCTGCCGGTGCAGGTAAAAGTACAATTGCTAAAACCGTTTCAAAGAAACTTGGTTTTATATACGTTGATACGGGCGCACTTTACAGAACCATCGGCCTTAAATTTATGAACGAGGGTTACGATGAGGATTTAAATTGTGATATTGGCAAAATCCTTGAAGGCACCAAGGTCGATATTAAATTCATTAACGGTGAGCAAAGGGTATTTTTGAACGGTGAAGATGTATCCGAACTTATCCGCACCCCTAAAGCATCATTAATGGCTTCTGCGGTTTCTGCTAAACCTGAGGTTAGAGCGTTTTTACTCGAAATGCAGCGCCGACTGGCAAGAGAAAATAATGTTATTATGGATGGCAGAGATATAGGCACAGTTGTCCTTCCCGATGCAACAGTTAAAATCTTTCTGACCGCTTCTGCCGAAGAAAGAGCAAAACGCAGATATAAAGAACTGACCGAAAATGGTATGGAAGTTAATTATGATGAAGTCCTTGCCGATATCGAAAAAAGGGATTATAACGATTCTCATAGAGAAATTGCTCCCTTAAAACCCGCAGAGGATTCAGTACTTGCCGATACTTCGAAATGCGATTTGGAGCAGTCGGTAGATTTGATTCTTTCCATAATTAATGAAAGGTTAGATAATAAGTGAAAATAACATTAGCCAAAACCGCGGGCTTTTGCTTTGGTGTAAACCGAGCGGTGCAGATGGTTTACGATTTGGTGGATGAGGGAAAAAAGGTTTGTTCTTTAGGTCCCATTATTCATAATAGCCAGATGGTAGAAGAATTGGCTGAAAAGGGTGTAAAAATCGTTGATGCGCCCGAAGAGGCGGAGAAGGATAGTATCCTTGTTATCCGTTCTCACGGAGTTGATTTGGCTACCTATGAAAGAGCCGAAAAATCGGGAGTGGCAGTTGCAGATGCCACCTGTCCCTTTGTTGCCAAAATTCATAAAATCGTTGCCGAAGAAAGCGAAAAAGGCAATTTGATTTTTATTGCAGGCGATAAAAATCATCAAGAAGTTATGGGTATTGTTGGCCATAGTAAAGGTGAAACCATGGTGTTTTCTTCTGAGGAAGAACTGGAAAAACTCGTGGTGGATAACCCCGAAATTCTAAAAAAACAGGTTTCTGCCGTTGCTCAAACCACTTTTAACGCAAAAAAGTGGGAAAAAGTTCAAAAAAAATTAAAAAAACTCTATACAAACCCAAAAATTTTTGATACAATATGTAATGCTACTTCGATGCGTCAAAGTGAAGCAAGAACCCTTGCCGAGAGTAATGATGTTATGATTGTTATAGGCGGCAGGCATAGTTCTAACACTTCAAAACTTTTTGATGTGTGCGCTTCTCTTTGCGAAAAAACATATCTTATAGAAACTGCGAAGGAACTTGATTTTTCTTGGTTTTCTGATTGTGAAAAAATCGGAGTGGTTGCAGGCGCATCTACGCCCGCAGGTATAATTAAGGAGGTTATTAGAACCATGTCGGAAAATTTACAACCGGTTGAAGAACAGGTGGAGGTAAAAGAACCTGTTCAGAAAAGCTTCGAGGAAATGACAGATGAAGAAGCTTTTGAAGCATCGCTCAGCAATTTAACAGGCGATCAAAAGGTAAGCGGAACGGTACTTGCAGTTAACGCTACCGAAATACAAGTTGATATTGGAAGAGGTCTTGCAGGATATATTTCTGCTGATGAATATTCCCTCGATCCCAATGTTGATCTTGTAAAGGAAGTTAAGGTCGGAGATACTCTTGATCTTATCATTATGAAGATAAACGATCAGGAAGGAACCGCAATGCTTTCAAAGCGCCGTTATGATGCTATCGCCGGTTGGGATAAGATAGTAGCCGCTAAAGATTCTGCTGAAGTGTTAACAGGCGTAGTTAAGGATGTAGTTAAGGGCGGCGTAGTTGTTTATTCAAACAATATTCGCATATTTATCCCTGCTTCTCAGGCAACTGCTTCCAGAAATGAAGCTCTTGAAGATCTTAAGGGTAAGGAAGTTTCCTTCCGCATTATCGAAATTGGCAGAGGCCGTAAGGCAGTAGGCTCTGTTCGCAGTGTTCTCCGTGAAGAGCGCAAGGCAGCAGAAGCTAAGATTTGGGAATCCATCGCTGTTGGTGACCGTTTCACAGGCGTTGTTAAATCCCTTACCACTTATGGCGCATTCGTTGATATCGGCGGCGTTGATGGTATGGTACATATATCTGAACTCTCTTGGCAGAGAATTAAGAATCCCGCAGAGATTCTCGCAGTTGGCGATACTGTAGATGTATATGTTAAGGATCTTGATACCGAGAAGAAGAAAATTTCTCTCGGATATAAGAAAGAAGAGGATAATCCTTGGAATATCTTCACCTCTAACTATAATGTTGATGATGTTGTTACCGTTAAGGTAGTTAGCATCACTTCTTACGGTGCATTTGCACGTATAGTTCCCGGTGTTGATGGCCTTATCCATATTTCTCAGATTGCTAAAAAGCATATTGCTAAGCCCCAGGATGAACTTAGCGTTGGCGATGAAATCGAGGTTAAGATTATTGCCGTTGATGCAGATAAAAAGCGCGTAAGTCTTTCAAGAAGCGTTCTTCTTCCCGATGAAGCTCCCGAAGAAGCAGCAGAGGTTGAAGAAGTTGTAGCAGAAGTTCCCGTAGAGGAAACAGCACCTGCAATAGAAGAAGCAGCCCCCGAAGTAACCGAAGAGGCGGCAGAATAAAATTTTTAAAACCCTTCACAAATTGTGAAGGGTTTTTAAATTTTTGCATAAGATATTGAAAATAGATTAAAAATATGGTAAAATAACCCTAATAATCAAGAAAGGAGAAGGATATTATGAAAAATGTTAAAGTTAAAAATAAACGTGGTATTCCGTTTCCCGCTCATGTAGTTTTTTCGGCCTTCTTCTTACTGTTGCAGATAGGATTTCTCATAGGCCTTGCATATAATTTTTCTACTAAATCCATTGCGGTTTTTTGGATTTTTGAAATTATCGCTATAGTTACCGTAGCTGTAATAATAAACCGCCGCGGTAATCCAAATTATAAAATTGCTTGGATAATATTTATTTTTGCATTTCCCATTTTTGGCATTTCGCTCTTTATTCTTTTCGGCGGAGGCCGTGTACTTCCTCACCTTAAAAACAGAATGAAAAAATGCGAAAATTATTATTTATCGCAACTCCCTGATGATAGCGCAGTTCACGAAACATTGAGATATGATGATTTACCCCATTCCAGACAGGCGGATTACCTAACCGCCGCATCGGGATATCCGCTATATAAAAATACGAGCGTTGAGTATCTGGCTCCCGGCGAGGTATTCTTACCTCGTTTTTTAGAAGAACTTGAAGCGGCTGAAAAATACATATTTATTGAATTTTTCATTATCGCCGAAGGTAAAATGTGGGATAGCGTTTTTAAGATACTTGAAAAAAAGGTTAAGCAAGGGGTGGAAGTCAAGGTACTTTTTGATGATTTCGGCTCTATAAAACGCCAGAATAAGAATTTTATTTATCGCTTGCGCTCTAAAGGAATAAAGGTGGCAGTTTTTAATAAAATCAAACCTTCTTTAGATGTGTTTATGAATAACCGTAATCACCGAAAGATTGTTGTTATTGATGGTAAAGTTGCAGTAACGGGCGGAATAAATCTTGCCGATGAGTATATAAATGAATATGAGCGTTTTGGTTATTGGATGGATTGCGCGGTGATACTTAAAGGGGAAGCTGTAAAGAGCTTTCTTGCTATGTTTTGCAGTATCTGGAAGTTTACCACAAATGAAGAAATTAATATGCAATCCCATCTCGCAGATTTCAGCGTAAAAAGCAGTGCCTTTGTTTTGCCGTATAGCGATGACCCTTTGGATGAGGAAACACCTGCCGAGGGCATTTATTTGCAGATGCTTAATACGGCGCAAAGATATATTTATATTACAACGCCGTATCTAATTATTGATGATACTATGATAGGTACGCTTAAAATGGCGGCCAATGCGGGTGTTGATGTAAAAATCATTACACCTTATATACCTGATAAATGGTATGTACATCCCGTAACCCAGTATAATTATCTTGAACTTTTAGAAGCGGGTGTTAAAATTTACGAATATACTCCCGGATTCATCCATTCAAAAATTTTTGTTTCCGATGACCGCGTTTCTACCGTTGGCACCGTAAATATGGATTATAGAAGTTTTGCTCTGCATTTTGAGTGCGGTGTTTGGTTTTCCGATAATGATACGGTTATGGATATTAAAGCGCATTTTAATGAGATGCTTAAATGTTCAAAGGAAATTGAACTTAAAAAATGGAAGAAAAACCCTTGGTACAAGCGGCTTAAAATGGCAGTTTTGCATCTTTTTTCGCCATTTATGTAATTTTTCTTGTTTTATTCAGAATTATATGGTAAAATATATTTAAGAAAGGTGGATTAACTATGAAGGGATTTTTAAAATTTATTACTATTCTTGCTACTGCAGTAACCGCAGTTATCGGCGCGCTTGCCGCTATTGATTTGTATCTTAACAGAAACCGCGTAAAAGGTGATTATCTTGAATGCGAAATTCCTTCTGTTGATGAAGACTGATTACTAAAATTTTAAAGTAGGGCTGATAATTATCGGCCCTACTTTTTTTGTATCTTTTTGTTGAAAATAATGTTGATAAATGATATAATAATATGAATAATTATTTAATTTAGTTTTTTGTTTGGTAGGTGATAAAAGTGGCTTTTAAAAAATGGATTGTTGGCTCGGCTGATAAAGATCGAGCTAAAGTGTTATCTGAGGAGTTTGAAATTGACCCCTTTACTGCCTTGGTGGCTTGCGGCAGAGGTATAACTGATTCTTCAGAACTTGAACTACTGCTTTCCGATGAGCCCCTTTTATGCGATCCTAATGAACTTATTGATATAAAGAAGGGCGCAGAGTTTGTTAATTGCGCCATTAAAGAGAATAGGCGTATAGCGGTTTACGGGGATTATGATTGCGATGGCGTTGTCGCCACTGTCATCCTTTATGATTATCTTGTTTCTCGTGGCGCCAATGTAACATATTATATACCCGACCGTATCCTTGAAGGTTACGGAATGAATGATTCTGCAATAGATAAATTAAAGGCGGATGGGGTAGAGGTGATTATAACCGTTGATAACGGTATAGCATCTCTTTCTGAAATTGCTTATGCTAAATCATTGGGTATTGAAACCGTTGTTACCGACCATCATCTTCCGCCCGAAAAACTTCCCGATGCGGTTGCGATTATCGATCCTCATAGAATTGATTGCCCATCATCTTTCAAAGAAATTTGCGGCGCAATGGTTGCCTTTAAATTTGTGTGTGTTCTTTCGGATAAAGAACCCGAACAACTTTTGCCGCGTTATGCAGATTTATTGAGTATTGCGACAATTGGCGATGTTATGCCGCTTGTTAATGAGAATCGTTCGGTGGCAAAAGCGGGAATAAATGCAATTAAACATAAGGCCAGAGTGGGCGTAGGCGCCATAATAAGCGTGGCGGGATTTGACCGCACTACAATTAATGCGGGCAGAATTTCCTTTGGGATAGTGCCGAGAATTAATGCGGCTGGCAGAATGGGAGATGCCGCCCGCGCCGTTAAATTGCTTTTGTCGGGCAATATGCTTGATGCCTTACCTATGGCCAACGAAATTGATAATGAAAATTCTTTAAGGCAGAGTATGGAACGCCAAATAACTGCAGAGGCCAGCGCCATCATAGAGAATAAAGGATATCAATATAATAGAATTATTGTGGTTTCCGGTGAAAATTGGCATAGCGGAATTTTAGGTATAGCCGCTTCTAAAATCGCGGAAAAATACGGCAAACCTACCTTTGTGCTTTCCGAAACCGATGGTGTTTGTCACGGTTCTGGAAGAAGTTTTAAAGGTATTAATCTTTATGATGCATTAAAATTCAGTGAAGAGTATCTTTTAAAATTCGGCGGTCACGAATTGGCGGCTGGCGTAAGCGTGGATAAAGATAATCTTGAAAATTTCAGAAGAAAAATTAATGATTATGCATCCGATATACCATATACGCCCGCCACCGTTAATATTGATTTAAAACTTAATCCCGCGGGACTTACCGTGGATATGGCTTTTGCCATAAAATGTCTTGAACCCTTCGGCGCGGGTAACCCTACCCCCATTTTTGGACTTTTCGGTGTTACTCTTCAAAAAATCAACCCTATGGGCAACGGAAAACACTTACGTTTATTGTTCTCTAAAAACGGCACCGCTTTTCAGGCCCTTCTTTTCGGTGTTACTCCCGAACAGTTCTGCTTTGAATCGGGCGATGTTTTAGACCTTGCCGTTAATTTAGAGCCAAATTTATTTAGGGATGAATATACCTTGAGTGTTTTAATTAAAGCAATCCGCATTTCAGGTATAGATGAGGATGCTTTATTTAATCAAATTGAAAATCACGATAATCTGCTTTCAAATCGTGCCGGTGATGCCGCCGCGGCACTTCCCAGCAGAGAAGAAGTAGGGGTATTATATAAAAATATTTTAGCCGCCCCCATAAAGCAAGAAAGAATTAAATATATAAATCTTAATAAACTTGGCTATGCTAAAACTATGATAGCCGTAAAAACCCTTTTGGAATTGGGTCTCGTTTGCGAAAAAGACGGGGTTCTTTTTGGTGTTCATAATGCACCCAAAACAGAACTTACCAATTCTAAAACCTATAATTTTTTAGTAAAGAAGGTGAGATAGGTGACCGAAATAGAAAATAGGGATTATGAAGAACTTGTGGAACTTATGCAGTCCCAAAACGGAAGTTATAATTACGACCTTATAAAAAAGGCATATGATTTCTGCGTGAATGCCCACGAAGGCCAAAAGCGTATGACTAATGAAAAATATTATATTCATCCGCTTAATGTGGCTAAAATTATCGTAAAACTCGGTATGGATAGTGAATCGGTTGCCGCCTCGCTTCTTCACGATGTAGTCGAAGATACCGATACTTCCTTGGATTTTATCAAAAAAGAATTCGGCGCAGAGGTAGCCCTCTTGGTTGATGGCGTTACTAAAATCGGACGGCTTTCTTTTACCTCTAAAGAGCAACAACAAGCAGAAAGCCTTCGTAAAATGCTTATCGCTATGGGTAAGGATATCCGAGTTATAATCATCAAACTTGCCGACCGCCTTCATAATATGCGCACCATTGACGCTATGCCCGAAAATAAGCAACGGGAAAAATCTCTTGAAACTTTGGAGATTTACGCGCCTATTGCTCACCGACTTGGTATCAGACCCGTAAAGGAAGAACTTGAAGACCTCGCCATCAAACATCTTGATTCGGTAGCGTATGATGAAATTATCGGACTAATCGATGAAAGAAGTTCGGATAAAGAAAATCTTCTCGGTGATATTCGCCATAGAATAGAGGAACGTCTTTTAAAAGAAATTCCCGAGGTGAAATTATCCTTTCAATCCCGTGTAAAATCGGTTTACGGAATCTACCGTAAAATGTACTTGCAGGGTAAAGAATTTGATGAAATTTATGATGTTTACGCCATCCGTATAATCACCGATACAGTGGCGGATTGCTATAATATTTTGGGTATAATGCACGATATGTTCCGTCCCATACCCAATAGATTTAAAGATTATATTTCAACGCCCAAGCCCAATATGTATCAGTCATTGCATACCACCGTTTTAGGCAGAGAAGGAATTCCTTTTGAAATTCAGATAAGAACCTTTGATATGCACCATACGGCTGAATACGGAATTGCGGCCCACTGGAAATATAAAGAGGGCGTATCCAAAAATAATGAGCGTATGGAAGAGCGTCTTGCTTGGATTAGACAAATTCTTGAAGAGCAGGATTCTTCGGGGGATGTTTCCGAACTTGTCAGAAGTATCAAGGTTGACCTCTCTCAAGAGGACGTATTTGCAGTTACTCCAAAGGGCGATGTTATAAATCTGCCTGTTGGGTCTACCATTATAGATTTCGCTTTTGCTATCCATTCTGCCGTTGGTATAAGAATGGTGGGCGCAAAGGTTAACGGAAAAATTGTACCCATAAACCACGTTGTTAATACGGGTGAAGTTATCGAAATTCTTACTACCAATCAAGCGGGACACGGTCCCAGCCGAGATTGGATGAAGATTGCGGTTACCAATCAGGCCAAAGCGAAAATCCGTTCTTGGTTTAAGAAGGAACGCCGCGTAGAAAATATTGAAACGGGAAGAAGTATGGTTGAAGGCGAATTCCGCAGAAACGGTATTATTCTTCCCGATAGTGAGTTTGAGGAATTTATAGGCGAAATTGCCAAACGGCTTCGTCTTGCCAACACTGAAGAGTTTTTTGCCGCAATCGGTTACGGCGGAATTCTGCTTTCCAAAATTATGCCTAGAGTCCGTGAGGACTATAATAAGCGCACCGCTTTGGCGAAACCCACGGTCACAACCGAAATTAAACCAAAAACCTCTCATTCACCCGAAGGCGTTATTGTGGAGGGCATTGATAATTGTCTTATTAAACTTTCCCGTTGTTGCGCGCCACTTCCGGGAGATGAAATTATAGGTTTTATCACAAGAGGTCACGGTGTATCAATCCATAAAAGAGATTGCAGTAATGTCCCTAAAGATATATCAAAGGCGGGAGAACCTGAAAGATGGATACCTGCCCATTGGGCAAACGGCGGAAAAGAAAACTTTATCTCGACTCTGCAGATTACGGGTATTGATCGCGAAGGCATTCTTATTGACATTATGAACGCCATAAATAATATGCGTGTTGCCGTTCATTCTGTATCCGCTAAACAGACCAAAGAGGGAAACTGCATCATAATTATTTCTATAAGCGCCGAAAGTGTTGAGCATCTGCGCAGTATAACCGCGCGACTCGAAAAGGTTTCAGGCGTATTCCATGTTGAGAGGTTAGGCAGATGAAAGCAGTAATTCAGCGTGTTAAGGAGGCCTCCGTTGCAGTCAACGGTAAAACCGTGGGTTCTTGCAAAGAAGGATATATGATTCTTTATTGCGCGGTAGAAGGGGATACCAAAGAGGATATTTCTTTGCTCGCCCGCAAGGTCGCAAATCTTCGCGTTTTTTGCGATAGCGAAGATAAAATGAATTTATCTATTCTTGATGTGAAGGGTGAAATTTTATGCATTTCACAGTTTACCCTTGCCGCCGATACCAAAAAAGGAAATAGACCTTCCTTTATATCGGCAATGAAACCCGATATGGCAAGCGAATATTATGATATTTTCTGTCAAGAACTTTTAAATAACGGCATCAATAAGGTGGAAAAGGGAATATTCGGTGAAGATATGAAGGTATCCCTTATTAACAATGGTCCCGTAACCATTATCCTTGATACAGATGTCTGGAAAAGGAAAGATATCATATGAAAATATCCGTATTGGAAATAGGTAGTAGCCCTACAAATTGTTATTTGCTGCGTACCGATAAAGCGGCCGTAGTTATAGACCCGGGTGTTAGGGATAATCGTATCGATGCATTTTTAGAAGAAAATGCGGATAAAGAGAGACTGATTATTATTACCCACGCTCACTTTGATCACATAGGCGGCGCTGAAGAATTGCGTGAAAAATATGGGGTAAATATTCTTATCGGTGAAAAGGATAATGCCGCGCTTTCCGACCCTATTATTAACGAATCTATAAGATTCCGTGTTAATATTAACCCATTTGCCGCAGATAAAACTGTGGTTGATGGTGAAAAATTTGCGGTAGGCGATATTGAGTTTACCGCGATAGAAACGCCCGGTCATACGGTGGGTAGCACCTGCTTTTATATTGATGGGATTCTTTTTACCGGAGATACACTATTTTGCCGAGGTATCGGCAGAAGTGATTTTCAAGGCGGAAATCAGATGGAACTTATGCGTTCGCTAAAGCGAATTATAAATATGTTTCCTAAAAACACATCGGTTTTATCGGGGCACGGTCCCAAAACTACTATTGCCGATGAACTTATTTGGTTTGGATTTTAAAAATGAAACTTTGTAATATCGGTCATAATTTTGACTACGAAACCGAAAAGTTAATACGAATTTTTTTGCCCTTCGAAAAGATTGAGGTTTTACATACCGTAGAATCGGATGACAAGGTGGCTGTTTGCAAATTTGAGGAATATAATGATGGTGTAAAGATATCATCCCAACTTACCTTATCCGGTAAAACCGCTAACTTTTGTGAAGTTTTAAAGAGGCAGGAAAATGCCATCGAAACTTTCGAAAAGATTTGCGAAAGAACGGTCGCCACAACCCTTTTTGAATGTTTTTCGGAACTTATGGGATATAAAGCGCCGTGGGGCATTTTAACGGGTGTGCGTCCCGCACGGCTTTTTTCGAGAACGGTAAAAAAGCTTGGAAGGGAAAAGGCGCTTTGCCGTTTTGCCGATGACTTTAAGGTGAGCAAAACTAAAATATCGCTTTGCGAAGAGGCATATAGAGGCGAAAATGCTATAACGGAACTCTCGCAACCTGATTCCTTTAGTTTGTATGTTTCCATCCCGTTTTGCCCGTCAAGGTGTAATTATTGTTCCTTTGTTTCTCATTCGGTTGAAAAAGCAGGGGATTTAATTCCCGATTATGTTAGTCACCTTTGCCGAGAAATCGAAGTTACCGCAAATATGGTGACGGAACTGGGTCTTCGGCTTGAAACTGTGTATGTGGGTGGTGGCACTCCTACCGCTATTGATTCTCATCTGCTTAAAAAAGTTTTGGATGCTATAAATTTCAATTTCGATTTTTCTTGTGTCCGCGAGTTTACCGTTGAGGCGGGAAGACCTGATACAGTTACCAAGGAAAAATTAACGGTTATCAAGAATAGCGGCGCCACAAGAATAAGCATTAATCCTCAAACTATGAACGACGATGTGCTTATAAACATTGGCAGAAAACATACTGCGCAACAAATGAGAGATGCCTTTAATTTGGCGCGGCAAATGGGATTTGATAATATCAATACCGATCTTATTGCCGGTCTTAAGGGTGATACCTTTGATAGTTTTTCAAAAACGGTCGAAGAAATTTTGGCTCTTGACCCCGAAAGCGTTACCGTTCATTCTCTCTCAATGAAAAGGGCATCTACTATTACGGTAAAGGGCGAATTCCCCGATATCAAAGCTGGTGCAGAGGCAACTTTAATGGTGGATTATGCTCGCAAACGGCTTACTGATGCGAAGATTAAACCGTATTATATGTATCGCCAGAGTAAAACCGTTGGCAACCTTGAAAATGTAGGTTATGCTAAAGAGGGAAAAGAGTGCCTTTATAATGTTTATATAATGGATGAAACCCATACGATACTCGCTTGCGGCGCATCGGCAGTAACTAAACTGCGTGAGCCCAATGGCGATAACATAGAACGAATTTTTAATTATAAATACCCTTATGAGTATATAAGCCGATTTGACGATATGCTTCAAAGGAAAAAAAGCGTAATTGATTTTTATAAAAAGTATAAATTAATCTGAAAGGAATGTGGATATGGATTTTTTTGATAATGCCATAAATAAGGCCAAAGAGGTAGTGGATATCGCCTATAAAAAAACCGAAGAGGTGGTTTTGACCGAAAAACAGAAGTTTGATATTGCATCCCTTAATTCTAAAATAGATAAGGATTATAAAGCATTGGGACAAATTTTTTATCAACTTTATAAGGATAATGAAGATATTCCCGATGATGCTAAAAATTTAATCAAGAATATCAATGAAAAAAAGTTAAAGATTAAAGAGTTGAAGGAAGAAATAGGGGAAACCAAAAATAAAGCGGTTTGTCCTCACTGTCAAAATTATATTCCCCAAAACGCAGTTTTTTGCAGTGTTTGCGGTGAAAAATTAAAGTAGGAAAATATGAATAGGAATTTAAAAATAGGTGTAATTGTTGCAGATATTGATGAATATCTGCCCTTTATAAAAGAGATAGAAAAATATTCACCCGAAAAGTATAACTTTTTTAAAAATGAGGGTGTAAAATTCAATATTAATGATGCCGAAGTAATCTGTGTTCATTGCGGAATAGGTAAGGTTAATGCCGCTGCGGCTGCCGCAGTTTTATCCGATAAATGCGATATAATTCTCAATTTTGGTTTATCTGGCGGTATAAGCGGCGCAAGAAAAGGCGATATATGCTTCCCTGATAGATATTTAGAACACGACTTTAACCTAACGATGATTGGCTATAAGCCCTGCGAAAAACCGGGACAAGAGTATATTTATTCAGCCGATAAAAAATTACTCGGTTTGGCAAAAGATATTCTTTCGGGAATAAGCGGTACTGCAGCCTGCGGCGATAGATTTATATGCGATGATTCCGAAAGAGCGTTTTTAAAAGAAAACTTTGGCGCGGTTTCTTGCGATATGGAAACGGCGGCTATAGCATCCGTTTGTCATTTCGCCGAGATTCCTTTTATAGCTATAAGAAGAATCTCCGATGATGCGGGAAATGATGCCGCTCAAAGCTATACAGAAATGAATAAAAATGAGGGTGAAACCCTTAGCCGAACATTTCTAAAATATCTATGTTTTGTGTGTGAAAACTATTAAAAGCACAAGTTTTTGTGCTTTTTTGTGGTGAAAATATCTAATTTTTGTGAAATATTTTGATGAAAACATAAAATTTACTAAAAAACGGTTGATTTTTTTAAAACAATATGTTAAAAATATATAGTACGGTAATGGCGTTGCCCTTACCAACAGCGTTTCACAAAAATTTTTTGGAGGTTCAAAAATGAACAAGACAGAATTAGTAGCAGCCGTTGCTGCAAAAGCAGAGATTTCTAAGAAGGATGCCGAGAAGGCAGTTGCCGCAGTTATCGACTCTGTAGTTGATACTCTTAAGGCAGGCGATAAAGTTCAGCTCGTAGGTTTTGGTACTTTTGAAGTTCGCACCCGCGCTGCAAGAACCGGTATTAACCCCCGCACTAAAGAGACCATTAAGATTGCTGCTTCCAAGAATCCCGTATTCAAGGCAGGCAAAGCTCTTAAGGATGCTGTTGCAAAATAATTTTTGCGCTACTTAAAATTATAGACGGGCAATAACTGCTCGTCTATTTTTTTAGCATTGTGAGGTTTTTATGAGACTTGATAAATACTTAAAGGTGTCCCGCATAATTAAACGTCGCACGGTGGCAAATGAGGCCTGCGATGCGGGAAGGGTAGAGGTGAACGGCAAGGTAGCCAGAGCATCATACGATGTGAAGGTTGGCGATATTATAAATATTTCCTTTGGTACGAGGGATATTAAAATTGAAGTCACCGATGTGAGCGAAGTTATTCGCAAGGATGATGCCGTCTCTCTATATAAAATAGTAGAATAAGATTTACACCCCGTAAATATATTTAGATAGGGTAGAAAAGTTGTTTACCTGAGTTTAGATATATTTATGGGGTGTTTTATTTTGGAGGAAAATTATTCTTCTCAAAACATTATTGTTGAAGCAAGAAAGCATCTTGAAATTTCGGGGGTAAAGGATGTGCTTTCTTTCGATGAGGAGACCTTGCTTTTAGATTCGGTTATGGGCAAAATAACCATAAAAGGCGAAGGTATGCATATTGAAAGTTTCAATACCACTACGGGTGATCTTACGGCATCGGGTAAGGTACACGCGGTAGTATATATGTCAGATGTGAAATCAGAAGGCGGATTCTTATCGCGCATTTTCAGATAGCTTATGTGGGAAATTAGTATTAATAATCAAATAATAACGTTTTTGCTTTCCTTGGTACTGGGGGTTGTTTTGTGTGCCTTTTACGATACTTTCCGAGCAATAAGAAAGGTTGGATTTAATTCTTTCGCTGCTACGTTTATTTCTGATTTGGTATTTTGGATTGTATCGGGCTTTATAACATTTTTGTTTCTTATAGCCAGAACAAACGGAGCGCCCAGAGGGTATGTTTTTTTAACGGCACTGATGGGATTTATTATTTTCAGAGCAACGCTATCAAGGTTTTGGATAGGCATTTTAGTGTTTTTGATAAAAAATATTGTAGGATTTTTAAGGTTTATTTATACTTGGTTTTATCGCTTTTGGGATAAAACCACTTATCTTTTACACAAACTTTTGTTAAAAATTATTAAAAGAGGTAAAAGATGGCTTCAAAAGTTAAAAAAACTCTTGAAATATAGGTATAATATGTTATATACTAAAAGAAATATAAAAACTTCACGGAACGGAGATGAGGATTATGGCACAGGGGCAAAAAAAGCGTAAGAGCGTTATTTTGCGATTGTTGGTTATCGGCGTTGCAGGTTATATGATTTTTAATGTTCTATCCCTTTATAGCACCCTTAATGAAAGCCGTAAGACTTTGGCTCAGCTTGAGGAAACCTCTGATAAAAAGCAGGCCGAGATTTCCGAACTTAAAGAACTTCTCCAAAATGGGTCGCAGGCCGATATAATCGAAAAAGCGGCAAGGGAACGGCTTGGATATGTTTACTCCGATGAAGTTATATATATTGATATTTCTGGCAAATAACAGGGGGCACTTGCATTCTTATGGAGTTTAAAATTGGGGAAATCTATCAAGGCAAAATCACAGGCATCACCAAATTCGGCGTATTCGTGGATTTGGGCGATAACACTTCGGGTATGGTACATATTTCGGAGGTTGCCCGTTCCTTCGTTAACGATATTAATGAGCACGTTAAAATGGGCGAAGAGGTTAAGGTAAAGGTTCTTTCTATCAGTGATGAGGGTAAAATAGCCCTTAGCATCAAGAAAGCTTTGGAACCCGAAAGAAGTGAAAATGGCGGTAAGCCGAGGGAAAGAAGACCTCGTCAACCGCAGGTTATCGATAGTTCATATACTTGGACTGCCAAGAGAAGTGAACCCGAAGATTTTGAAGATATGATGAACCGTTTTAAACAAACGAGTGACGAAAAGTTCTCCGATTTAAAACGAAAAAATCCGGAAACACGCCGTTCTAAGCGTGGAGCTAATGTAAGATAAAACAAAGGGCGGTTTTACATTTTGTTTGTGAGACTGTCCTCTTTTTTTAGTGAAGGGATAATATGAAGGAAATTAATGTTGCATTAATTGAAAATGCGGTAGCAAAACTTTGTATAGAATCAAATAAAGATTTACCGCAGGATATTAAGGATGGAATATGCGACGCCAAGTGCAATGAGTGCAATGCTCTTGCAAAATCAGTTCTTAGCGAGTTAGTAAAGAATCTGGAAGCATCAAAAGAACTCGATATTCCGATTTGTCAGGATACGGGTATGGCGATTGTGTTTCTCGAAATCGGTCAGGATGTTCACCTTGTCGGCGGCGATATTTATGAAGCCATTAACCGCGGCGTTGCCAAAGGTTATACCGAGGGGCTTTTGCGCAAATCGGTTGTTGGTGACCCATTGAGAAGGAAAAATACCGATGATAATACCCCCGCCGTAATTCACACTCGAATTGTTAGCGGCGATGAGGTCAAAATTACGGTTGCGCCAAAAGGTTTTGGCAGTGAAAATATGAGCGGCATAAGAATGCTAACCCCATTTGATTCAAGACAAGGTGTTATAAATGCAGTTTTAGAAATAGTGAAAAACGCTTCCGATAATCCTTGTCCGCCTATGGTCATAGGTGTGGGTATCGGCGGTGATTTCGAGCAGTGTGCCTATCTTTCGAAAAAAGCGTTGTTGAGAAACATATCAGAAAGAAATAGCGACCTTTATTATAAAGAACTTGAAGAAGAGATTTTAGATTTGGTAAACGAACTAAATATTGGCCCTCAGGGCTTTGGAGGAAATACTACCGCCTTGGCAGTCAATATTGAAACCGCGCCCACTCATATAGCGGGTCTTCCCGTGGCGGTTAATATCGGATGTCACGTTACCAGACATAAGTTTATGGTGATAAAATGAACGAAAAAATAAATTTAGTTGCCCCTTGTATCTTCGGTATAGAAAGTGTTGCCGCGGATGAATTTAAAAGAATGGGCTTTACGGATGTTACGGTTGAAAACGGCAGAGTTCTTTTGTCGGGAGATTTTAATATGTTGGCGAGAGCCAATATTAATTCTCGTTTTGCCGAGAGAATTCTTATAAATATGGGGCAGTTTACTGCAACAAGTTTTACGGAACTTTTTGATAATGTTAAGGAAATTCCTTGGGAAAATTATATCGGTCGCGATGATGCATTTCCCGTAAAGGGTTGGAGTAACGAATCGGCGCTTCATAGCATACCCGACTGTCAGTCCATAATAAAAAAAGCCATCGTTTCCCGACTTGGTGAAAAATACGGCATAAATTGGTTTAGTGAAACCGGCCCCGAATATAGAGTAAGATTCTCCATAAGAAAAGATTTAGTTACTATGATGATTGATACATCGGGTGACGGACTTCATAAAAGGGGATACCGCAGAAATTCCAATGATGCGCCACTTAAGGAAACACTTGCCGCCGCTATGTGTGACTTGGCGCGTATCTATCCCGATACAAAACTCTACGATCCGTTTTGCGGTAGCGGTACCATTTTAATTGAGGCCGCTTTGATGGCCACAAAAACTGCCCCAGGTCTTCGCCGATACTTTGCGGCGGAAAGATTTGCATCTATTCCCAAATCCGCTTGGCAGCAGGAAAGAATGCGGGCGCAGGACAATATTCTTCATAATATTGATTTTGAAGGTATTGGTTTTGATATTAGCCCCGATTGCGTGGAACTCACCCTTGCAAATGCTAAAAAAGCAGGCGTTGAAAAATATGTAAAGGCGGCTGTTGGAGATGTGAGAAATTTTAGTATATCTCACGATAGAAGTTTGCTTATCACAAACCCGCCTTACGGTGAACGACTTTTAGACATCAAAGAGGCGGAAACCCTTTATAAAATAATGGGCGAACGCTTCATTAAAGAGCAGGGAAAGAAATATTTTATCATCAGTCCCCACGATGAGTTTGAAAAACTCTACGGAAGCGAAGCCGATAAAAGAAGAAAACTTTATAACGGAATGATAAAGTGTCAGTTGTTTATGTATTTTAAAAATAAATGAGGAATTTAAATGAGATATCTGTTTTTTATAAATCCCGTTGCCGGCAAAGGCAAAGGGCAGAAGAAAATTGCGGAATCAATCAAGAATTTTTTTAAAGAAAATGGCGGCGATTACCGTATAATAGTTACAGAACATAAGGGCCACGCTCAAAAACTTGCCAAAATCGAAGCCGAAACGGGCGAACCAATTACGATGTTTGCTTGCGGCGGTGAGGGAACTGTCTTTGAAGTTTTAAATGGCGTTGTCGGATATAATAATGTGACTTTAGGTGTGCTTCCTTGCGGCTCTGCTAACGATTTTCTTAAATACTTCGGTGAATCTAAATCCTTTTTAAAAATAGATTCTCAAATGAATGGCGGAAGTGTTGAGATGGATATTATTAAGGCGGGGGATTACTATTGCCTTAACGGTTGCTCGGTGGGTATGGATGCGGTGGTGGCCAGAGAAATGTCTACCTTTAAAAAATGGCCTCTTGTTTCCGGCTCTTTTGCGTATACTCTCGCTATTGTAAAAACATTTTTGGGCAAACTCGGTATAACCGCCAATATTTCTGTTGATGGTGAAAAACCGCAAAAGAAAAATTGCCTATTTGCCGTTGTTGCTAACGGCCCTTATTATGGCGGAGGATTTATGGGCGCTCCCGATGCAGTGCCTTTTGATTCTAAACTGGATTTTACTCTCGTAGACAATATACCCAAGTCAAAAATACTTAAATTTATTGGTCTATATAAAAAAGGGTTACATAAAATCCTTGATTGCTGTCATATTAAAAACTGCGGCAGTATGGATTTTACTGCCGATAAACCCATACCCGTTAACCTTGACGGAGAAATAATCGAAACCGCAAAAATGCATTTTGAAATAATAAAAAAAGGAATAAAATTTAATCTTCCCAAAGAGGTTTTTAATAAAGTGTTAATAAAAGTTTAAATGTTTTCAACCTTGTTGACTTTTAATATTTTTTGGATATAATTAGTAAATGTAAATTCTTTTGATAAATTGGAGGAAAATAAGATGATCATTAAACCTTTGGCTGATAATGTGGTTATTAAATCAACCAAATCTGAAGAAACTACCAAAAGCGGAATCGTACTTACATCTGCTTCCAAAGAAAAACCCCAGATTGCAGAAGTAGTAGCGGTAGGCCCCGGCGGTATGGTTGATGGTAAAGAAATCCCAATGACTGTTAAGGTGGGGGATAAGGTTATTGCCGCCAAATATTCAGGTACCGAAATCAAACTCGATGATGAGGAATATACCATTCTTCATATTTCTGATATTCTTGCAGTTGTGGAATAATAGAGAGGAGTAATTAACTATGGCTAAAAATATTATTTTCGGCGAAGATGCCCGTAAATCCTTGCAGATGGGCGTGGATAAACTCGCCAATGCAGTTAAAGTAACCCTTGGTCCCAAGGGAAGAAATGTTGTTCTTGATAAGAAATATGGCGCGCCCCTTATCACTAATGATGGTGTTACCATTGCAAAGGAAATTGAACTTGATGACCCATTTGAAAATATGGGCGCTCAACTTGTCAAGGAAGTTTCTGTTAAAACCAATGATGCCGCAGGCGATGGTACTACCACCGCTACCGTTCTTGCTCAGGCGCTTATTGCCGAGGGTATGAAGAATGTTGCCGCAGGCGCTAATCCTATGGTTGTTAAGAAGGGTATCAAAACTGCTGTCGATACCGCTATTGCTTCTATAATTGAGAATTCCAAAAAGGTTTCTTGCAGCGATGATATCGCAAGAGTTGCCACCGTTTCATCGGGAGATGAAGTTATCGGTAAGCTTATTGCTGAAGCAATGGAAAAGGTATCTGCCGATGGAGTTATAACCGTTGAGGAATCCAAGACCGCCGAAACTTATACAGAAGTTGTTGAAGGTATGCAGTTTGATCGCGGATATATCACTCCCTATATGGTAACCGACTCCGATAAGATGGAAGCCGTTATTGATGATGCTTTACTTCTTATAACCGATAAAAAGATTTCTAATATTCAGGAAATTCTTCCTCTCCTTGAACAAATTGTTCAGTCGGGCAAGAAACTCGTTATTATTGCAGAAGATATCGAGGGCGAAGCCCTTTCAACTCTTATTGTAAATAAACTCCGCGGAACCTTTACCTGCGTTGCAGTTAAGGCCCCCGGTTTTGGAGACAGAAGAAAAGAAATGCTTCGCGATATCGCCATCCTTACAGGCGGCGAGGTTATCTCCGAAGAATTAGGCCTTGAACTTAAAGATGCTAACCTTTCGCAACTCGGCAGCGCCCGTCAGATTAAGGTTACTAAAGAAAATACTGTTATTGTTGACGGCGCAGGCAATGCAGATGAAATCAAGGACCGTATTAACCAGATTAAGAATCAGATTGTTGATACAACCTCTGAATTCGATCGCGAAAAACTACAAGAGCGTCTTGCCAAACTTTCAGGCGGTGTTGCAGTTATCAAGGTTGGCGCCGCTACCGAAATAGAAATGAAGGAAAAGAAGCTTCGCGTTGAAGATGCTCTTTCTGCTACCAAAGCCGCAGTAGAAGAGGGAATAGTAGCAGGAGGCGGCGTCGCTCTTCTCAATGCTATCCCCGCAGTTGCCGCCGCGGCAGAAAAATGCGAAGGCGATGAAAAGACCGGTGTTAAGATCGTTCTTAAATCTCTTGAGGCGCCCATCCGTCAAATCGCTTTCAATGCGGGTATTGAGGGCTCGGTTATTGTTGATAAGATAGTAGCCAGTGGTAAGGTGAACTTCGGATTTGATGCCTATAGCGAAACCTATACCGATATGATTGAAGCCGGTATTGTGGACCCCACAAAAGTTACCCGTTCTGCACTTGAAAACGCAGCAAGCGTAGCATCTATGGTGCTAACTACCGAAAGTTTAGTTGCAGATAAACCTGAGGATGTTGCCGCCGCTAACGCTGCCGCCGCAGCTGCCGCAGCACAGGGTGGAATGTACTAATTTTCAAAGTTAAATTTAGGTTTTAAAAAATTAACCCCGATTTGTTAAAAAAACATTGACAAATCGGGGTTTTAATGTTATCATACAGTAGTATGCGGAATTGTGCGCAATTTTGCTATACTAAATATTAAAGAAAGGAGTAATGTAATAGTGCCTACCTTTAACCAGTTAGTTCGCAACGGCCGTGAGACAATCGAAAAGAAGGCGAAGGCTCCCGCTCTTTTAAAGGGTTATAACTCTATGAAGCGTCAGCCCACCGATAACGATTCTCCCCAGAAGCGTGGCGTATGTACTGCAGTTAAAACATCCACACCTAAGAAACCTAACTCTGCTCTTCGTAAAATTGCGAGAGTTCGTCTTTCCAACGGAATTGAAGTTTCTGCTTATATTCCCGGAATCGGACACAATTTGCAGGAGCACTCGGTTGTTCTTATTCGTGGCGGACGTGTTAAGGACCTCCCCGGTGTGCGTTACCACATCGTAAGAGGAACACTTGATACCCAGGGTGTTGCTAACAGAATGCAGAGCCGTTCAAAATACGGCGCAAAACGTCCAAAAGCAGGTGCGAAGTAATTTTTAAGTAGATGACGAAATCTCTGCTGTGAACAAGCAGCGGCTTATATATAAATTATATTCGCCTTGCTTGGTGCCCACGAGACTTTTGTCGCTCGAGTACCTATGATATCATTATTATGAAGGAGGGAAGCAAAGTGCCAAGAAGAGGCTTTATTGCTAAACGTGATGTATTGCCCGATCCTATCTACAATTCAAAGAAGGTAACCCGCCTTATCAACAACATTATGCTTGACGGTAAGAAGGGCGTGGCTCAGAAGATAGTTTATGGTGCATTTGATATCATCACCGAAAAAACCGGAAAGGATCCCCTTGAGGTGTTTGATACTGCGATGGAAAATGTTATGCCGCAGTTAGAGTGTAAGGCAGTTCGTAAGGGCGGCGCCACTTATCAAGTACCTTTCGAGGTTCGTCCTGAAAGAAAGCAGACCTTAGCTCTGCGTTGGCTGACTACATTCAGCCGTGCTCGTTCCGAGCGCACAATGAAAGAGCGTCTTGCAGCTGAAATTCTTGATGCAGTTAACGGTATGGGTAATGCTGTTAAGAAGCGTGAAGAAATGCACAGAACTGCAGAAGCTAACAAAGCATTCGCCCACTACAGATGGTAATTCTGAAATAATTATACTGATTTTTTTGTTATCCGCAGTATGCGGACAAGGAGGATTATATGCCAAGAAAGGTATCTCTTGATATGACAAGAAATATTGGTATCATGGCCCACATTGACGCCGGTAAAACCACCACTACTGAGCGTATCCTTTTCTATACCGGTATTAACCGTAAGATGGGTGAAACTCACGACGGCGGCGCCACCATGGACTGGATGGAGCAAGAGCAGGAGAGAGGTATTACCATTACTTCTGCCGCTACCACATGTTTCTGGAAGGACCATCGTATCAATATTATCGACACTCCCGGACACGTTGACTTCACCGTTGAAGTTCAGCGTTCACTCCGTGTACTTGACGGTTCTGTAACCGTTTTGTGCGCAAAGGGCGGTGTTGAACCCCAGTCTGAAACCGTTTGGCGTCAGGCAGACGAATATCGTGTTCCCAGAATGATTTATGTTAATAAGATGGACATTATGGGCGCCGATTACTATCATGTTCTTGACATGATTAAAGAAAGATTTAACTGCAATGCAGTTCCGATCCAGCTTCCTATCGGATGTGAGGATACTTTCAAGGGAATTATCGACCTTATCAACAACGAAGCCGAAGTTTACTATGATGACCTCGGTAAAGATGTTAGAAAAGAGCCCATTCCCGATGACATGAAGGAACTTGCCGAGAAATATCGTACCGCTCTTATTGAGGCTGTCGTTGAACAAGACGAAGAACTTATGGAGAAGTATTTCGAAGGCGAAGAGCCCTCTGTTGAAGAAATGAAGAAGATTATCCGTAAGGCAACCATCGCCAATGAAATGGTTCCCATTTGTTGCGGTACTTCTTATAGAAATAAGGGCGTTCAGCCCCTTTTGGATGCAATCGTTGACTTTATGCCTGCTCCTACCGATATTGAGGGCATCAAGGGTGTAAACCCCGATACCGATGAGGAAGAAGTAAGACATTCATCCGATGATGAGCCCTTTTCAGCTCTTGCATTCAAGATTGCTACCGACCCCTTCGTTGGTAAAATCTGCTTCTTCCGTGTATATTCAGGTTCCGTTGATTCAGGTTCCGGTGTTTATAACTCGGTTAAGCAGAACCGCGAGAGAATGGGTAGAATTCTTCAGATGCACGCTAACCACAGAGAAGATATTGAAACCTGCTATGCAGGTGATATCGCTGCTGCGGTTGGTCTTAAGAATACCACCACAGGTGATACTCTTTGCGATGAGAAGCATCCCGTTGTTCTCGAATCTATGAACTTCCCCGAGCCCGTTATCCGCGTTGCCATCGAGCCCAAGACCAAAGCAGGTCAGGAGAAGATGGGTATCGCTCTTGCTAAGCTCGCTGAAGAAGATCCTACTTTCCGTGCATATACCGATGAGGAAACCGGTCAGACCATTATCGCCGGTATGGGTGAATTACACCTCGAAATCATCGTTGACCGTCTACTTCGTGAATTCAAGGTAGAAGCAAACGTTGGCGCTCCTCAGGTTGCATATAAAGAAAGCATTAAGACAAAGGTTGACCACGAAACTAAGTATAAGCGTCAGTCCGGTGGTTCCGGACAGTACGGTCACGTTAAGATTATTCTTGAACCCAACGAAACAGGTAAGGGTTATGAATTCATTAACTCCGTAACAGGCGGATCCATCCCCAAAGAGTATATCCCAGCCGTTGATTCAGGTATCCAGGGTGCTATGCAGTCAGGTGTACTTGCAGGTTACAGCGTTGTTGACGTAAAGGTTACTCTTTACGACGGTTCATATCACGAAGTTGACTCTTCTGAAATGGCGTTTAAGATTGCCGGTTCTATGGCATTCAAAGATGCTGCTAAGAAGGCAAATCCTGTTATCCTTGAACCAATTATGAAGGTTGTTGTTATCACTCCAGAAGATTATATGGGTGATGTTATCGGTGACCTTAACTCTCGTCGTGGTGAAATCCAGGGCTTTGAGGACCGTTCAGGTGTTAAACAGATTAACGCAAGAGTTCCTCTTTCAGAAATGTTTGGTTACGCTACTGACCTTCGTTCAAAGACTCAGGGCCGTGGACAGTATGTAATGGAACCAGACGGTTATAAAGAGGTTCCAAAATCAATTTCAGAATCAATTATTTCTGAAAGAAGTAAGAGAGACTAATATTTTCTCATAAAAGACTTGAAATTTTTCAAGTTTATTGATACAATAGGTATCACAAATATTTTGTAAATTATTTTCAAAAATAAAGGGAGGAAATTCCAATGGCAAAGGCAAAATTTGAAAGAAATAAACCACACGTTAATATTGGTACTATCGGTCACGTTGACCACGGTAAGACAACATTAACAGCTGCTATCACAAAGACACTCGCTTCTAAGGGTCAGGCTGACTTCGTTGACTATGCAAACATCGATAAGGCTCCTGAAGAAAGAGAAAGAGGTATTACAATCAACACAGCTCACGTTGAGTACGAGACAGAATCACGTCACTATGCTCACGTTGACTGCCCAGGCCACGCTGACTATATCAAGAACATGATTACAGGTGCTGCTCAGATGGACGGTGCTATCCTTGTTATCGCTTCAACAGATGGTCCTATGGCTCAGACAAAAGAACACCTTCTTCTTGCTCGTCAGGTTGGCGTTCCTTACATCATCGTTTTCATGAACAAAGTTGACCAGGTTGACGACGAAGAACTTCTTGAACTCGTTGAAATGGAAATCCGTGAAACTCTTGACGAATATGAATTCCCAGGCGATGATACACCAATCATCAAGGGTTCAGCTCTCAAGGCTCTTGAAGCAGATTCATCTGATGACCCAGCTTGTGCTCCAATTTGGGAACTCATGGCTGCAGTTGACAGCTACATCCCAACTCCTGACCGTAAAGCAGACCAGCCATTCCTTATGCCTGTTGAAGACGTTTTCACAATCACAGGTCGTGGTACAGTTGCTACAGGTAGAGTTGAAAGAGGTCAGCTCAGAACTTCTGAAGAAGTTGAAATCGTTGGTCTTTCAGACGAAAGCAGAAAGACAGTTGTTACTGGTATCGAAATGTTCAGAAAGCTCCTTGACTATGCTGAAGCAGGTGACAACATCGGTGCTCTTCTTCGTGGTATCCAGAGAAGTGAAATTGAACGTGGTCAGGTTCTTGCAAAGCCAGGCACAATCAAGCCACACACAAAGTTCTCAGGTCAGGTTTACGTTTTGACAAAGGATGAAGGCGGCCGTCATACTCCTTTCTTCAACAACTACAGACCTCAGTTCTATTTCAGAACAACAGACGTTACAGGTACAATTTCTCTTCCAGCAGGTACAGAAATGTGTATGCCTGGTGATAACGTTGTTATGGACGTTGAACTCATCACTCCTATCGCTATCGAAGAAGGTCTTCGTTTCGCTATCCGTGAAGGCGGTAGAACAGTTGGTTCAGGTGTTGTTACAAAGATTAACGAATAATTCCTGATTATTCAACAGATTTATATGCCCCTGTCAATACGACAGGGGCGTTTTTTATGATTTGTAAAAAGATAAATTATAATTTGCCAATATTTGCTGATATTGACTTAATGTTTAAAATGCTTTATAATACATAAGCACTAAAAATAAAGGAATGTATATAATGGAACAGAAAAAAATTGACAGAATAAACGAACTTGCAAAGAAAATGAAGACAGTAGGTCTTACTGAAGACGAAAAAGCTGAACAGGCTGTTCTTCGTCGTGAATACATCGACAGTTTTAAACGAAGCCTTACAGGTCAGCTTGACAATATGTATATAGTTGATGAAAAAGGCAATAAGACAAAGGTTGAACGCAAAGGCAACAAAAAATAATTTGCAACAAAAATTGAATATATTGGGGTATTAAATGCTCAACAACTTGACTAAACCGCTAAATATAGTGTATAATATTTAGCGGTATTTTTATTTACTAATGTAATTTTTTGAAAAGGATGTAATGTATGGCAAAGAAACCATCTTACGGTAATGAAAGTATATCTCAGCTTAAGGGTGCTGACCGAGTTCGTAAGCGTCCCGGTGTTATTTTCGGTTCTGACGGTATCGACGGTTGTCAGCACGCTGTTTTTGAAATTCTTTCAAACTCTATTGATGAAGCAAGAGAAGGCTACGGTGACAAAATCGTTGTAACTCGTTTTCTTGACGGTTCAATTGAGGTTCAGGACTTTGGTCGAGGTATTCCTGTTGACTATAATAAAAACGAAGGCTGTTATAACTGGGAATTAGTTTTCTGCGAATTGTATGCAGGTGGTAAATATGACACCAACGATGGCGGAAACTATGAGTATTCTTTGGGTCTTAACGGTCTTGGCCTTTGTGCAACACAGTACGCATCTGAATATATGGATGCTGAAATTCATACAGGTGGTTTCAAGTATCTTCTTCACTTTGAAAAAGGTGAAATTGCAGGGGATATGATTAAAGAGCCATACAATAAAAAGGATACAGGCTCTCGTATCCGTTGGAAGCCTGACCTTAAGGTTTTTACAGACATCAATATTCCGCTTTCATATTTTCAGGAAACAATCAAAAGACAGTCTGTTGTAAACGCAGGTATCAAATTCATACTTAAAGACCAGATTTCAGGCAATTCATTCGAAACATATGAGTATATTTACGATAACGGTATTACCGACTATGTAAAAGAGATTGCAAACGGTACGGAAATGTCCTCTGTTCAGTATTGGTCAACTGAAAGAGTAGGTCGTGACCGCGAGGATAAGAAGGATTATCGCGTAAAGATTACTGCATCTCTTTGTTTCTCAAATAAAATCCAACTTAAAGAATATTATCACAACTCAAGCTTCCTTGAGCATGGTGGTGCGCCTGAAAAAGCATTCAGAAACGCATTTGTTTATCAGGTGGACAATTATCTTAAATCAAACGGTAAGTATGTTAAGAGTGATGCGAAAATCAACTATCAGGACGTTGAGGACTGCTTGATTTTCGTTGTATCATCATTCTCAACACAGACATCATATGAAAACCAGACTAAAAAATCAATTACAAATAAATTCATTCAGGAAGCAATGACAGATTTCTTCCGTCAGCAACTTGAAGTGTATTTCCTTGAAAATAAGCTTGATGCAGAAAAGATTACTAATCAGATTCTTATTAATATGCGTTCAAGAATCAAGGC
>JAZNFF010000045.1:0-9904 GCA_045588995.1 Acutalibacteraceae bacterium
GCAACCGAGGATACTGTTATAAATAAAGACCAGAAAAAAGCAGATAAAAACCCAGTATCCGATATACCTTTAATATAATTTTCAATACCAACGAAGGTTAATTTATCGGGCAATTCAAAGGGGGACTGACTGATAGAAAATCTTGATTTAAATGAATTAATCAGGACAATAAATACAGGAAGCAGAAAAACTATAGAAAGTATTGTCAACAAAAAAGAGGAAATAATGCGTTTTGATTTTATCATCTTTCCACCTCTTTTTTACCCGTGAAATAAAGTTGCGAAAGGGCAATGGCGGCAACAATTAAAAAGAAAACTACCGCTTTTGCTTGTCCAACGCCCTCAAAACCGATTTTTCCGTAAAATGTGTTATAAATATCAAGCGCCATCATTTGCGTTTGCTTAGAAGGAACACCTGCAGTAAGAGCAAGATTCTGGTCAAAGAGTTTAAAACAGTTAGTTATAGTTAAAAATAGGCAAATTGTTATTGAAGGCATAACGGAAGGAATTATAATGTTGAATAATATTCGCATTTTTCCCGCTCCATCAACCCGTGCGGCCTCAAGTATATCAACGGGAACATTCTGAATCCCTGCGATATATATAATCATCATATATCCAATCATTTGCCAACTTATGAGAACCACAAGCCCCCAAAAACCGAAATTCGCCTTTGAGGTAATAGAATAACCAAACTTAAGCAGTATTCCGTTAATTATTACTTGCCATATATAACCGAGCACTATACCGCCAATCAAATTTGGCATAAAAAATACTGTTCGGAATAGATTTGTTCCGTAAATATTCTTAGTAAGAATCAAAGCTAATGAAAAAGCAAAAACATTAATCAGAATTACGGAAACTACGGTGAACTTAATCGTAAACCATAAGGCGTTTATAAAATCGCCGCTTTCGGTAAACGCTCTCACATAGTTATCAAATCCTATAAACTGCGCATCGGAAACCGTTCTGAATTCGCAAAAAGAAAGATAAATTCCTATTATAAAAGGCACCAGAAAGGCAATTAGAAACGCTGTAAAAGTAGGCAAAACAAAGATTGGAAACCATTTTTTTAGGGCTTTTTGCATCTTTATCTTTCACTCTTCCATTTGTCCTTAACCGTTTTAACAACGTCTTCCCATTTTTTAGTGCCTTGCGCATATTCAAGCAGTGAATTGCCAACTTCAGTTTTAAAATTCTCACTCGGGAAAGAGGTGAAAACCCAAGGAACAGTTGTGAAGTTTCCGTCTTGCATATAGCGTACAATTTCTCGCGCTAATGGGTCTTCGGGGAGTTCGTTTTCAGAGAAAGTATTGAAGGGTGTTATAAAGTCAAGTTTTTTGGTTACGAAATTTTTTCCGGTATTGCTTGAAAATAACCAATCTAAAAATTCAAGCGATGCTTTTTTCTGTTCATCGGTAGCATTTTTATTGATGGCAAAATAATTTTCTGTTCCGATACAAAGTCCGTCAAATTCTTCGCCTGCAACGCCTGTATAAATTGGTAGGAATTTTATATCACTGTTTTTAACGGTATTGCCGTTAACATTGGCAATCTGCGACCATCCCCAGTTGCCGTTTTGTACCATTGCAACCTTACCAAGTGCAAATTCAGACATAGAATCACTGGTAGATTTAGAACCGAGTAAATTTTTATCGGTAATTGAATTGTTAAGATATAAATCAAATATATTCCTATAATTTTCCGAATATCTAAAGGCGATTTCTTTGGCCTTTAGACCTGCAACGGTTGGATCATCATAATCGATATTTTCATTTAATTCGTGATAGATTGGGATATTGAGCAGATGTGTTTGCCAACGCCAATCCTCACCTGCAGAAAGCGAAGTGGAAGCGAAAACGCCATCGATACCTAATTTATCTTTATTAGCGCTCATATCTTCAACAACCGATTTTAGAGTTTCAAAGTTTTTAATTTCTGCGGCGCTATTTATAGTGGTTTTGCGGTTTGGCAATGCAAAATATTTTTCCATAATTGCGTTATTATAGATAATGCCATATCCTTCGACAACATATGGTATGCCAAATACACCGTCTCCATCGGTAATCGCCAAACTTTTATCGGTTAGATAGGAATATAATTTGCTATCACTTAAATCAAGGCAATAATCTTTCCAGGATTCGTAACCAATTGGCCCATTGATTTGGAATATAGTGGGCGCATTTGATTTTGCGATTTCTGATTTTAATGTTTGTTCATAAGTGTTAGCGGCGGCCGTAACAACCTTTACCGTAACACCTTTTTCTTTTTCATATTCTTTGGCTATTTCTTCGTAAACTGCCGCGGATTCGGGTTTGAAATTTAGAAAATATACGGGGTATTTGCCGTTTTTGCCGCAACCCGCAAGAGTTAAAGATAGCATTAATGTAAAAAGCGCCAAAATTAATGACAAGATTCTTTTTTTCATAATTTTCCTCCTAAAATAACGTTTACTTAAAATATTCCCATTTTTTTGAAGAAAAATACATAAATAAAAAAACTACCGCGAAAACACGGTAGTTTCGATTTTAATATGGTTCTGCGCCGAAAACTACAAAAGAATATCCATCACGCCATACGTTAGTTCCGTCGTGTTTGCCAATTTCTGTAAATGACGCGGGATTAACGTGATATATTTCTCCTTCAATTCTGTGGTGAGGACCTAATATATTTCTGTTTCCCGAGAAAAGTTTAACGGTAATTTCGTTTTTGCCATCATTTATGAAGTTTGTGACATCAACGATATGCGGAGCAAAACTTAAATCTCCTGCGAATGCATCATTTATATAAAGATGCGCTGCCGGACAGTGCAGTTTTTTAAATCCGATATTATATTTAACATTTTCGGACTTTTTAATATCAATACTTTGTGTTAATTCCATTTCGCCTTGGAAGAACCAATAGTTTTGAATAGTGATATTAGAAATATCAACAATTCTTTTTGATTTAACAAGCGAGTATTCATCGGAGCAGAATATTGATTTTCTATCACCAAAGGTATATTCTCCGTTAAAATCAACACCAAAATCTCCGGTGATATAACAGGCCTCAAGTTCTGTGTTATATGTCAGCTTGTTTTTCTCGACCTCGTGGATATTCGGGGTAAAAAGAACTTTGTAAACGTTATTGTCTTGGTAAAACTTTGTTGAAATAACGATAGTGTTTTTTCCGAGCTCCATATAAGAGCCAATCTCCGTTCCGCGAACACTGGCATCAAAGAGTTGACCGCAATCTTTAAATTTAATAACAGTACCGTTAATTGTAATTAGATATTTTTCGGGTGTTTCTATATAGAATTTAAGCCCACTTAAAACATCCGAATCATTAATATTTACAATATACCGTAAATCAATGTCACAGGGTTTTTGCAGTTTGAAAAGTTCCTTTTGAATATGTAAAATAAATTTCTTATCTTGCCACTCGCCATCATCAATTTTATATTCGCAAAAATCAAGTGTGATGCAGTTGTCATTAGAACTTTTTATATTAAACTTATTATTAAGAGCTAATATTTCGCGCTTGTGTGGCTTGATTTCCTCAATATCGCTTTCCTTAACAAATAGCACAAAACTTCCATATTGTGCAAAATCGAGAAGAAAATGGGTGACTCCGTTAGTATGTGAGTAGGAAATAGCATCTTCAGATTCGGTAATAGGATCAAAATTGCTGATACTCTTTTTTCCATTTATATTGATTTCGGTCATTTTTTCGCTATTATCTATATTAACAAAATAATAAATATCAGTTCCGTCAGGAAGGGTAGAAATTGAACATACAATATCTTCATCTTTAGAGGTAGTGATTAACTTTTCATCATTTATCTCTAAAGAAAGCGACTCGATATCATCGATGATAGTTATCTTTTTCTTTAAGTTGTCAAGTTGCGAATTTGTTCTGCCGTTTACGTACGTGGGCATTTCTTTATATGCATAAATTTTGCCGCCGTTTTTTGCAAATTCTGATAATAAATTTAATGTGCTTTCATCAAGTGAGGACATTTTGGGAATAAGTACATATTTATATTCACAACATCCGATATGAAGTGATGAGCCATCAACCTTACCGTGATGTTTCATAATGGTTTCATCGCCATAATGAAAACATATATGATTAGCATGAAGTTGCGTACTGATATTTCCAAAAGCGCCGTTTTCTTTAAGTAAATTCTGCAAATCGTTTGGATTATAGGTTAAATAAGCGGATTTAATTGGATGAATTACTAAAAGAGGAGCGTATTCTTTTGCTTCGCTGAGCAAAGCGCCAAGTTTTGTAAAATAATCGGCGAACTGCTTAAAGGACTCTTGGAACCAAGGTTGTTGAATATATAGGGAAGCAGGCCAATCGCGTTTTCTTTCTCCGCGTGTGGAATAGCTTTGCAGATGAGTGCAAATTGTTTTTATTCCGTGAACGACCTGAGATTGCGCGATGCCTTTTAATTCATTGAGAGAAACATCCCAACCGCAACCCGCAAAGGTTTCGGTAATTGTTTTTTTATTTAGTTGCGCGGCAACACTTCCGAGTTGTTTTGCAGTAATACCGCTTTTGGCGACCATGCGTAAAAGCCAATCTATGCCTGGCTCATGCATATACTCATAAGATGGCATAACGCCCATATTTGCAGCCATCTGTGCCGCAATTCCGTCTTCCATCATACTGTGTCCCGTGAATTTGCAGTTGTGCGCATCGCACCAATCGAAAATCTGCTTAAAGTATGATTTCGTGAACAGTTCATTTATAAGAGAATAAAAATCATATCTGAAAGCAGGGGAATTTTCCGTATCATTAAAGAGTAACGGTAACTTATCTAAAAGATTATAACCGTATTTTTCTTTGAATTTTTGAGGCAATATAAAAGACCAAGGGATTTTTTGTGTATTGGCGAGTTGTGGCTCATCTGTGAAAAATCCCTTAAGGGAAGTGCCAAAACGCTCGCCGAAGTGCTCATAATATTTTTCGTAAGATTCATTTATAAAATCAGTGATAACATCCTCATTCATGATATCAATATAATACGGATTAACCGTAAAACTTATAATAATATCACCGTATGCAGCATCTTCCATAATAACGAACTCGTTATTAATTTTGCGGTAAATTCCTATAATATTTTCGGGTAATGCGGTATCTTCGTTATATTGGGTATATTTAAGATGTTTTTGTTGATATTTGATTCCTTTTTGCGGAACAAGTCCGTTTGCGAAACCGCTGGGCCAACCATTTTCATCATATGCCCACGCCTGCATATCGAGCTCGTCTGCCTTATCTAAACAAACTCTTATTTTTTCAAACCAATCATCGCTCATATATTCGGTGATAAGTCCGCCGCGGGCGTGCATAAAAAAGCCCTCTATACCATTTTCCTTCATTATTTCAATCTGTCTACAGAGCTCTTTAGTTTCTAATTTGTCATTCCAACTCCAAAAAGGTTTAATAGGATTGTCTTTTGCTTTTTCACTTAAATTATTAATCATCGGTATCACAACCAATCATAATCTATTTACAACTGCATAATAACATTTTTATACATAGTTTTCAACAGTTTTTTAATTGACTTTATTGATACTTTGTTATAATATATTTATATAGCAAATTTTGGAGGTAAAAAATGAATTTACTTGGTTTTGATATCGGCGGAACTAAATGTGCTGTCATTTCCGCTTCGTACATAGATGGCAATATCAAACTTCTTGAAAAGAAAAAGATTGCAACTGATTTGTCAATAAGTCCTGAAGAGATGATTAATAAGCTAATCGAGTTGGCCGATACATTGAAGTTCGATGGTAAGGTTGATGCTATCGGTATTTCTTGCGGAGGTCCTTTGAGTTCTGCGAGGGGTGTCATTTTAGGCCCTCCCAATCTTCACGGTTGGAATAATGTTGAAATATGTAAGCAGATAAATGAGCATTATGGCGTTCCGGTTCATCTTCAAAATGATGCAAATGCTTGCGCGGTTGCCGAGTGGAAATTCGGCGCAGGTAGGGGAAGTAATAATATGATTTTCCTTACTTTTGGTACGGGCCTCGGCGCAGGATTAATTCTTGACGGCAAGCTTTATGCAGGAACTAATGATAATGCGGGTGAGTGCGGTCATATTCGCCTTGATAACTTCGGCCCCGTCGGATTTCATAAGGCGGGTTCATTCGAAGGATTTTGCAGCGGTGGAGGTATAGCGCAACTAGGGTACACTATGGCGCTCGAACAAGTTCAGCAAGGCAAATATCCAAGTTATTTCAAAAAGGGTATGACTCCTGCCGATGTTACCGCAAAAACCGTTGGCGATGCAGCAGATGCCGGTGATGAAACCGCCATTAAAGTTTACGCTACTTGCGGCGAATATCTTGGAAAAGGTTTATCAATTTTAATTGATATTCTTAACCCTGAGAAGATAGTTATCGGTAGTATTTTTGCCCGTTCGCGCAATCTTATTTGGGAACATACCAAAAAGGTTATCGACAAGGAGGCATTAAGTCCTGCGGCGCAAGTTTGCGAGGTTTTACCGGCGGAACTCGGTGAGCAAATCGGCGATTATGCAGCAATTGCTACAGCGCTTTTATAAAGGAGAAGTCATATTATGTTAAACGAATTATTAACCCGATACCCGATACTTGAATCTTGCAGAGATGATATTATCAAGGTTGCTGATGCTTGGATAAAATGCTACGAAAACGGTGGCAAAATATTGCTTTGCGGCAACGGTGGCAGTTGCGCCGATTCTGACCATATAGTTGGCGAACTTATGAAGGGTTTTTTAAAGAAGAGACCTATTTCTGAAGATAAGAAAGCAGAAATGAAGAATAACTGTCCGAGTATTGATGATGATATTTTAAATAAACTCCAGTGCGGACTTCCCGCTGTTGCTCTTACTAATTTAAATGCCGTTAATACCGCGTTCTGCAACGACGTAGATCCTGACCTAATTTTCGCACAGGCCGTTATGGGCCTAGGTAAAAAGGGAGATATACTCGTTTGTATGAGCACATCCGGCAACGCTGTCAATGCTAATGCGGCGGCTAAGGTCGGCAAAGCTCTTGGCCTTACTGTTATCGGCCTTACAGGTATTGGCGGCGGCAAACTTTCCGAGATTGCCGATTTGTGCATAAAAGTACCGGAGCGCGAAACATTTAAAATTCAAGAATTGCATCTTCCCGTTTACCATTATTTATGTGCGGCAACAGAAGCGCATTTCTTTGATCGCTAAAATTTAAGGATGACCAATGTGTCATCCTTTTTTATTTTAAAGTGTCATATAAAAGCATTTGTCCGCATATTTATCTAACAGTGTAGTGTGAATATAAACGCGTTACAAATATAAATGATAATGGTTTCGGAGGAATGTTTATGGCAACCAATATTTATCAAGATATAGCAGCAAGAACAGGCGGAGATATTTACATAGGCGTAGTGGGTCCCGTCAGAACGGGTAAATCCACATTTATTAAGCAGTTTATGGAGAAAATGGTGTTGCCTAACATTAAAGAAGATTTCGAAAGGGAAAGGGCAAATGATGAATTGCCACAATCCTCGTCGGGCAGAACTATCATGACAACCGAGCCCAAATTTATACCCGAAAAAGGCACACAAATTAATTTAGACGGTAATATAACGGCAAATGTAAGATTGATTGACTGTGTTGGATATATTGTGCCAAGCGCACTTGGTTATATAGAGGGAGATCAACCTCGTATGGTAATGACGCCTTGGTACGAGGAAGCAATACCGTTTAATATGGCGGCAGAAATCGGTACTCAAAAGGTTATCAATGAGCATTCAACCATCGGTCTAGTTATCACTACAGATGGTAGTATCAGCGATATTCCACGCGAAGAGTATGCCGAGGCAGAAGAAAGGGTAATTGATGAGTTAAGGAGCATTAATAAACCTTTTATTGTGTTATATAACTGTTTATATCCCGATTCATCCGAAGCCGCCGAAAAAGCGGCAGCACTTACGGATAAATATTCTGTACCAGTAATACCAATAAACTGCCTAGATTTAAATGATGCGGATATAAAGAGAATTCTATCGAGAATACTTATGGAATTCCCTGTCAAAGAAATTTGCATCAATTTCCCAAAATGGATAAATTCACTATCGGTTGACCACTGGTTAAGAGCAGAGCTTACAAATTCAATTAAAAATGCCGTCTCGGATATAAAACATATCCGCGATATTTATAATTTTGAAAAGGCATTTCATGATAGTAAGAATGTGTGCGGAGTTAGAATTGATAGCATTGACCTTGGTAGCGGAAGTGCAATGATAGATATAGATATCATTAAAAATCTTTTCTATAAAATCCTTGGCGAAAAAACGGGGCTTTCGATTAATGATGAACAAGAACTAATGAATAATATGATAGAACTCGCCTCTGTTAAGAAAGATTATATGAAAGTTAAAGATGCGCTTGATGAGGTAGAGGCGACGGGATACGGTATCGTTATGCCAGATATTGAAGAATTGACACTTGAGGAGCCGGAAATTGTTAAGCAGGGCGGAAAATACGGGGTTCGACTTAAAGCATCCGCACCATCAATCCATTTAATGAAGGCAAATATTAATACCGAAGTAAGTCCAATTGTTGGCTCGGAAAGACAATCCGAAGACCTTATTATGTACCTGCTCAAAGAATTTGAGGAAGACCCGGTTAAAATTTGGGATTCAAATATATTCGGAAAATCTCTTCATGAACTCGTTAATGAGGGGTTACATTCTAAACTTTCCCGTATGCCTATGGATGCGAGAATGAGGGTGCAAGAAACCATTGAAAGAGTAATAAATGATGGCTGCAACGGTTTGGTATGCATTATTCTATAAATAAAAATAACGCCGAAATTTCGGCGTTATTTTTTATTGCAAACCATAAATATATATGATATAATTTATGAAATTAATAAGGATAGTGGTGTTAAAATGTTTATAGAAAAATCAAAAAAATATAAAATTAATTTATTCCACAAATCTTGTAAACCCATAAATATAATTGAAATTTTAAATAATAAAGACGCTTTTCTTGGTTTTTCATCTAAAATTATTTCTGCTTATGAAGAAGATTTCACTCTAAAGCCGAAAGAAAGCATAACGCTTGATTTTGGCACCCATTTAGTAGGATATCTTCATTATGAGGCTTCACATATTGGTAGAATTCAAGATGCACCGCTTAAATTAAGATTCACCTTTGGTGAAACCTTGCGAGAACTATATGAGCCTAAAAAATATAATGGTGAGCTTTCTTCAAGTTGGCTTCAGATTGAAGATTATTCTATGCCATTTTTACCTGCTCAAAAAACACTTGATAGGCGTTTTGCATTTAGATTTTTAAAAATTGAGCGTTTGGATGATATACCAAATTCTGTTGCAATTAAAAATCTTTTTTGTGATAGTGTAACATCTGCTAATTCCGACAATTTTAAACCCATCGATATTGGTGATAAGTTGCTTGAAGATATCGATAAAACTGCAGCAAAAACACTAATGGAATGCGAACAAATGGTATTTGAGGATGGTCCAAAAAGAGATAGAAGATTATGGATTGGTGACTTGCGTTTACAGGCACTTGCGGATTATAAAACATTTAATAATCTTGATTTGATTAAAAAGTGTCTGTATCTTTTTGCGGGCTATAGAGTAAACGATAAAATAGTTGCCCCATGTATTTTTGAAAATACACCTCCATATGTTGATGGTTGGTATTTTAGGGACTATTCCTTGTTTTTTATTTCTACTTTATATGATTATATGATTTACGGAGATAATGATAGGGAATTAATTAAAGAACTTTATCCTGTAGCGTATGAGCAAATGATATTTGTAAGGTCTTTTCTTGATAAATCTGCTAAAACAGTATCAGGTACGTTCTTTATCGATTGGTGTCCCGGACTTGATTCAAATATTGCAAAATTCGGTAT
>JAZNFF010000046.1:0-1737 GCA_045588995.1 Acutalibacteraceae bacterium
AGTATCTTTTTTAATGGCAGTTGTGATGTGCATTTCTCTTTGCTCTTGCAAACTGATTCCAACCCCTTCTTCCTCGGTGGAAACCGTAGAAGAATATGAAGAAATCGAGTACTATGAGGGAAAGAATAAAGATAAGAATAATACAAGCAAACCTAAAGACACATCAAGTAAAAAAGATACTGATGAAGGCGGTTCTTCCACAGGTGAATCCAATAATAACAGTTCAACCGGTTCGGGAGGCGGTAAGGATAATACCGTAACCAGCAGTACATCTTCAGGCGGAAACTCTGATAATAGCGATTATAAATTTGAAGATGAGCCACCTCTTGACCTTAACGGCAAGACCATAACACTTGCTGTAAGTGATGAAGTGCCATATAGAACAAAGTCATTCGCAACAATGATAAATGATTTTGAAGCCAAATATAATTGCACCGTAAAAGATTATCAACTTTCTTTTGGCAGCTTTAACCAAGGTATTAAAAATAGAAAAAGTACGGGCGACCCCTATGATATTATATATGTTCACGGCTCAAAATTCCCCGAAGGTCCACAACTTGGGCTATATGCCGACCTGACGGAATATCTTTATGAGGAAGATACCTCTAATTTTGATATGGATAAAACTAATTCGTTTAAGTGGGGTATCAGAACATACGGCATCTGCAATACCTATAGTGCATACCCGTATATATTCTATTATAATAAAGCCCTATTTGATAAAGCCGGTCTTGAAGACCCAAGAGCTCTTTACAACAGCGGAAAATGGACATGGGATAAAATCTTTTCTATGGGCAAAACTGCCACAAACTCCGCAAGCAATATCTATTTCCTTTCTTCCAATATAAATCACACCAATTTCTACGGTGTTTCTTCAGTAACCGTGGATAACGGCAAGGTTCACCTTAACCTGCACGATGAAAAAACCATTCTTTCTTTAAGACTTATTCAGAAGATATATTGTGAAGATCGTATCGGCAAGCAGTTCCAGACAGGCGATTCCCTTTCAGAGTTCATTGCGGGACAGAATTATATGTTCGTTGATGATTCTTCTAAGTATCCGGATATTTGGGGAAAAGTTAAAAATGCGGCGGCATTCTCCAATAACACAAGCAATCTAAAGATAGTTCCCATACCTTTACCTGCCGAAAACTATCACCAGGCATATCCTACGGGATGGTATAACGCTATCTGCGCAGGTGAGGGTTCTGACTCGAGAATTGCGATTGTCTGGGCGCAGTTTGTAGCCACTTATAAGACAACAGAAAGAGGTCAAAACGAACTTTCCGCTCAAGACCAGGAACTAATGGATAGCATAATGAGGGGCGCTACTATTCCAAACCGCCAAGGCGTTTTCAAAACGGGCAGTACAAGTACATTAACCCTTTATGACCAAATGGCCGCAGAAATCCGTCAAGGCAGAAATATCGACACGGTTGTAAACAATTACTATGGTTCTTTCTGCAACGCTATTCGCAATACCCTCGGCAGCAATGATTTTTATAAGAATTAAATAAAAAAAGGATGCGATCCCAAAATCGCTTCCTTTTATATTTTGGTGCGGATAACAGGTGACGTTGCGAGCGCGTCCAGTGGACGATAAAGCGAACAAAAGGAGGCGCCGCGGTCGACGATTGCGCCACGCTCCAAGTGAGTGCAGAGTCGCGTACCGCAAGAGTGAAAGTTTCTTCTCCGGCTATCGAAAGGTCCACCGGACCTTTCTCCCAAACTCTTTGC